>JAAYIY010000016.1 GCA_012523185.1 Clostridiales bacterium
GTCAGATTGTCTAAAAAGCGCAGGCAATACTTTTTGTATTGCCGAGCATTTTTGGGCGATATGACGGAAAAGATGCAAGCAAGCGTGCAACAAAGGCTTCAGCCGCTCATTGCGCGGTGTTGCCTTAGGATGAAAAGTCAATGGTCTTTCTGCTTTCGGCAAGGTATGTCAAGCCTGAAATGACTGTCAGCACGGCCGTTATCCAAAGCAGTATACCTGAAAACTCCTCAAACCCGATAAACTTTATAAATCTGAAAATATTAAACGTCTCCTGAAGCTCTCCAAGGACAAGTATGAGAATTGTAAAAGTCATCTGACACGCGGTTTTTACTTTGCCCCACATATTTGCGGGAATGACGACGCCTTGAGCAGACGCGACAAGCCGAACGGAGGTAATCACAAATTCGCGCGTCAGCACAATCATGACGACCCATATATTACAAAGTCCCATCTTCATAAAGGCAAGCATGGCGGCCGTTGTCAGCATTTTGTCGGCGACAGGATCCAAAAGCTTTCCAAAAACTGTGATTTCGTTATTTTTCCTCGCAAGCCTGCCGTCCATAAAGTCAGTCAGCGACGCGATAACAAACACAACAGCCGACACAATAAACTTATGCGGGAAGTCCATCAATATAACAGCCAAAAAAACAGGCGTGATCAGCATCCTTGCGATTGTCAGCTTGTTTGGAATGTTCATTCTTTTAATCCTTCCTGTTTTGCTTTATTTGGCTCTGCCCAAAAGATCGTAATCACGGCAGCCTGTTATTACAACATCCGCAAAATCGCCGGGATTAAATGTCTTTTGCGACGTGAAGGTGACAAAACCGTCAATCTCCGGCGCGTCCATATATGTCCTGCCTGTATAGCTGTCCGTATAAGCGTCATATTCTTCAACAAGCACCTTGAATGCCGTTCCTATCTTTTTGAGATTCTTTTCCTCGGCTATGCGGAGCTGATCCTCCATGATTATTTCCCGCCGCCGTATTTTTGTTTCTTCATCAACATCTCCCGGAAGCGAAAACGCGGCGGTGCCCTCCTGCGGCGAAAACACAAAGCAGCCCAAACGGTCAAACTCAAGCTCGTTGACAAACACCGCAAGCCGCTCAAATTCGTCCTCGCCCTCACCGGGGAAGCCCGTGATTAAAGTCGTCCTGATGACTATATCGGGTATGCGGCGGCGCAGCTTGCCGACAAGGCTTCTGATATCCGCCTGTGAGCCGCGTCTGTTCATCGCCTTTAATATCTTATCGTCGGCGTGCTGAAGGGGCAGGTCAATATATTTTAACACCTTGGGCTGAAACTCCATGACATCAATCAGCTCGTCCGTCACCTCGTCGGGGTAGCAGTAAAGGAGCCTTATCCACTCGATTCCGCTCACGGAGCAAAGCTTGTTAAGCAGAGCCGGAAGCTTATGCTCGCCGTAAATGTCGCGGCCGTATGCCGTTGTGTCCTGAGCTATCAGAACAATCTCCTTTGTGCCTGCCGCGGCAAGCTGGCGCGCTTCCTCTACGATTGTTTCGATTTTTCTGCTGCGCAAGCCGCCGCGCATTCCGGGAATGGCGCAGTAGGAGCATTTGTTGGAGCAGCCGTCGGATATTCTAAGGTATGCCCAATATTCAGGCGTTGTGAGGAGCCTTTGACCCTCAAGGCACATGCACGAAACGTCGGGGCAGTCAAAAACAGTTTCGCCGCCCGCCACAGACTTCACAATATCGGCGATTCGGCTGTTGGCGCCGATTCCGACGACGGCGTCAACTTCGGGCATTTCTTTTAAAATGTCGGAGCCGTGCGCCTGTGAAAGGCAGCCGGTGACGATAATTTTGCCGACGACACCCTCTTTTTTTAGCTCCGCCATGTCAAGGATGCTGTCTATCGCCTCTTTTTTCGCGTCGTCTATGAATGCGCAGGTGTTTATTATCACAACATCAGCGCCGTCTGTGCAGTCGACAATTTCAGCTCCGTCCCAACGCAGTGAAGCAAGAATCATTTCGGCGTCAACCTGATTTTTCGGGCAGCCGAGAGAAACAAGTCCGACTCTCAATAAATATCCACTCCCTGTCAGATTTCTTCCGTTTCCTGCGTGAAGCCGCGCAAAGCGCTCTTTATGTCGCCGGCGCGATATCCCATCCTCATCAGCGAATTAAATGTCCGCCGCGTGTCTTTTTCGTTTGAAAGCGAGCCGGAAAACTTTGTCCTTAACAGTTCAATAATACACTCTGTGACGTCAATGTCAAGCTCCGCTGCGAACCCGTCGGCGTCCTCACGGCAAATCCCCTTAAAAATCAGCTCGCTTTTTATCCTGTCCGGCCCGTATCTTTTTCGTCTGAAAAGCTCGGCGGAAAGCTTGCGGGCAAAAGCTTCGTCGTCGATAAGACCGGCTTCCTCTGCCTTTGTGACGGCTTTTTCCGCCGCCTCTGCCGAAAATTTCAGCTTAAGCTTTGTTAAAAGCTCTTTTTTGCTGTGGTCGCGCAAGGAAAGAATGTCAAGCGCCTTGTTGCAGGCTCTGCGCTCCTCCAGTGAGGAAATCAGGCGGCAAAACTCATCGCCGTCAAGGATGCAGCCGTGCGGCACACCTGACGAAAACCAGTAAGCAAAATCAACTGTGGCGGAATATTCGCCGTTTGCGTAAATATGTATCTTGTCGCCCTTGCCGCGTTTTATTTCGATTTTAAAGGAATCTTCGGCGTTATTCGTCATCGTCAACAGTGATGTCTATCTGCGCCTTGGCGGAAGCTCTTGTCGGCGTGAGGGTTGTGGGACGGTCAAAGCCAGCGGAGCTGCCCTTTTTGCTTGAAGCCGCGACTTTGCCTGCCTGCGCAAGCTTGTCCATATTGTCCTTCACCTTTTCGGAAAGCTCCTTTAAAAGGTCGGGATTTTGACCGATATATTCCTTGACATTGTCGCGCCCTTGACCGAGCCTTGTGTCGCCGTATGAAAACCATGACCCGCTTTTGTTTACAATATCAAGCTTGACGGCAAGGTCAAGTATCTCTCCTGTCTTAGAAATGCCCTGACCGTACATTATGTCGAATTCGGCGTCTTTAAACGGTGGAGCAACCTTGTTTTTGACTATTTTTACTTTTGTCCTTGAGCCGATAAACTCGTTGCCCGAACCCTTTAATTGCTCCACACGGCGGACGTCCATGCGGATTGAGGCGTAAAACTTCAGCGCCCTGCCGCCTGTCGTCGTCTCGGAGCTGCCGTAAATAACTCCGACTTTATCCCTAAGCTGGTTTATGAAAACTATTATTGTGTTTGATTTTGAAATCGCGCCCGCCAGCTTGCGCAGCGCCTGCGACATGAGCCGCGCGTGCAGCCCCATGTGTGAATCGCCCATTTCACCGTCAATCTCAGCGCGCGGCACAAGCGCGGCGACAGAGTCAATGACAACCACGTCTATCGCGCCGGAGCGGACAAGCGCCTCGGCAATTTCAAGGGCCTGCTCGCCGTTGTCAGGCTGTGAAACAAGCAGCGAATCAATATCGACGCCAAGATTGGAGGCATAAACAGGGTCAAGCGCGTGCTCGGCGTCAATAAACGCCGCTTCGCCGCCCGCTTTCTGAGCTTCGGCGACGACGTGCAAAGCCAGCGTTGTCTTTCCTGACGACTCGGGGCCGTAAATCTCAATAATCCTGCCTCTCGGCAAGCCGCCGATGCCCGTCGCGGCGTCAAGCGCAATCGAGCCTGTGGAAATCGATTCGATGTGCATCCCGCCGTTTTGACCAAGCCGCATTATTGTGCCTTTTCCGTAAGCCTTTTCAATCTGGTGCAGCGCTGTTTCGAGCGCTTTTTCTTTGTCCGACATGGTATCAAGCCCTTTCAAGATATGATAAAATATTAATAGTACAAATGTTCGGGTAAATGTATTATACAATATATAAAATGAAAAATCAACTAAAACTTTCATTATTTAGACAAACGGCGTATGAATTTTTTCAATCAAAGCGCAAAAAATAAGCGTGGGTCGTCTTGAACGCGCAAAAAACAAGAATCAGTTATGTTCTATTGTCTGTTTTTGTTGCGTTTTTGCAGTTGAAAGCGGCTTTTAAAATTGACAAGACAAAAAAAGCAAAGCAACAAGATTATGCCTCAAGGAAGCCGTGTTTAAAAGCGGCGTGAGGTTGAGAAGCAACAGGCAAATCAGCGCGGCGGCCCCCCGTAATAATCCTTGCTTTAACGGCGTTCCGAGAAACAAAGCGGCAAACCGCATTTTTGAAATGATTAAGAATGGCGGGAACGGACAGAAACTTTGCGCAAAACGCCGGGCATATTTGGAATGCCGGCATATTCGGAAACGCCGCGGGACAAAGACCGTCGGACGCGAAATCGGCAATCACGGTAATATCCAAAAAAACCTTTTCGTGCGCCATTGGGCGGAAAAAACACAAAGCGGACACGCCGATTGTTTTGAAATGATTGATACAAAGCTTTGTGAAAAAGGTTTGAGACATCTAAGTGTGGTTGAGACATCTAAGTGTGAGCGAGATGTTCAGCGTGAAGGGCGCTGAACCCGGGATGAAAAAATCTGCTGTCGAGCGGTCTGATACTTTCAAAGGAAGAAGTGCTTAAAGCTGTCAAGCAAGCTGATTTCCGCAGTTACCCTGACGTAGATGCCGTCCTCCCTGAACTCCTCTGTGTGAATAACGCCGTCCCTTCTGAGCCGCGCCACAGAACCGAGCATGGAATATGGGAACAGCAGCTCCGCCTGCCTTCGGGTGGGCGGAAGCTCTTTGTCTATTTGCAAAAGGAGCTTGTCAAGCCCCTTGCCTGTCAGCGCGGAAATCATGACGCTTTTGCCTATGACGGGCAAGTCGGCGATTCCGGCGACAAGGTCGCATTTGTTTAAAACAGATATAACTGGCTTTTGAGCGCATCCGAGCCTGTCCAAAAGCTCGTCGGTGACGCGAAGATGCTCGACACACTCGTCGCTTGACGCGTCGCAAACATTCAGAATGACATCGGCGGCGGCGGCGACCTCAAGAGTTGACAAAAAAGCTTCGACAAGGTGGTGGGGCAGGCGGCGAATAAGCCCGACGGTGTCAACAAGCATTACGTTTCGCCCGCTTGGCAGCGCCAAGGATCTTGAAGTCGGGTCAAGCGTCACAAAAAGCTTGTCCATCGTCAGCACTCCGGCGCTTGTGAGTGCGTTCATCAGGGTGCTTTTGCCCGCGTTTGTGTATCCGACTATGGCGACTGTAAAGACACCGTTCTTGCGCCGCCGCTCGCGCAGCAGCTCGCGCCGTTTTTTTAGATTTGAAAGCTCGCCTTCAAGGCTTTTGATCCGCCGTCTGATATGCCGCCTGTCGGACTCAAGCTTTGTTTCTCCGGGTCCTCTTGTGCCGATGCCTCCGCCGAGCCGCGACAGCGACGTTCCCTTGCCGCCGAGGCGCGGGAGCATATATTTAAGCTGCGCTATCTCGACTTGAAGCTTTCCTTCGCCGCTCATCGCGTGGGCGGCGAAAATGTCAAGAATTAAAATTGTCCTGTCGATTACGCGCACGTCTGTCCGTGTTTCGATATTCCTCTGCAAAGACGGCGACAGCTCGCAGTCAAAAATAAGCAATTCAATGTCGTCGGCCTCGCAAATTGATTTCAGCTCCGCAAGCCGACCTTGGCCAATGTATGTGGCCGTGTCAGGCCTCGCGCGCTTTTGTGAAAATCGCGCGACGACTTTTGCGCCCGCCGTTTCGGCAAGCTCCTCAAGCTCGTCAAACGAGCTTTCGATGTCAAATTCGCCTGTGTCGACGCCGACGAGCACCGCGCGCTCCGGAGACAAATCATTAATAATATAATCCATTAACCTTTCCTTAAAATCCCTCGGGGTTATTTTTTTGCCATCTCCATGTGTCCTCACACATCTCAAGTATGTCTCTTTTTGCCCGCCATCCCAGCTCAAGCATCGCCTTGTCGGCGTCGGCGTAGCAAACCACGACATCGCCGTCGCGCCGCGGAGCAATTTTGTAATCAATTTTTTTGCCGGACGCTTTTTCAAACGCCCTTATCAGCTCAAGCACGCTGACGCCTTTGCCTGTGCCAAGGTTATAAATTCGGACGCCGTTTTCGGCGAGCGTCTTTTTGAGCGCCTTGACATGACCGTCCGCAAGGTCGGAAACATGAATATAGTCCCTGACGCCTGTGCCGTCGCGCGTGTCGTAGTCGTCTCCGAACACGTTAAGTCGGCAAAGCCTGCCGACAGCCACTTGGGATATATAAGGCATGAGATTGTTTGGTATGTCGCGCGGATTTTCGCCGATAAGCCCGCTTTTATGTGCGCCTATGGGATTGAAATACCTTAGGATTGTTATCCCCCATTCGCTGTCGGAGACATGAATGTCCTGAAGAATCCGCTCGATGTAAAGCTTTGTCGAGCCGTAGGGATTTGTCGTTTCGCCCGTCGGCATATCTTCCTTTAGAGGGGATGCGTTGCCGTCGCCGTAAACAGTCGCCGAGGAGCTGAAAACAAGCTTTTTACAGCCGGCGTTTTTCATTGCCTCAAGCAGGACTATCGTGCCGCCGATATTGTTGTCATAGTATTCAAGCGGTTTTTGAACGCTTTCCCCGACAGCTTTAAGACCAGCAAAGTGGATTACGGAGCTTATCTTGTTTTCCGCAAAAATCTTGCCGAGGTGTTCGGCGTCCCTTATGTCGCAGTCATAGTATTTTAAATTTTTACCCGTTATTTCGCCGACACGCCTTATCGCTTCCGGCGAGCTGTTGCTGAAGTTGTCGGCGATAACGACATCATATCCGGCGCCGATAAGCTCGACGCAGGTGTGAGAGCCGATATATCCGGCGCCTCCTGTAACTAAAACAGACATATTTTATCTCCTTGGTTGAATTGAGCTTTTAAAAAGCGCCCTCGCGTTGATTGATTGTCTGAAACAGCGCGCTCAAAGCGCAATCCCGAAAACATCCTTCATAACTGTCGGAATGTCTTTTGGGTCAATCTCCGTAACCTTGACAGGCTCGCTGCCGCAAAAAACCTTGAAAATGTTTCCGTCAAGAGTTTTTCTGCCGTTTTCTGTCTTGATGCTGAACATCCATTCCTTGTTGAAAGGCGACGATTCGTGGCGCTCGCAAAAAAAGCTGACAGCCTCAAAATCGACTTCAAGCTGCGGCTCCTCCGTAAAGGAATATACATCCCGCCATGAATCCTTGTGCAGCTCCTCCAAAACCCAGCCGAGAAAACTGTCTTTTCTGAAACGGTATGTCTCGCCGAACTGCCTTTGAACGATGCCTTCCTCAAGAATCAGCGGCGTCCTCGGGGCGACGTTGCCTATGCCGACGTCGCATATAAAGTCACAGCCGTCGGCCGCCACGTGCAAAACTCTGTGGCGGCGCATTGGTATTGTCTTTTCGCCGCGCAGAAATCGGGCGAAATACTCTGCCTTAACATCAAATCCGACACGGCGCAAAAGCTCGCCGAACAAGCCGTTTAACTCAAAGCAATAGCCGCCGCGCCGATTTCTTGCAATCTTTTCATAAAGCCGTTCCGTGTCCAAAGACAGCGGCACGCCACGCACGATGTCGGCGTTTTCATACGGCACGTTAGTAACATGAGCATATTGAAGCTTGAAAAGCAGCTCCGCTCCAAGAGGCTCGGCAGCGTCGTGTACAAGACCGATTCTTTCAAAATATGAGGCTATATCCATGTCAATCAGAAATGTCCGCCGAATAGCTCCTGATGTAAACACCCAGCAGCTTGTTGTAATCAAGGACGTGGAAAACAGCGCCGTCCGAAGTTAAAAACGCGGTCATATCTTCGGCTTCCGAATCTGATTTTCCGACGTCGCGCGTGAACGCAAGCTTCACACAGCCTGTGCCGACATCGACAGAATAGACATTTTTGATTTTGCCGCTGTCCTTGTTGTCTGCCGAAAGATAAAGCTTGCCGCCGTAAAACTCTCCGCCTTGAATCCTGTCAAGCACGCCTGTGCCGCAAAGATCAATTTCCTTGACATGAGCCATGACGGCGGATATTTGAAACTGCTGTAAAACGCTTGTGTCGGACCATGCCGAGGCATAGAGCATCCCTGTTTCGGGATTCACGGCAAGCCACGGTATCCCATCGGGGAATCTTGAGGGGTTGACGTCGTAATGGGCTATATATTTAAGCGTGGCGGCGTCAAAGACGGCTATGCATGGGTGCTTATATGCCTTGCTGTCCTCAACGGCGGCATATATCTTGCCGTTGTAGAAGCTTATGCCGCCTATGTGGTCGTTGCCTCTTTTTTGCAGATCCTTCGGCAGGGGCTTTGTGTTTTTGCTGACAAGCTTCATTGTTTTCATGTCATATTTAGCTATTGCCGTCATTTTTAAAGCTGTCAGCGAGCCGCTTGTGTAATAATATGTGCCGTCATTTGTGATGCCCTGACCCATATAATACGCGTCAAGCAGGACGGATGCCTCCTCATGTATCAGGTGTGAGGAGTCTGTGCTGCCGGCGGCGGGATCGACGGCGACAGTGAGAAGAAGTATGAACGCCGCGAAAAAAGAAGGAGTTTTCTTAAGGAAATCGCCGATCTTTGAAATATACGGTTTGACCTTGCCCCATATGTCTCCAAAATCAATCTTGCCGAACAAATCTTTTATTTTGCCTAAAACCTCGTTAAAGTCCATTTTAATTGTTTCCCTTCTCTTAATTATTATTTATTTTCTTAATGACAAAACATCTTTTTCATATTTCTCGATTTCATCAAACCACTCCGCACCGGCGGGAACTCCCTGCCTTTCGCAAAACTCTGCCCAAACGTCCGCAAACGGGAAAAGCTTCAGCTCCTCGCTTATTGCCAAAAGCCTTGAAAAGTCGCCGCTGTCCTGAAGCGCCTTAAGCTGCTTGTGCGGTGTCAGCAGCGCGCAAAGCAGGGCCTTCCGCATGTTTCGCACGCCCGTTACCCAGGCACCGACACGGTTTATTGACGCGTCAAAATAATCAAGCCCGATTATCACTCTGTCAAGCGCGCCGCAGCGGACTATTTCTTTGGCGATTTCACGCAGCTCGTCGTCAAGTATGACGACATGGTCGCTGTCCCAGCGGACCCCCCTCGTAACATGAAGAGCGACTTTGTCGAAGAAAAGGAGCATTGAGGGAATCTTGTCGGACACAAGCTCCGTAGGATGGAAATGACCGTTGTCAAGGAGACATAAGCAGTCGTTTTTCGCGGCGTAGTTGAGATAAAACTCGTGCGAACCGACAGTGTAGCTTTCGACGCCGATGCCGAAAACCTTTGACTCGACTGTATCAATCAGACAGCGCCTGTCAATCTTTTCGGAAAATATTTCGTCTAAAGAGTCCTTCAGACGACGGCGCGGACCCATCCTGTCGGCGGGCGTGTCTTTGTAGCCGTCCGGTATCCATATGTTGTTGACGCAGGTTTCTTGAAGCTCCCTGCCGAAAAACTCGCCGACCCTTCTCATCGCCTTGCAGTGGTTTATCCAAAAACGTCTGATTTTTTCATCGGGATGCGACAAAGTCAGGCCGTCCGCGGCAAGCGGATGTGAAAAGAGCGTCGGATTTATGTCAAGACCGAGTCCCCTCTCCTTTGCGAACTCAACCCATGCGGCAAAATGCTCGGGGCGCAGCTCGTCGCGCGGCACGGGCTTGTCGGTTATCGCGTAAATCGCGTGAAGGTTAATTTTGTGCTTCCCCGGCACGAGAGACAGCATTTTATCAATATCAGCCATAAGCTCGGACGCGCAGCGCGCCTTGCCGGGGTAGTTGCCTGTAGCGGCTATGCCGCCGGACAGCGCGCCGCCGCCCTCAAACCCCGACACATCGTCGCCCTGCCAGCAATGCACGGAAATCCTGACGCCTGAAACAGCGTTTATGGCCGCTTCTGTGTCCACTCCGATATTTGCGTATGATTCCTTTGCGTAAGCGTATCTTTCCATGTTTTCTCCCCTTCAGACAATATATGTTAATAAAACCGCCGCGCGGCTCCGTGAACAAATCATCGGCGCGCAGGCTCCGGACCGCCTATCCACATATCCTCAAACTTAACGCCTGAAATCTGCTCAAGCGTCCGCTTTTCGTCCGCTGTCAGCTCCGCCTCGCCGTTTTCCTTCTTTGCCGCTATTACCGCCCTGATAAGCTCATGCTCTTTTTTGTTCATCTTATAACGGTGTATGGATATTGTTGAAAGCATCACCAAAACAATGGGAAGATAAATGTATGTTATACGCAGGCCGGTTATGCCCCTCGCCGTCTGTTCAAGCGTGCCGTCGCCCGTTACAAAGCCGAACCCCGCAAGTATGAAGCCTGTGAACGCCGACATAAAGCCGCTGACAGTCTTTTTAATCAGAGAGTTGAAGGTGCCTATCATACCCTCTCTCCTGCGGCCTGTTATAAGCTCGTCAACGTCCGTGACGTCCGGCTGTATTGTCGTGGAGACAAACCCGACGCCCGAATAGCCGAAATAATATATGACGACAGCCGCAAAAAGCAAGACTGTGTAGCCTGTGCTTTGATTTGGAGAAACAAAAAGATTGAGCGCAATCCCGGCAATCATAACAGGTGATAAAATGACTCCGCACCTTTGTTTGCCGAACTTTTTTGTCAGCCAAAAATTAAGCGGAAATCCTGACGCCTCCGCTATGCCCGCCACAGACATTATGATGTTGTAAAGCGGCTGGCGCCGCGCGATATATCTTATGAAGTATTGGTTGGAGTTTGAATAAAACCCTCTCGCCATTTGGTAAAAAAGGCTGATGCCCATGTATTGGCGGAACGCCTTGTTTTTGAAAATCAGTCTGTATTCGTCAAAAAGCTCTTTGACACTAAGCGGCGGCAGCTGCATATCAAGCGACGACGGCTCGTGCGTGCTTTTGAAGGTTAAAATCAGAGGCAGCGAAAACCAAAGGCAAAGAACAAGCCCGAGAATAGAAAACTTTTGGCGCATGCCCGGATTAAGAATCTCCATATTTGAAAAGCCGAGCGAAAATGAAACAAGCAGGAATGAAGACACCATGCCGACCGAGTTCATGATATACTCGACAGATTTATACTGTGTCCTCAAAAAATATCCCGGCGCAAGCTCCGGAAGCATCGCCGTGTGCGGCACACAGACCAAAGTGTACGCGCCGTTAAAGAACATGTAGGCGACAATATAATAAATCATTGTAAGGCGCGCGTTTCCCGCCGAAGAAATCCCGAACGAGTTCCACATCATAAAGTATGACAGCGCTATGGGAACGACGCCCCAAATAAGATAACGCCTGTGCTTGCCGTGCCTTGACCTTGTCCTGTCGGTGATGATGCCCATAACAGGGTCAGTCACCGCGTCCCATATCTGAGCAAAAAACATGACCATGCCCGCCTGACGAACATTCAGCCCCTCGACTTCTGTCAGAAATGACAAAAAGTAAAGGCTGATGATGTGTCCGCTGCCGCCGAAAAGTATGCTCGCGGAATTATATCCCGCCATCGGCAGAATTGCTTCCTTAAAGCTCCCCTCAACACCTACGGCGCGCTTTAAGGCGTCGCCGATTTTCTTTCGTCTTTCACTCATTTTAAAACTCACTTACTGTATTTGACTTCACCGCGCGATATTGTATAATAAGGACTGACGGACAAAGCCGAATGTGTGCCTTGACCGGGTGTTTGCGTGCTTTGCCCGGATTTAAAAGCCGGCAAACAGACCTCATACTAAGCATTGTAATATTTTTTGGCATACTCTGTCAACAGGAGATGTTGCTTTTTGGACAGACTTTTAAAAATTAACGGCAAAGATAACGTCGCGGTCGCTTTAGAGCCGCTGAAAGAAGGCGACACCGAAAGCGGATTGACCTTGATGGACGACATCAATTTCGGCCACAAGGCGGCGCTGTGTGACATTAATCCGGGCGGCAAAGTTATTAAATACGGCTTTCCGATAGGCGTTTGCACGCGCGACATAAAAAAAGGAGAGCTTGTTCATTCGCACAACCTTGCCAGCGACGTCAAGGAGCAAATAAAGTATGAATACAGCGGCAAGCCCTTAAAAGCCGGAGGAGATGCCGAAAAAGCGCCGACATTTTACGGCTACAGGCGTGACGGCGGCAAAGTGGGGATAAGAAACGAAATCTGGATTATCCCGCTTGTCGGCTGTGTCAACAACACGGCGGAATTTATCGCGCGCGCCGCAAACGAGCGCTTCAAAGATAAATGCGGCGGTTTTCACGCGTTTTTGCACCCCTACGGCTGTTCGCAGCTGGGAGAAGACCATGAAAACACGCGCAAGGTGCTGGCGGGTCTTTGCCGCCACCCAAACGCGGCCGGTGTTTTGCGTGTCGGTCTCGGCTGTGAAAACAACACGCTCGACAGCTTTCTCCCTCTGCTCGGCGACTGTGACAGGAGCAGGATAAAAACGCTCGTCACACAAAACTGCGGCGACGAACGCTCTGAGGGGATCCGAATCCTCGGCGAGCTGGCAGACTGCGCGGCGCGGCAGGAACGCGCGGAAATATCGGCAAGCGAGCTGATTATCGGCTTAAAGTGCGGCGGATCCGACGCGCTTTCGGGAATAACCGCAAACCCGCTTTGCGGCAGGCTGACAGACATTTTCACAGGGTTTGGCGGAAGCGCGCTGATGACAGAAACGCCGGAGATGTTCGGCGCCGAAACAATATTGATGGAGCGGTCGGCGGATATAGACACGTTTGAAAAACAAGCGGCAATGATAAACGGCTTTAAGAATTATTTTGTGTCGCACGGCATGGCGGTGTATGAAAACCCTTCCCCGGGCAACAAGGAGGGCGGAATTACAACAATTGAAGAAAAAAGCCTCGGCTGCACGCAAAAGGGCGGAACTGCCGCCGTCGTCGATGTGCTCGGCTATGCGGAACACTGCAAAAAGCCGGGCTTGAGCCTTTTGGACGGTCCGGGAAATGATATTGTTTCATGCACAAACCTTGCCGCCGCCGGTGCGCACATGATTCTTTTCACGACGGGCAGAGGCACTCCTCTCGGCGCGCCCGTGCCGGTATTAAAAATATCGTCAAACTCCGCTCTTGCCGAAAAAAAGAAAAACCGGACAGACTATAACGCGGGCTCGATTTTGGACGGAAAAAGCTTTTGCGACGGTGCCGCGGAGCTTTTGGCGCTTGTTTTGCAAACAGCTTCCGGCAAGCTGACGCGCTCGGAGCAAAACGGCAACCGCGACATGGCAATTTTTAAAAGCGGCGTAACGCTTTGAGCGGGCGCGGCCGACAAAACACAAAGCCGCCTTATCACCCCGCAAAGCTACAAAGCGGCGAGGACAAAACGGCTGCGTTTTTAAAATCAAGACACAGGCGGCAAAGGTCTTGACGAGCTGAAACATCAGCGCCGACAAAGCCGACTGTTCGCGGCTTTTCGCGTGGTCATTGACCGGCAGACTCCTTATCAATTTTTGTTTTCCGTCCGATACGTCCCGTTATTTTTATGATATTATCCGCGGCGTTGTGATATTGAAGAACAGCTAAAGCGACGATAACCGGATAAAACGGCGACGAGTATTTTGGAGTGACTTCCACCAGCATCAACACAAAGCTTGTCCCTAAAAGCAGCATTTGAAGATACATGGACGGGTTTTCACCCGCCTTATTTTTTCGTTTTAATGAAAAGAGCAAAACAAAGGCAACCACAAGATTGGCAAACAAGACATAAAACAGCTCGATATGAAAAATGTAATTGTCGGCGACAAAGTCTCTTATGCGCACGTCCTTAATTAATACGGACGGCACACGTGAGTCCTCAGCCCACATGCCAATGCCCTTTTTTGCGGCAAGCTCAACGTATCTAAGGGGGTTTTCGACATATCCTCGGACCCTTTCATGCAGCAGCGCCCTTTGATATTCGTAAATCTCCGGCTTTGTCTTTGTCCCGTAATCAGGAAGCGACTTGTCCGAATATTTGTAATATGCATTGTAAGATTCCTCGCTCCAACGGCCGCCCGATTCATAGTCCAGCCCCACATAATATTTCCAAAGCCCGGCGCTGACAAACTTTTGGCTTTCCATACCCTCCGGCAGCAGGCGCGCGCGGAGTTCGGGGAGCGCCGCCCCTGTTATCGCGAACGACAGAGCCACACAAAGAAATCCGGAGCAAAAAGCGGCCGCGGATTTGAGAGTTATGCGATTGTTCAGCATTGAGTAAAAGGCGCAGACAAACAGAGCTATTATCAATATGAGCGTCAGCTTATTTATGCGGTATTCGAGCGATAAGACAATCAAAGAACCGAGGTAACAAAGAAAACGGACATAACCTTTGCTTGAAAAATACGCGACTTTGAACACTAACCAAAACGCGACGGCGCCCGCAATCACCAACGAATGCTCATGCACGGTATATTGAACATAAAATATTTCAGACGGCAGCAGCGAAAAAGCAAGAAGACCGGCAAAAGAAACATTTTTGCCCACATGCTCCTTCAATGTGACAAAAAACAGTGTCAGTGAAACGGCTGACCAAAAAGTCAAATACGCGGACACCGCAAACAGTCCGCCGCCCAAAAGCTTAAAAGCGGGGTATAAAAACAAAACATAGTTCAGAGTATACGTGTAGTTAAAAGCATATTGGGCGCTTTCGGTTATGCGCCCATATGCGCTAAGCTCCGCTCCCATGTGCCTGTATGTGCCCATGTCGGGGTGCATGGACGCGTCCAACTGAATGAAACAGGCGACCGTAAGCCTGACGGCGACTGTAAAAACAAAAAGGAAAACAGCCATTTTCCATGCCGGGATGCGGGAAAGAAACTTGCGCAGCCTTTCTTGGCGGCGAACGCAAATCACAAGCGTGAAAAACGCGGCGGCCGACAAGACGACAATCAAAAAGCCTGTGCAGACAGCTCCGCCCGAAACCTTGCCGGAGACTTTAGACGCAATCTCATATGCGCGCAGACAAAGCAAACAGACGGCGAATACCGCAAAAGATGCTCGAATAGCTTTTGAGATAAGGTTTTTCACGAGTCAATCCCCTTTCGACGGGCGGACGCCCTGACATCATAAGCCCAAAACAAACCTGTCGACAAAGGCTTCAGCCGCTCATTGTGCGGTGTTGCCTTAAGTTAATTATACCTTTTAATACTCAAAAATCAAGACACTTAATGAGCAGCAGTCAAAAAAGGTCAATAAAAGAACAAGAATTTATTGAAGTACGCGCAAAATCGTTGTATAATGGCGTCAAAGGAGGGTTCCGTTTTGTCATATATAAAAAACAGAATACGGTGCTTGCTATTTTCTGTGTTAGTCCTGTTTGCCTCATTGTTCACCACCGGTCAGCCGCCAAAGATTATGAGCGTCCCCGACACAGAGGCGGGAGAGTTCGGCAGATGGGTAGATCCGTTTATCGGCACCGGCGGGATACCGTGGGCGTGCGCCATGCTATCGCCGGGCGCGTCGGCGCCGTTCGGCATGGTGAGACTAAGCCCTGATACATCCTTTGTCGGCGGCGCGTATCTTTTTAAAACAAACACATCGGGATATTATTACAACCACAACTACATTCTCGGCTTCAGCCACACAAGGCTTTCGGGGACGGGAGTCACAGACATGGGGCATTTCAGGGTTACACCGTCCGTCGGAGATGCCGACCCGTCAAAAAGGCTGAAAAAACCGCTTCTTTTTTCGCACGAACGGGAGGACGCCACATCAGGGTATTATACAGTCAGCCTTCCGACAATCGGCTGTGTCGCCGAGCTGACGGCATCCGATCACTGCGGCTTTCATCGCTACACTTTCGGCACGTCAAAGGACGCGCATATTTTCATTGACGCGACAAGCGCCCTCGGCGACGGGAGAGCGGAGGAGGGGCGCGTAAATGTCTTGCCGGACACGATGGAGATCGAGGGCGAAGGCAGGGTTTTTACAGGTTTTACGGGGCGATACGGAGGGCTGAAAGGATATTTTGTGGCGCGTTTCAATATGCCTTTTGAATCGTATGCGACATGGGATTCTGACGGGACTTTAAAAGGCAGGCCGGAAGCGTTCGGCGACGACACGGGAGCCGACTTGAATTTCGGCGATATCAACGAAAAGCCGCTTGAGCTTTCTGTCGGGATAAGCTTCGTCAGCCTTGAAAACGCGCGTGAAAACCTTGATGCCGAGACAGGCGGAAAGACATTTGAACAGGCACGCGCCGCGACACGCGGCAGTTGGGAAGATATGCTGTCAAGAATTAAAATCGAAACGGCCGATTCGGAAGTGAAAACAATCTTTTACACTTCTCTTTACCGTTCGATGCTCATGCCCGGCAGCTTTACGGATGTCAACGGCGAATATCTCGGGTTCAACGGTCAAATCGGGCACGCGGACGGGTTTATATACAGGACTGATATGTCGCTTTGGGACTCTTTCAGGACTGTTCATCCCCTTTTCAACATGATTGCCCGCGAAATCGAGACAGACTGCCTTAACAGCCTTGTCAGCATGGCAAAAGTCGGCGGCAGTCTTCCGAGATGGCCGTCGGGCGGCGGCTATACCGGTTCGATGTTCGGCACGCCCGCCGACATGGTGATAGCTGAAAGCTACTTAAAGGGCATAACGGAGTTCGACGTTGAAACGGCTTATGAGTTTATGAAAAAGACGTCGGAGCAAGGTGTTGAAAAAGACGGGCGCGACAATATCGACGCATACAACCAATACGGATATGTGCCCGCCGATATGGCGAAAAATTCAGTGAGCAAAACTCTTGAATACGCGTGGGCGGACGGAAGCATAGCGCTTTTGGCGCAGGCGTTGGGAAAAGACGAGGAAGCCGCTTATTACAAAGAAAAATCCATGAACTATAAAAATATTTTTAACCCGGAAACAAAATACTTTCAGGGCAAAAACACAGACGGTTCATGGGTTGTGCCTCTTTTGCCGAACTTCACGAGCTATTATGATGAGGTTCTGATAAAAAAGGTGTCTCACGCCTATTGTGAGGGCAGCGCGCGCCAATGGAGGTGGAGCGTCCCGCAGGATCCGCAGGGAATGATTGAGCTTTTTGGCGGCAGCGACTATTTTGTGAGAGAGCTTGACAAATTCATGTCCGACGCGAGCAAAAACCGTGCCGCCGTCAACCCGGGGGCGGGCTATTGGCACGGCAACCAGCACAATCTTCACGCCGCCTACTTATTTAATGACGCGGGGCGCTCAGACTTGTCGCAAAAATGGGTGAGGTGGATTTTGGACGAGCGTTACAGCCGCGATATTGACGGTCTTGACGGAAACGACGACGGCGGGACGCTGTGTTCGTGGTATGTCCTTTCGGCTCTCGGGATTTATCCTGTCGCGGGCACCGATAAATATTGGATAGGGTCGCCGAACATTGAAAGCGCAAGCATCAGCCTTGGCGGCGGTAAGACGCTTGATATTGTTGTTGAAAACCAATCAAAAAGCAGCGTCTATATTCAGTCGGCGGTTTTAAACGGCGAAACGCTCTCCGCGGCGCAATTGAGCCACTCGCAGATATCAGGCGGCGGAGTGCTGAAGTTTGTTATGGGCGATTCGCCGGCACAAGGCGGCGGGTTCGCAAAAAGCGGTCAGCAGCCTGAAACGGCAAAATAAAGCGGCTGCTTAAACGGCTTTTTAAAAATAAAAGCGCTTCCGATTTCAGGCTGTGTCTTTTGCTGAAATCGGAAGCGTTTTAAGGCAACACCGCACAATGATTGTTGTGCGGTGTTGCCTTAATTCTTTAATTGTGACTTGCCGATAAAACCTTGTCCTTTTCTTTGCTTTGATAAAGTATGCTCGGCAGACGCTCGACAATGCTGTTGACTCCGATGAAAAGCTGCGTGTCATCCATCCGCCCATACCAGACATTTTGACGAACGAAATCCATTTTATCTGAAACGGGTTTTGTGTCTGTAAAACGGAGGCGGACAGGGTCTTTTTTAAGTGATGTTTTTTTGCCTGATACGGCGTCGCGGAAAAAGGAGTGAAAGTCATAAAGCAAATCTGCTTCCGAAACCCTGTTGCCGGGACTTTTAATGATGGCATTTTGATATTTTATCAAGTCCTCCCGCCTTTTTGCATCGCTTTCAATCTCGGAAAGAAAGCCATCAACTTCATCATAAAACTTTTCTTTTTCCATCATAAGCTTTGTGAAAGCGTATTCGTCAAACGCCCATAAGATATCGCCCATCCCTTCATATGTCCTGTAAAAGGGAGTTTCGCTGTGCTGGAGACTTCTTACAAAATCGTCAAGCTCCGCAAAAACAGAGCCCGTCACCGTGTCTCGGGGCAGTGAAGCGCACCAGTCAATAAAACGCTCATAAAAAGCTTTGTACGATATCAGCTTTTCGACGAAAGCATACACAGCCGCCACGCGAAGAAGCCCGAAGTTGTGAAAGGTGTGGATGCATTTTACAAACATATATGTTTTGAGCCACCCCTCAAGACTTAAGGTTGAAGTGGCTACAATTATTTTGGAGCGTTCGGGAATTTCGCTGTTTGTCGCGCTGCTGTGCTGACGAATGTATCTCTTGTGTTTTGCAACAATGCGGTATTTTGTGATGAAGTCATCGCTTCCGAGCCTTGAGTTCGGGAGAAGCTCGCAAGGATAAACGGCTATATGTGTGTGCTGGTTACATGACAGCAGTATGTCAATTCCATCGGTGAAGGAATCATATGTTTCGCCGGGAAGTCCCATTATCAGCTCGGAATAAACAGGGATCCCGTGATCACTGTATTGCTTTATCAGCTCACGGAAGCGCTCAATATCTATATTGCTCCTGCCGATGTTTTTACACACCTCGGGCGAAAGGCTCTGAAACGAAAGAGACAAATATTTCCCGATGCCGTTGTCTTTAAGCTTTTTAGCAATTTCAAAAACATTGTCGTTTTTAAATATGGAGTAATTCATCTTAAATTTGCACGGGTAGCCTGTCTCTTTTCTTGATTTAATAAGTAAATCGGCGATTTCGGAATCTCTTGGAAACATTCCGAAATTGGCGTCGGCGCCGTAAATATATTCTATCTTGTTTTTTGCCATCCATTCGATTTCTTTTTTTATTCGGTCCATGGAAAGAAACCGCACCTTTGACTGAATCGTTCCCCAGTCGCAAAAGGCGCACTTGTTGGGGCAGCCGCGGTTTGTCTCCCAGACAATCGGAAAACTGTAGTCGCTGTTGTTTGTCATTATATCGTCAAAAACCCCCGTAAGGTAGGGCGACGGGTAATTAGTGATGTCGGCAAGCTCTCTGTTTTCTGTTGTGCGGACTTGCCCGTCTTTGCCGCGGTAAGAAATCCCTTTAACGTCGGAAATATCGCCCATGCCGCCGTATGCCAGCATAAGCTCTGTGAAGGTCTTTTCACCTTCACCATTCACTGTTATGTCAACATAAGAAAGTTCGTCAAGCGCTTTGCCTTCCGGCAAAAGATTATGCCCGCCAAAAATTATCTTGACGTCAGGCACAAGCTCACGGAGCCTCTTTGCGTAAGCCTTGCTGTATTCATTATTCCAGATATAGCAGGAAAACGCGACGGCAAAGGGGCTTTTCAAGGATGCTATAGATGCGTCGATGTCGACTTTGCTGAAAATGATGCCCGCCACGCGGTACAGCTTTGAAAATCTTCTGTCGCTTTGGGCGTATGCGGCAATGGCGCCGACGGAATACGGAAGATAGATGCTGTTTTTAGAGCTTTGAATTATTGAACTCACCTGAACAAAGTATATGTTCTTTTTCATCAATTGTCCCCCTTTTGACAATTCGTGAACGCGGAGTAAAACGTATGCGAAACGCTGTTTTAATGTAAGGAAGGCATTTTAATATCTCCGATTTTGCTTTTCCGTCGTCTCTTAGACTCCATGTGCATGGAATTTCGATTGTTTTGCAGCCCGCCCTTATAATCTTAAGCATACATTCAAGATAAAACGCTTCTCTTTCCGCTCTAAGGTTCAGCGAGCGAAGAAGCGGCAGAGGCGCAATTTGGTAGACGTTTGTGACATCTGTCTGATCGGTGTTGAACATCACTCCCATTAAACGGTTAAAAGTGAAGTTTAAAGCGTGCTTGAGCTTGCCGTAACCTTGAAAGCTGTTTGGATTCAGCCAGCGGGACGTCGTAATCACGCTGTCGGGGTGCTGGCGCGCCGCCTCAATCATCCTTGCCGCGGCCTCGATTTCTATTTCACCGTCGGCGGGCATCATTATGATGTGCGTGCCGCGCGCGATTGAAATCGCTTCTTGACAGGCGTTGCCTATGTGCGGTTTTTTTTGGCGGTATAAGATCACGGGAACATCACCGCATCTCGTGAGGGATTCGGCTGTCTCAAGATTTTCGGGTGTTGATTTTGCGCAAGTGACAATAATCACTTCACGAAGGTCTCCTTGATTGCAGGTGCTAAGAACAGTGTTAAAGGTTTTGCGCAGCAAATCGGTTTCATTTGACGTCATAATGGCAATGCTGACAGACATATTCATGGTTCACCTTGAAAATAATATATTTCAATTTAATTATAACGGGACAAGGTGTATATGTCAATAGGTAATTATGATTTCGTGCGAAGATTGTCGCATTTCAGCCTTCGGGAGGCTCCTCCTTTTATTTTAACAATCAGTTTTCGATTTTTTGCCGCGCCGAATATTATATATTACCAAGTGTGAAAACAATGTCGAATTGCGGAGGGAAAATGCAATCGGCGGCTTTTTAATATGCTTATAATGTTTAAGCAGGCGCCAAAGCGTTAAACAGTGTCAGCGGAACGTCTCTGTTAATATAATGTACCAAACGCCAAGATTTCTCCGAACCTCATTCAAGCCTTCTCCGAATCTTCTCCAAGTTTTCTCCAAGTTTTTGAGGGGCGAAAGACAGTTTTTCAGCTTTTGAAAGCGTTTTCATGGCTCGTATAAAAACTTTTTTTGAAGATTTCTAAAAAATTAATTTAAATTGTTGACAATTCAAAACTCCTGTGTTATTATCTGTAAAATATCAAAAACGGCAAAGGCTGGTTTTAATCATGACAATGACAGCGGCTCTCAACACACTTCTTAACGTTTCCGCGCTTCTCCTTTTAAGCGGGGGCGGAGATTTGTGTTGGCTGCGTCGAACAAATTGATTTATCAGGAAACTAACGATAACTCAACGGCTTGCAGGGCAACACCTGCAAGCCGCTTTTTTTACCTCGGTCACTTTGCGCGCGCAAAGCTTTGAAACCGATTCGGGACACAGCACGGTCAAGTTTGTTCACAAGGCGAATGATATTCTTTGGTCATAAGGCGAAAGCCTTGACATAAATTACACGGTCGTCAAACGGCCGGAAGGAGGAAGCTATGAAAAGTCACGTAAAAGTATTTGACACCACGCTCCGCGACGGAGAGCAGGCACCGGGGTGCAGCATGAACCTGAAAGAAAAAATTGAGGTTGCGAAGCGACTTGAAATGTTGAAGGTCGACATTATCGAGGCAGGTTTTGCGGCTTCCTCACCGGGAGATTTTTCGTCCGTTTCAGAGGTGGCGGCAAATATTAAGGACTGCACCATCGCGTCTCTTGCGCGCTGCCACGAAAAAGACATCGACGCGGCGTATCAAGCTGTCAAAAAGGCCGTGTCCCCGCGTATACACGTATTTATAGCGACGTCTCCCGTCCACATGGAATACAAGCTGAAGATGACGCCGGAACAAGTAATCGAAAGAGCGGCAAGCATGATAAAGTATGCCAAATCCTATTGCTCGGACATTGAGTTTTCCGCCGAGGACGCCACGCGCAGCGACCCTGAATTTCTGGCAAAAGTCGTCAGGAAGGCGATTGAAAGCGGCGCGGGTGTAATCAACATCCCCGATACTGTAGGGTACTCAACACCGGAAGAAATGCGCGCTGTCATAGAGCGTCTGCGCGCCGACGTTCCCGAATGCGAGGGGATTGAAATCTCTGTCCACTGCCACAACGATTTGGGAATGGCGACGGCTAATACGCTTGCGGGAATACTCGGCGGCGCACGGCAGGTTGAATGCACAGTCAACGGCATCGGCGAGCGAGCGGGCAATGCGCCGATGGAGGAAGTGGTGATGGCGCTCAAAACGCGCCCCGACATTTTTGCCGTTGACACACGAATAGACACAACGCAGATTTACAGGGCAAGCAAGGCTGTTTTCGGCGTCATAGGCAGAGCTGTTCCGATAAACAAGCCTATTGTCGGAGCAAACGCCTTTGCGCATGAGGCGGGAATACATCAGCACGGTGTTTTGGCAAACAGGAACACATATGAGATAATGACGCCTGAATCTGTCGGAATCCCGACTAACCAGATAGTTTTGGGCAAGCACTCCGGCAGGCACGCCTTTGACGAAAAGCTTGTCTCAATGGGCTTTAACCTTTCTGCCGAGCAAGCCGAACGCTGCTTTACAGACTTCAAAAAGCTTTGCGACAAAAAGAAGGAAACAACCGATCGCGACATTGAAGCCATTGTATGGGATATGTCTCCGGAAACGACGGCAAATGTTTATGTGCTGAAGGGATTTTCTGTCCACACAGGCGATTCGGAGGCGGCGACGGCTGTCATATCGCTTGAAAAGGACGGGACTGTAACAGAGGATGTGGCGCTCGGCAACGGGCCTGTTGACGCGGCATACAAAGCCGTTGACAAGATTGTCGCCCCGCCCGAATATGTTTTTGAAAACTATGTTATCCAGTCGGTGTCCGAGGGCAAGGACAGCCTCGGAGAGGTTATAACGACACTCAGGCGCAACGACAGGACTTTTTCAGCAAAAGGTGTTTCGACAGACATCATTGAGGCGAGCATCATATCTTATATCCACGCGCTTAACAAGCTGATGGATTACAGCGGCGCCGAGAGGAGAGAATGATATGTCAATGACCATGACGCAGGAGATAATCGCCGAACACTGCGGCGGCGGGGAAGTTAAAGCGGGAGAAATCGTTTTGGCGGACGTCGATGTCATTTTGGCAAACGACATCACGGCGCCCGTTTCGATACGCGAGCTTGAAAGGCACGGCATAAACAAAGTGCATGACGCGGACAAAATCGCGCTCGTGATGGACCACTTTGTCCCGTGCAAGGACATAAAGGCGGCGCAGCAGTGCCTGGAGGTGCGCCGTTTTGCCCGCGAGCATAAAATCAAAAACTTTTTTGACGCGGGGGATATGGGCATTGAGCACGCTCTGCTTCCGGAAAAGGGGATAGTCGGCAGCGGAGATCTTGTTGTGGGAGCCGATTCGCACACATGCACATACGGAGCAATGGGCGCGTTTTCGACGGGAATGGGTTCGACTGACATAGCCTTTGCCATGGCGACGGGCAAAACGTGGCTCAAGGTTCCCTCTGCCATTCGTTTTGTTTTGAAAAACAAGCCTGCCGAATGGATTGGCGGCAAGGACATAATTCTTTACATCATCGGCAAAATCGGCGTTGACGGAGCCGGCTACAAATCAATGGAGTTCTGCGGTGACGGCGTTTCGCACCTCTCGATGGACGACAGGTTCACAATTGCCAATATGGCTATTGAGGCAGGGGCAAAAAACGGAATATTTGAAACGGATGAAAAAACAGCCGAATACGAAAGCGGGATACGGGCGCGGACAGTAGAGCGCAAAATCGGCGCGGGCGCGCTGTATGAAGCGGAATATGAAATAGACTTGTCCGCGCTTCGCACAGTCGTGTCAAAGCCCCATTCGCCTGAAAATGTCTGCTTTACCGACGAGCTGGACGAGACGGCAGTCGACCAAGTCGTGATAGGCTCATGCACAAACGGCAGGCTCAGCGATCTCGAAATTGCCGCAAAGGTGTTCGAGGGCAGGCGCGTCCACGAAAACTGCCGCGCGATAATTATACCCGCCACACAAAAGATTTACCTTGACGCGCTCAAATCCGGGGCTATCGAAACCTTTATAAACGCGGGATGCGTCGTTTCAACGCCGACCTGCGGGCCTTGTCTCGGCGGTCATATGGGTATCCTCGCGAAAGGCGAGCGCGCCGTTTCGACGACAAACAGAAACTTTGTAGGGCGCATGGGTCATCCCGAAAGCGAGGTCTATTTGGCGGGTCCCGCCGTCGCCGCCGCCTCGGCGATAGAAGGGAAAATAGTGCCGCCCGAAAAGGTGATGGGGGGATATGAAAAATGAAAGTAAAAGGTAAAGTCATAAAATATGGCGGCGACGTCAACACCGATGTGATAATTCCGGCGCGCTATCTTAACACAGCCGATGAAAAGGAACTGGCTCTGCACTGCATGGAGGATTTAGACCGCGATTTTCAAAAAAAGCTTCGCGGCGGGGATATAATCGCGGCCGGCAAAAACTTCGGCTGCGGCTCCTCAAGGGAACACGCGCCCATAGCCATTAAGGCAAGCGGTGTGGCGTGTGTAATAGCCGTCGATTTCGCCAGGATTTTTTACAGAAACGCCATCAATATCGGCCTGCCGATTCTTGAGTGTCCAAAGGCGGCGAACGAATGCGACGAGGGCGACGAAATTGAAATAGATTTTGAAAGCGGCGCGATTCATAACGTCACAAAGGGCAAGCTTTACAAATCCATGCCTTTCCCCGGTTTTATTCGGGACATAGTCAAAAAAGGCGGTCTTATGAAGATCGCGAAAGAATTTGATGGAGGTGCCGGCAAATGAGCTTTCGTATCGCTCTGATAAAAGGTGACGGAATAGGGCCGGAGGTCGTCGACTCCGCCCGCGCCGTGCTTGATAAAACGGCCAAGGTGTTCGGCCGCACATTTGATTATGAGGAGGCTCTTGCGGGAGGATGCGCTATTGACGCCGTCGGCGAACCGCTGCCGTCTGAAAGCGTGCGTATATGCAAAAGCTGCGACGCCGTTTTGCTCGGCGCCGTCGGCGGCACAAAGTGGGATAACCTGCCTGTAAATATCCGGCCGGAAAAGGCTATACTCGGGCTTCGCTCGGAGCTTGGACTTTTCGCGAATCTGCGCCCAGCGCTTCTCCACAAGGCGCTCGCGCCGTTTTCACCGCTGCGCGGGGACATAGCGGACAAGGGCATAGATTTGATGTTTGTCCGCGAGCTTACCGGCGGGATATATTTCGGCGAACGCGGCGTGACGCGCGGAGCGGGGGGCAAAGCGGCGTTTGACACGGAAATGTATTCTGAAGCCGAGATTGAAAGGATAGGGCGAAAGGCGTTTGAGCTTGCCATGGGACGAAGAAAAGATGTCGTCAGCATCGATAAGGCAAACGTGCTTGAAAGCTCTCGTCTTTGGCGCGAAACAATGCGCCGAATCGCCGCGGAATATCCGTCTGTAAAATACAGTGAAATGCTGGTGGACAACGCCGCCATGCAGCTTGTTATAAATCCGTCGCGGTTTGACGTCGTCGTCACGAGCAACCTTTTCGGCGATATACTTTCCGACGAGGCGGCGGCTGTCACAGGCTCGATAGGGCTTATTCCGTCAGCTTCTGTCGGCGAGGGGTCATTCGGGCTTTATGAGCCTATACACGGCTCGGCGCCCGATATCGCGGGAAGCGGAAAGGCAAACCCGACCGCCGCGATTCTTTCTGCCGCCATGATGCTGCGCTGCTCCATGTCGCTCTGCGAGGAGGCGGACAGGATTGAGGAAGCCGTTGAAAAAGCTCTCATGTCGGGAGCGCGCACATCCGACATGGTTTGCGCGGATTCGGAAAAGGCGCTTTCAACAAAGGGTATGACAGAGGCTGTTTTGTCGTTTATTTAAACGAAACCGCCATTATTCCCGCACGAAAAAGCATACAAACCAAACAAGATTACCGAAAGATGAAAAGATATTTTTAAAAATGTTGACAAACTTATGCGATGTGCTATAATGTTGACACAGCAACGCTTCAAATCTTAAAGCATTTGCGATCTGTTTGCGGCTATTTACAGCTATCTAACAGTTGTTGACAGCTATTTTGCAACTAAGGAGTAAGACATGTTAAGCTTTATCGGCGCAATAGTTATTATTCTCGTAGGCGTTATCGTGCTTGTCGATAATGTCTTCAATTGTTGCGCTGACGGAATAGCATAAAGAGCCGATTCAACTCTTTAAAGGGCCTTCAGCCAAAGCTGGAGGCCCTCTCTTAAATTTAAAACAGCGAAAGGGGATGAATGTAATGATGATGACCGGGGCACAGATACTTATCGAAGAACTCATTCGCCATGGAACCGAGACTGTATTCGGTTATCCCGGAGGCGCGGTGCTTGACATTTATGACGCGCTTTACAAAAGCGCGGACAGGATAGAGCATGTTATTTCCGCGCACGAGCAAGGCGCGGCGCACGCCGCCGACGGATACGCAAGGAGAAAGGGGAAAACGGGCGTTGTTATAGCCACGAGCGGACCCGGAGCGACAAATCTTGTTACGGGCATAGCCAACGCATATCTTGACTCCGTGCCTATTGTTGCCGTGACGGGCAATGTCGCCGTTCCGCTTTTGGGCAAGGACAGCTTTCAGGAGGTTGACATTGTAGGCATCACACAGCCGATAGTCAAGCATAACTTTGTCGTCCGCGACATTTCGGAGCTTGAATCAGTCATAACCGAGGCGTTTCATATAGCGTCGAGCGGCCGTAAAGGTCCTGTCCTTATAGACATTCCGAAAAGTGTTCAGCAGGATGTCTGCGAATACAAAGGGGTGTGCCGTCCGCCGCAAAAAGCCAAGGCGGGCAGGGCGGACATTTCTGCCGCCGTTGAGGCCGTTAAAAACTGCGAAAGGCCTTACATATACTGCGGCGGCGGCGCCATAGCGGCGGAGGCGGAGGACGAGGTGCTTGCCCTCTCCAAAAGGCTTTCGGCGCCGATAGCGCTCAGCATGATGGGTCTTACCGCCGTACCTAACTCATATGAGCTGAATCTCGGCATGTGCGGAATGCACGGCAAGGCGGCGGCGACTGTTGCCCAGTCCGAGGCAGACCTGATGATTGCAGTCGGCGTCCGATTCAGCGACAGGGCGACCGGCAATGTCGAGGCATACACAAAAAACTGCACTGTAATCCACATAGATATTGACGAGGCGGAGCTTGGCAAGAACGTGCGCTCGCTCATCGAGGTTTGCGGCGACGCCAAGCAAATCCTAAAAGATTTGTTGGAATCCCTGCCGGAAAAGAGAAACGACGAGTGGGTAAAAACTGTTTTGGATTACAAGAAGCGCGACTGCTCCGACACCGATAAAGAGCTGTTTACGCCAAAGAACATCATCAAGCTTGTCCGCGGCTTTTTTGACGACGACACAGTCGTTGCGACAGATGTCGGGCAGCATCAGATGTGGGTAATGCAGCACTACCCCTTTGAAAAGCCGCGCACATTGCTCACTTCCGGAGGGCTCGGCACAATGGGCTACGGCATGGGCGCCGCCATAGGCGGATGCATTGCCTCAGGGAGGCGCGGCACATTGCTGTTCACAGGCGACGGCAGCTTCGGCATGAACCTTAACGAGCTTGCGACAGCCGTCTCGCAAAGGCTTCCGCTGCTCATAATTCTTTTCAACAACGGCGCTCTCGGAATGGTGCGCCAGTGGCAGTGCTTGTTTTATGACGAGCGGTATTCATCCACCACGCTGCAAAGAAAGACAGACTTCACGGCGCTTGCAAAGGCGTTCGGCGCTGACAGCTGCCGCGTGTGCAGCCTGCCGGAGCTTCGTGCCGTGCTGGAAAGCGGCGTTCCCTGTGAGGGTCCGCTCCTTCTTGATTGCCGCATAAATATGGACGAGATGGTTTTCCCGATGATTCCGCCGGGAGGCTCCGTCAAAAACATCCGTTACGATTAGGAGGCGTTGAAGCTTATGAATGAAAGATTTACGGTGGGGCTGATTGTCACAAACCGCCACGGCGTCTTAAATCGCATCGCCGGTCTGTACGGCAAGAGGGGCTACAATATTGACAGCCTTGCAGTCGGCGAAACAGAAGATCCGAACATCTCAAGAATGACGATAGTGTCAACGGGCGACCGATATATCAGCACGCAGGTTGTGCGCCAGCTCAACAAGCTTTATGACGTTAAGCTTGCTGTTTTGCTTGAGGAGGGCGACTCCGTTTCGGTGGAGCATCTGCTCATCAAAATCAAGACAAACGGCGACGGAAACGGGGCGATAACATCGCTTCTCAACGACTACGGCGGCAAGATTTTGGAGTTTGGCAATCATTTTATTGTGGCGGATCTCACAGGCGAGCCGAAAAAGATTCAAGAGTTTATCAAAAAATGCGTGCCGCTCGGGATAATCGAGCTTTGCCGTTCGGGAGCGCTTGCCCTTTCGACCGGCACGAGCAACATTTTAAGCATCAAAGACTTTTCAGACAACAAATCATAGTCGGCAAGACATTTTAAAGGTGTTATTCCCGGACGCGACGCTCGCGCCCCTGCAATAAAACAGCGGGACTTTGTTCGTCCCGTTCACAACGATTCACAGATTTTAAGGAGGCAAAAAAATGGCTAAAATGTATTATGAAAAAGACTGCGACCTCTCTTTGCTTGAGGGAAAAACAATAGCCGTAATCGGCTACGGCAGTCAGGGGCACGCACACGCGGGGAACTTGCGCGACAGCGGCGTGTCAGTCGTCGTCGGGCTTTACGACGGCTCCAAAAGCGCCGAAAAGGCAAGGGAGGACGGCTTTGAGGTTTTAAACACTGAAGATGCCGTAAAGAAGTCGGACATTGTCATGATTCTCGTAAACGACGAAAAAATGGCCGGAATTTATTCCGAAAAAATCGCCCCGCATCTCAGAAGCGGCATGGTTCTTTGCTTTGCGCACGGCTTTAACATTCACTACAAGCAGATTGTCCCGCCCTCGGACGTCAGCGTGATAATGATTGCGCCAAAGGGTCCGGGCCACACTGTCCGCAGTCAATACCTTGAGGGCAAGGGCGTTCCCGACCTTATCGCCGTCTATCAGGACGCCGACGGCAAGGCGCACGACATCGCACTCGCTTATGCCATGGGTATCGGCGGCGCGCGCGCGGGCATTCTTGAAACGACATTCAAGGAAGAGACGGAAACAGACCTTTTCGGTGAGCAATGTGTTTTGTGCGGCGGAGTCACCGCTTTAATGAAGGCTGGATTTGAGACATTAGTCAACGCGGGCTATCAGCCCGAAAGCGCCTATTTTGAATGTGTGCATGAAATGAAGCTCATAATCGACCTCGTAATAAAGGGCGGTCTTTCCTTTATGCGCTATTCAATAAGCGACACCGCCGAATACGGCGATTACAGCGTCGGCGACCGCATTATTACCGACGAGACAAAAAAAGAGATGCAAAAGGTTCTAAGCGAGATACAGGACGGCACATTCGCGGACAAATGGCTTGCCGAAAATAGATCCGGGCGCCACGAGTTTATAAAAAGGCGCAAAGAGGAATCAGAGCTTCTTGTCGAAAAGGTCGGCGCGGATTTGAGGGCAAAAATGAGCTGGCAGGGAAAAGACCGGTAATAAGGGAGATTTTTATGAAAAACCGATTAAACCTTGAGGACGTCTCAAACGCGCCTAAGCGCGCGTTAATAGGTTCGATGGGTTACACAAAAAAACAAATGACGCGCCCGCTTATAGGGATTGTGAGCGCGTTTAACGAGGTTGTTCCGGGGCACATCCATTTGCAAACGATAACAAGAGCTGTCAAGGACAGCATTTTGATCGAGGGCGGAACGCCGATGGAGTTTAACACAATCGGCATTTGCGACGGCATAGCAATGGGACATTCGGGCATGAAATATTCTTTGCCGTCACGCGAAATTATAGCGGACAGCATAGAGTGCATGGTCACCGCCCACGGGTTTGACGCGCTTGTTTTTGTTCCGAACTGCGACAAGATTGTGCCGGGTATGCTGATGGCCGCGGCGCGCCTTAACATTCCTTGTGTGTTTGTTTCGGGCGGGCCGATGCTCTCGATAGACGGCAGCGATCTAAACACAGTCTTTGAGGCTGTCGGCGCTTACCACGCGGGCAAGACGGACGCGGACGCGCTGTGCGAGCTTGAGGAGCGGGCCTGCCCGGGCTGCGGCTCCTGCTCCGGCATGTTCACGGCAAACTCAATGAACTGCCTTTGCGAGGCGCTTGGGATAGCCCTACCCGGCAACGGCAGCATACCGGCCGTTTATGCGCACAGACAGCGGCTTGCCAAACACGCGGGCGAGGCTGTGATTAAGGCGCTTGAAAACGACTTGCGCCCGTCGGATATACTCACTGACAAGGCGATAATAAACGCGCTCACTGCCGATATGGCGCTCGGCTGCTCCACAAACTCCGTTCTTCATCTGTTTGCGCTTAGCAACGAGCTTGGGATTGAGATAAGCCTTGACACAATAAACGAAATCAGCGCCAAAACGCCGAACCTTTGCAGGCTTGCCCCTGCCGGTGTCCACCATATGCAGGATCTTTTCCTGGCGGGCGGAGTTTATGCCGTCATGCGCGAGCTGTCTAAAGCCGGACTGCTTAGCGAAGATGTCCTGACGGTTGGGGGCGGCACGCTCGGCGACGCTCTGGAGGGCTGCGCCGTGAGGGACAGCTCCGTTATACGGCCGATTGAAAATCCCTATGCCGCCACAGGCGGGCTTGCGGCGCTGTTCGGCAACCTTGCCGCCGACGGTTCTGTCGTCAAGCGCAGCGCCGTCAAGGACTCGATGCTTCAATTCACCGGCACAGCAAAGGTGTTCGACTGTGAGGAGGACGCCATTTCGGCAATATACGGCGGGAAGGTTTCCGCCGGTGATGTGGTTGTCATCCGATATGAAGGTCCGGCGGGCGGACCGGGCATGAGGGAAATGCTGTCGCCGACTTCGGCTATTGCGGGCATGGGTCTTGACGAATCAGTCGCGCTCATCACGGACGGCAGGTTTTCAGGCGCCACGCGCGGCGCCGCCATAGGACACGTATCGCCCGAGGCGGCGGCCGGAGGTCTTATCGCCTATGTTGAGGACGGCGACAAGATTCAAATCGACATACCCGCCCGTTCTCTGACGCTGCTTGTGGACGACAATGAAATCCAGCGGAGAAAAAAAGCGTTCAAGGGATGGCGGGGCGGCAGTTTAACGGGCTATCTTAAAAGATACAGAGAAAGAGTATCGTCTGCCGATAAGGGAGCGGTAATCCGATAGGACAGCAGGGAGAAATTATGCTTACACTTGACAAGATTCATCTTGCGGAGGGCACACTTTCAGGCGTCGCCCGCAAGACAGATATGATTTTGACAAACGGCGTCGCAAAGGATTGTGAGCTTTGGCTGAAAACAGAAAATTTGCAGCGCACAGGCTCCTTCAAGCTTCGCGGCGCATACTTCAAAATGTCACAGTTCACTCAAGAAGAAAAGAAGTGCGGCGTCGTCGCCTGCTCTGCCGGCAACCATGCGCAGGGCGTGGCGCTTGCCGCACAGCAGTTCGGCTTAAAGGCGACAATCTTTTTGCCGAGCGCGGCGCCCATTTCAAAAATTGAAGCGACACGCCAATACAACGCCGAAATAAGGCTGTCGGACGGTGTTTACGACGACGCTTACACCGAGGCGATGGAGTTCAGCAAAAGCACGGGGGCTGTTTTTCTCCACCCGTTTGACGACGAGGAAGTCATCGCGGGACAGGCGACAGTCGGGCTTGAAATCTTGAAGCAGCTCCCCGACGTTGACGCCGTCGTCGTTCCCGTCGGCGGCGGAGGGCTTCTTTCGGGCATATCATACGCCGTTAAGTCGATTAAGCCGTCATGCCGTGTTTACGGTGTTCAGGCGGCGGGCGCGGACAGCATGTTCCGCTCGTTCCGCGGCAAGGAACGCTGCTCAAACACGTCGGCGTCAACCTTTGCGGACGGCATTGCCGTCAAGGTTCCGGGGCAGCTCACATACGATTTTTGCACAAAATACGCGGACGACATTGTCACTGTGTCGGACGACGAGATAGCTACTGCCATCTTAACCCTTATGGAGCGCCAAAAGCTTGTCGCCGAAGGTGCGGGCGCTGTTTCTGTGGCAGCGGTGATGTTTGACAAGCTCCCGATTAAGGGCGACAAGGTCTGCGCCGTTGTTTCCGGCGGCAACATTGACGTAAACATTTTATCGCGTGTCATAAACCGCGGTCTTTTGACATCCGGCAGGCTGACAAACCTCACAATAAAGCTGATAGACAAGCCGGGGCAGCTAAAGACTGTATCGGCTCTTATTGCCGACGAGGGGGCAAACGTCATACGCGTCCAATACACTCCCGGCGGGGAAAGCATGGACATCAACGGCTGCTTTCTTAAAATTTCGATGGAAACAAGAGACAACGAACACCTTGACAAAATCAAGGAAGTCCTTGCGGACAACGGATTTATGTTGTGCGACTATTAAGGCAACACCGCGCAATGAGCGGCTGAAGCCTTTGTTGCATGCTTGCTTGCATCTTTTCCGTCATATCGCACAACAATCATTGTGCGGTGTTGCCTTAAATCAAGATTATTTTTCTGAAAGGACAGTTGCGCATGGAAACTGTATTCACGCCAAACGCGCCCGAGCCGATAGGGCCGTATTCACAAGGAAAAAGAGCGGCGGGCTTTCTTTTTTGTTCCGGTCAGATAGCGATAAATCCCGAAACGGGGGATTTGTCGGGCTGTGTCGCCGAGCAGACGGAGCAGGTGTGCCGCAATATCGGCAGCATTCTTGACGCGGCGGATTTGTCGTTCGGTGATGTTATCAAAACCGCGTGTTATTTGACAGACGGCGGCAATTTCGCCGCCTTTAACGATGTTTACGCAAAATATTTCGTATCCTCACCGGCGCGCTCCTGCGTGTTTGTTTCATCGCTGCCCAAGGGGGCGCTTGTTGAAATAGAGGCGACAGCTTACAAGCCCGACACAGGCGAGGATTCGTAATAACCGCGCAAGCTCCGTCAGCGCAAACAAATTATTTCCCGGCCGCTGCGGCGGCGGCAACGGCGGCAACAGCGGCAACAGCGGCAACGCCTTGGCATAACGGCAGGGTTGAAAGAAGCCATCGAACAGACGATAAGTTTTTTATAGCTGCCTTAGTTGTTATAGCTTGGATGACCTGCGAACTCAAGGCAAATCCCGGATCCGAAAATATCAAAATATGTATCAAAGAAAGTGTAATTATTTGCCGCCAATAAATCAAGTCTTATTTTATTGATAAAACAGAAACCCATAATTGCTTAATTTACAGTGCAAAAGAGCCGCTTCGTAGCGGCTCTTTTTTGCTTATGTATTAAGGCAACACCGCACAATGATTGTTGTGCGGTGTTGCCTTAAGTCTTTCAAGTCCAGCCGGTGCGAATATGTAAGTCGTTCCAACGAAGGTGAGGTATTAAAAGGCTTTGATTTTTGCAACACAATCACCGCATATAAAAGCAGAGTCAATTTCGGCAAAATCTACATCGCCTTGACCGCAAAGTTTACAGCACGGAAGATCATGATTTGCTTTTAACACAATAGAATCATCTTCAAGATAGATATCCATGCTTTGCCTCTCATGAATTCCCAATGCTTGTCTTGCTTCAATAGGTAATACCAACCGTCCCAATTCATCGACTTTCCTTGTTCCTAATTTTCTTGACATGGGTTTTACCTCCTAAAAATAAGATTAAGTCTATTATATACATTATAAATGTATATTGCAATGGCTTTTTCTGAAAATCATGTAGATTTCTATCGGGCAACCGGCTTTTTTAGTAAAATTACATTTATTCCAGATTCTTTCGATGATTGATACATTTAAAATGTAATTTTACTAAAGGAAGGTATATAAAATGATTGGTGAAAGACTTATTACTTTACGGAAAGACCGGGGTTTAACCCAAAAGGAGCTTTCTGATGCTCTATTTGTAAATTATCGCACATATAGCGGTTATGAAAGAAATGAAATCGAGGCAAACGATGATTTCAAAATTCAACTTGCAAAGTTTTTCAATGTGAGTATAGATTATCTGCTCGGATTAACAGATCATCCACACCCAATCCGAAATGGAGACGAGTATATAAGGTTGCCTAAACCTTTGAGCAGCAGCGCTCGTCAAGAATTAGAACAATACATCCATTTTCTTCTTAATAAAGATAAAAACAAATAAAACACTTATACACCCGGCTTTTTAATCTGCATATACATTATATCACACTTTGTACTAAACAGGAGTACATCATTGAATTTTTATCAAATTTTCATCGAAAAATAATCAACCATTTACCCCCTTAAAAGGCGATTTGTTTTTTCGCGCATCAAGCCGGTTCAAGATAAGGAAAACGGCGTTTTTTCTGCTGTTTTCCTTATCTTTTTATTTGCTCCCAACACAAGACAAAAATCTCAAGTATTTTCAAGTGGCTTAATCGAAAGGACTTCTACCGGTACCCCGCACTTTTTGGCATAGTTGATTGTGAATTTTGTGCCACGCGATTTTCCATCCCATACAGCAACAACAAGATCGGCTGCTTCTACAATGAGTTCATTTCGCCGGATGGGTGCAACTCGCCCATATGTATTATAATCCGGCTTTAAAATTAACGTGGGGATATTGCGCTGATCTGCCCAACGCCCTGCCAGTGTATCAATCCCTTTTGCGCCGCCCGAAACAATCTCTGTTATGTTTTCAGGGATATATTTTTCAATATTCACCGACAGACTTCGCGATCCCACTATTGCTGCCCTCATAAAACCACCCCTTTCTAAAATAATGTGTACTTTGACGGAGTACACTCACAACATTATACCTCATCCTGTACCTCATCCGTAAAAGCATTGCGGAGTACGAGACAAAAAGTGGCGAAATCGAAATGCCGAAGTCGGAAAAGGAATAACCCTTTGCTTAATGCCGCAATGTGGAGCATCTTTTTATAATGAAACGAAAACAGCGGAATGACCCGCTGTTTTTTCTTTTTTCCCTGCCTTTTTCCACACTTCAAAATACTTCTTGCTTAGTGATATAATTCGGCAGGAGTTTTCCTGTATTCTTTATTGGGACATATCCTCAAAATCACGAATCAAGTTTGCTTTGATTATTTTTTGCCTGCCGTTCTTTTCTAAGCCGCTCCACGCGGAAAACAATCTTTGTTTCGCCACATTAATACAGTCGATTTTATCGTTTTTAAAAAGTGCGACATCCTCGTTTTTTTCAATGCCTATGAAGTTGCGCCCCTCCGCTAATGCCGCGACTAAGAATGACCCGCTGCCAAAAGCGTTGTCCAAAATGACATCCCCCGGATTAGAATATGTCCTCACAAAATATCGGCCGAGCTCGACGGGCTTTTGCGTGGGGTGAACCACCCTGCCTTCGCTCTCCGCCGTTTTTATGTATATAATGTCAACAGGGTGCCTTTCTCCGCCGCTTGCGACGCGGACAGGCTGAAAATCTTCATAGCTGCCGCTTAGTTGATTTTTGCGCACGCCTTTGTCATAAGGCTCGCCCTTTGTCATCTGCGGGTTATAAGTCGGCTGCTTTTTGTAAAAAACACAGACGTCCTCATGCTTTCGCAGAGGCTGTTTTTTTGCGTTTAAAAAGTTTGTAGGCTTTGACTTTTCCCAGACCCATTTATATCTGAACAGGCAAGGTCGGCTTAACATCAGCTTTGCTGTAAAAAGCCCTTGCGACGTCAAGACGACGGCGCCGTTTTGTTTGATAATTCGTTCATACTGCTCCCACAGCAAATCTAACGGTATAAGACAGTCCCAACGATTTTGTGTCAAGCCATATGGCAAATCACATAATATCATATCAACGGACTCGTTCGGTATTCGCTTCATGCATTCGAGACAATCTTCCTCAAAAAGCTGATTTACCATCGAATAAATAGGCGCACAGTCATGTGTCATGTTTCAGCCCCGTTTCTTATATCCCGCTCATCCGCCTTTTCAGGCGGACACTTTTATTGCAAGCTTATTATAGTATAAACCTTTCGTGCTTGCAATAAGCCGCGGATTGTTCATTGATAAAGCAGGCTGAATTCATTCTGACAGAACTCGCCGGTGTAAAAAACTTGAGGCTTCTGCCGCAATATGTCAAGCTGTATGCCGCGCCGACCAAGCCTGATTTGTCCGGCAAAAGACAGCATTCAGACATTATTGTCCTGCAAATCATGTCTGCGCTGAATCTTTGTGTGTCTTGTTTGCCGTTCTTTGAGGATTTTTCGGAAGAAGCGCTGAAACTCAAGCGCAAAAGCCATTGACAAAACACTGTGCCTTTGCTAAAATATCAATGTTGTCCGCCTTGGCGGCAAAAGTGTGGAGAGGTATCGAAGTGGTCATAACGGGGCGCACTCGAAATGCGTTTGGGGGAAACTCCACGTGGGTTCGAATCCCACCCTCTCCGCCAAAATGAGTGAAAGCTCCTAAAACTACAATGTTTTTGGGGCTTTCGCTTTATCTTAGGAGGACTTTTTTTGGATTTTGCAAAATTTAAATATATCGTTGATAATTTCCCCATTTCTGAGTTGACAAGCAAAACAAATACCATTGCACATATCTTCAAAAAGGATTACCGGGAAAATTTTATCAGTGATTGGTTGGCGTTTTTATTCGATCCCTTGCAATACGGAGGATATGAGCCTTTGAATGCCTTTTTGTCACTATTCCCTTCAGATGTGCCGATTTGTTTTTTCCAAGGTGAAACCATTTTAATCGAACGCGAATATGCTTTCAAAGATGGAAGGCGGATAGATTTTTTAATCACCGGTGATGAGTATATCATTGGCATTGAAAATAAAATAGACAGTTATGAGGGGAACAACCAGTTAAAAGATTATTACAAATCATTAAAAGAATTAGCGCAAACAGAAAGTAAAAACAAAAAAATTGTCCCTATTTTTTTGAAGCCTAAAAGAAATTTAACCAAAACAAACGGGGGCTTTCATGAAATTCTGTATGAAGATTTGATTGAATCTTTTAAAATGATTCGATTAGACTTTATCAATAACTTGAGATTCGCATTTTTAATGGAAGATTTTATAAATCATATGGAGGAATATATTTTGGATAATGAGTATAGATTTAACGAGTCTGTGAAGTTTATCGTCGAGAATAATGAAAATCTTGGGTTGATAAAAAAAGATATAGATAATGAAGTCCGACGTTTCGTGGATTTTTTAAAAAAGAAGGTGTCCGAACTAAAGGATAATGATGAGTGGGAGACTAATGCTCCATCGTCCGGATCATTTGTTCAGCTTTTTAAAATATCTTGGAAGAAATATTTGATACATTATGAACTTGTGACATATACAAAAAACTTAGCTTTCCCGGATAGTTATGAGCTTGTCCTTCATTGTGAAAGTAAAGACATTAAGGATGAATTTTCAGATATAAAATTATCTGCCGAAGCAAAATATCATAAGAAATACAATATAGATTTTTCGTCAGAACAGAACTTTTCTAATAGTATCTCACAAATGATTGATCAATTGAATAATTTAAAATGCGAATATACGGATAAAATTGACACATTTGTTTTAAAATTCGAATCAAAATCGTCCTCGCTTCAGCCATAGCGGTCAACGCAGGGGCGTTCACTTTATCTGATTGAGCTGTTAATGGATTTTTTGATATTTCTACCTTGCCATCGACATTGATTATAACCGGAGATTCCAATCTGTCAAAGCCTTCAAACACATTCATAAAGTTTACGATTCCTGAGCCGTATTTAGTGTTCCGACCATTGACAATTGTACACTACGTCTCAAAATTTGCAAATCAAAGGGCTTGACAAGCATATCCTGTGGTGATATAATCATTTAGCCGCATATTCGGGGCGGCGCAAATCTTGTGCCGCAAGATGGTAAATCCGCGCCCCGCAGTAGCGAGTCTTATATTAAGGAATGATATCTCCTATGTACGCAATCATTGAAACCGGCGGTAAACAGTACAAGGTCGAGTCGGGCAGCACAATTTTTATTGAAAAGATGGATGTCGAGCCCGAGCAGGAAGTCACATTTGATAAGGTCGTCGCGGTCTGCACCGATGCCGGTTTTTCTGCCGGCGCCCCTTATCTTGAGGACGTGACCGTAACGGCAAGAGTCTTGAAAAACGGCAAAGCCAAAAAGATTACTGTAATGACTTACAAGCCAAAAAAGAACGTGAAACGCAAGATGGGTCACAGACAGCCATACACAAAGGTTGAGATAACTTCGGTAAACGCTTAAATGATAGCCGCGAAGTTTTTTGTCAGCGGCGGTCTTTTGACAGGCTTTGTAATAAAGGGTCACTCAAGCTCGGCGCCAAGCGGCCGCGACATAATCTGCGCGTCTGTCTCGTCGGCGTCATATATGGCGGTTAACACAATAACAGAAGTCATCGGTGCAAGGTCAACTCCCGAGGTTCGCCGCGGATACTTAAAGCTTGCTCTCACAAAAGATGAGGCAATCCGTTCGCAGGAGCTGCTAAAGGGCTTCGAGCTTCACATCAGATGCCTTTCAAAGCAATATCCTGAAAGAATCAGAATAATTTACGGAGGAAACAAAAATGCTTAATATACAAATTCAACTTTTCGCGCATAAAAAGGGAATGGGCTCCACTCGTAACGGGCGCGATTCCGAGTCAAAAAGACTGGGCGCCAAAAGGGCGGACGGTCAGTTCGTGCTTGCCGGAAACATACTTGTAAGGCAGCGCGGGACAAAAATCCATCCCGGCACAAATGTCGGCAAGGGCAAGGACGACACGCTCTTTGCGCTTATCGACGGCAAAGTCAGTTTCGAGCGTTTGGGCAGGGATCGCAAAAAAGTCAGCGTATATGCCGCGGAGCAATAAGACGGCGTAAAACGGCGGGTTGATTATTCAACCCGCCGTTAGTCTTTTATCCGACATTGTCATTTACCTTTGCTTTAAATCTTGGAAGATTCCATGACTTAATGCCGCCATATTTTATTTCTCGGACTAAACGCAACATCGCGGACCGCTGTTGCGCTTTCATGTGCAATTAAGCTTGCAATTCGCAATTTCTATGCAATTAAAATTGCAATTTGCATCGGCAAATTTCGATTGTTATAAGCGTTGCATTTTATTTCAATATATGGTATGATTCTTGTGATTACAAATAAGGGGATGAAATTTTTGAACAAGGTGTTAGATTTTTTTAAGGACTACTTCACAAGCTTTATAGGCGGTTATTTTGAGGATTTCGGCTTTGACAACGTCAAAGACATTTTCAACGACATAATTAATTACTTTAAAAACTTCAAGACAAGCAACTTATACAGATTCGGTGACATGATTGCCGCCATTGTCACTTTGTTCGTAGTCATGTTTAAATAACCTTTATCGCTTGCTTTTTTTCCTTCTCATATTTACGGCGGATATTCCGCCCGCCGCTCCGCCGGCAATCATCACAGCGGCCGCTATCAGCATGTTTTGCCCGGGTGAGCCGCAGGTTATCGCGGAAATCACTGTGATTAAAATTAATATCGGCAAGACAGAAAGGGCGCCCGCGAGGATGCCCTTTTTTCGTGTCGGTCTAACGGCGGCAAAGCCCGATATAAACGCCGCTATCGCGGCTGACGCAAACGCGAACACAGCCAAAACCGAGCTGTCAATATCAAATCTTAATATAACGCTTGCGAACATTAACAGCAAGAGGAAGAACGCCGCGGAGCCGACGGCAGAGCCTTTTAATATGTTTGCCACAGCTTTTTTGTTTGCGTTGTCTTCCTTGCCCCTTTTGATTCCTTTGACGGACATAAATAATCCCCCTCATATCATATCCTTAAATAATATGAGAGGGAGATTATTTTTATGTCTTAAAACGATAATCAGTTAAAGAAACGGGAAGGACCGAAGAAGCTTAGTCATCTGAACCGCCGTCACGGTTTTTCTTTGACTTTTTTCTTGCCGACGTGCTTCTTTCCCTGCTTTCTTCCATCCTCGCCTGCTTTTCCGCCTCCTGTGCTTCCCTTGCTGCCTGGCGCTCCGCCTCAATCTTTTCGTTGGCGGTGTTGTTCGTCCTGATGGCCCAGCGCTCAATCCTCATCTTGTTTCTGTCGGCGCCTGTTTCGATTACGATGCTCTCGTCCTTGACTGTGATAATCCTGCCGATTATGCCGCCGACAGTCGTTATTTCGTCACCAATCTGGACATTGTCACGCAAAGCCTGCTCTTCCTTTTGCCTCTTTTTTTGCGGCCTCATAATGGCAAGATAAGCAAAGCCCAACATAACGGCCATCATAATAAACATTGACGAGCCGCCTTTTGCCGGCGCTGCCGCGTCGGCTCCGGCCGTCCCGCCCATTCCGGCAAGCAGAGTAATAAAATTCATCAATTTTGACCTCCAAGTTATAGTAAAGTTATTATATCGTCAAGCGGTGAATAATGCAAGAACTTTTTGCCGCGCGCCCTTATTCTGCGCTCTCATATTACGCGATCCCATACCCGCACCTCATAACTTTGCGCTTTTCCCCTCGCGCTTAGTCGGCTTTGTCAATGTCAAGCGTGAAGTCGGATTCTGAAAATCGCGGAAGCTTTGACCTTTTGTGCGGGTCGCGCTTCAGCGCGTCGTAACGAAAATTTCGGCAGCGTGAATCAGGAAGCATAACGCCTTGCTTTGCGCAGACGACGCTTTCACCGTCAGGGGACAACACCCCGACGGCGCAGTATATACATTTCGGCTCAATTGTCTTAAAGTTGAATATTTTTTGCTTCATCTGATTTGTCCTCCGAAATAATCTCATGTTATTTTATCACAAAAGGCGCCGCGGCGCAAGAAGAATTGTTTGACTGTGATTATGCAATATGATATTATTTATTCAGTATTTTACAGACAGAGGTGATTTTTTGAGCCGAAAGTCAAGGCTGCTCATTTTCATTTTTACAGCGCTTATTCCGCTGACGGCGGTTTCGGCGCTTATTTTTGCCCACTCCTTTTCGCGCGGCGGCGCAGTGAGGACAATAGACGAGGCACGAACGGCGATTGCTGAAACCGAAACAGCGTCCGCGCCGACAACACAAGACATTAAAGAAGTTTTGAGCGGCACGGAGACAAGCACAAAAAAAGAAACGACTTCTGAAATCCCGCCGTCTGATGAAGCGGCGCACAGCGCCGAAGCGGAAGCTTCAAAGGAAACAAAGGCGAAAGCGGAGAAAGAAACTGCGAAAATCGCGGCGCCCATGACAAACAGCTTTACAAGAACGTCGGATTATGCCAAATCACTTGCGGCGCTAAATGAGCGGGAGCGCACCTTTGAAGATAATTTTTGTCTTAAAATCGAGGAAATATGCAAAAGGTTTTCAGCCGTCGGCTTTTCTCTTGTTGTTTTTAAAGACGACGAGGAGCTTTATTCACAGGTGTATGGCTTTGCCGACAAAGAAAAAGGATTATATGTTGACGAAAACACCAAGTTCCGTGTGGCGTCGATGTCAAAGTTCGCCACAGGTATTCTTGTCATGAGGCTTGCGTCTGAAGGCAAAGCCGACCTTGACGCCGACATTTCAGAATATACCGGCATCAGAATCCGTTCGCCGTATTATGACGACGTCGTCATAACGCCGCGTATGCTCATGAACCATTCTTCCTCTATAATCGACGGCGATTGGGCATTCACAAAAGGGGCGCTTCTTTCCGATCTTTTTAAAAAGGGCGACAAGACATATTTTTCGCCAAACAAGCCCGGTTCAACATATATTTACAGCAACTTCGGCGCGTCACTGCTGACCTGTCTCATCGAAAAGGCATCCGGCAGGCATTTTGTCGAATATTCACAATCCGCTCTCATCAAGCCGCTGGGTCTTGACGCCGCCTACAGCATTTCACAGATAAAAGACAGGGACAGCGTCGCCGAGATGTATATTGACGGCAAGCTTTGCAAAAGCCAAAAAACAAAAAGCGCGACGACATACGGCTGCCTTAACACACCGCTCGGCGAATATTTTCAGCTCTCTTTTGGAAACTTAATGATTTCACCGCGCGATATGTCAAGGCTGGCGATGGTGCTTGCGGGCAACGGCTCTTTAAAGGGCGTCCGCGTGCTGCCGAAGGAGGCTGTCGCGGCCATGAACAAAAGAGTTGAGGGCAGCGGCTCGCCATGGGGTTTGATGCAAAAGATTGTCGCCGACAAGCTTGTTAAAGGCAGAACGCTCCACGGACACAACGGCGAGGCTTACGGATTTATCGGATGTGTCTACTACGACCGTGAGGACAAAACCGGCTTAGTATACATGACAAACGGCTGCCGCCATTCCGGCGGCAAACACACATATGCCATCACGGAGGAAGTCGTGAGCGCCGTTTACGGCGGCTATATTGATATGCTGAAATAATGCTGCCAAAAGGCTTTGCTCACATCTCCGCCACTTTTGATATAAGCGCGCGCCAATCGTTTATGGCGGCGTAAGCTTTTTGATTGTCGGTCTTTAATTCAAACGGGATTTCAAAATCCGCCGCATAATGCACGGCAAACATCCCTGCTTTGTGGCTGCCCCTTACGTCGTCGCCGAAGCTGTCGCCGCAGTACCAGCACTCGGACGGGTCAAGCCTTGCGAATTTTGCGGCGGCTTCAAACATATCGGGCGCCGGCTTGCACATGAGGAAATCGGCGCTCGAAAATATAAATTCAAACTTGTTGCGCGGGATTTGAAAGTCTATGACTCTTTTAAGCTGCTTGCCGCTCAAGGCATTGTTTGATATCACCGCTGTTCTGATGCCCTTTTCATGAAGAACGCGGAGCAGCTCCTCAATAAACGGCAGAGGTTTTCTGCCCTCTGAATTGGCGCTGTCAAATATTGTCCCGCATTCGTCAACTCCAAAATCATATCTTAGCCCGCATCTGATGAGAATACCGCGCAATACGGCGTCAAGCGGCGTCTCGACCTTGTTTGTGTTGGAGCGAAGATAATCGGACGCCTCGCGCCACATCCCGCACATTTCTTTTGTCGTCGCGCAGTCGTGATTGTTTGCCGCAAGGCGCAGTGCCTCCATCCCCTTTTCGAGGTCAAAGGAGCCTGTACACAAGGTGCCGCCAAAGTCAAACAACACCATTTTCGGTTTTTTCATTTATAACACTGCCTTTTATTGTTTTTTGCGCCGCGCTTTTATGGGAACCATCATAAAAAAGGACACGGCCGAAAGCACATATCCTATGACAAGGTCAAAGCGATATGAGGTTTTGCCCTCGTCTGTCAGCAAATAAAAGACGTTGCGCACGGCCTGGATAAAGGTCAGCGGATATTCTGACTCTCCGGTGGAGTACCAATATTTAAACGTGTCATAAATATCCTTTGCCGCGCAAAAATATACTGACAAAAATATGACGGCGGCGGAAATGACGATGGAAATCACTATCCCGTACTTGTTCATCCCGTTCCCGAAAAGTGCGAATCCGAGCAAAGACAAAGCAACAGTCACCGCACCAGCAAGCCCCGCGATAAAGCCTATTTGATAAATAACAAACCACAGCACACCGCCCGCCAACGCGAACAAAAACGCCCCTATCGTCCCCGTAAAAGCGTTTCTTGTGTTAATGCTGTATCCATGCTCGGCACTGCCGTCAAGCTCAACCTCATGCTCGTCTTCAAATTCCTCGCCGTCTGACAAAGACTCAACCTCGCTCCTAAAGCTGTTAATACTCATGTTAGACACCTCAAAACAATGAATTTTAAAATGACCCTCTGCTTTTAATTATAGCTTAATAAACTTGAAAAATCAACCAAATAAGACAAGTTTTTGGTGAATCTTCATGAATCTTTAAAGTATTTCAAATTAAAAATTATACATTTTAACATGATTTTATCTGCTTGTCTTTTGAGCCGTTAAATTTTAAGTGCTGTTTTCGGCTGTTTTGTGAAGCAAGGCTAAAATACGCGGCGCGTAAAATCTATAAAGTCTAAAAAGGAAGAAATGAATGTTAACAACAAAAAGAAAAAAGTTAAACCTTTTATTGTCTGTTTTTGCCGGTTCCTTATCTTTTTTGATTTTTACGAAAATCGCCTTGTGGGACGGCCTTGCGGTCAGGTTTTACACAGAAACGACACATAAGGTCACGTCCGCGGTAAGGCTTGCCGTCATAGCTGATTTGCACAGCTCGCTTTTCGGCGAAAATCAGTCTGTGCTTGCCGCGGCAATAAGAGAGCGGCGGCCGGACGCACTGCTTTTTGTCGGCGACATGACCCACGGGCCGGAGCCGGATTACCGCTGTGCCATGCTGCTTGACGCCGTTGCCGGAGAATATCCTTGTTTTTTTGTTTCCGGCAATCATGAGTATTGGTCGGGCAGATGCGACGAAATAAAGGATATGGTGCGCTCATACGGCGTCTGTGTGCTTGAAGGTGAAGGAAAAAAAGAAAAAATTAACGGCCAAGAAATATACCTGGCCGGAGTTGACGACCCCGTCATGTCCGCGTCGCTCGGACTTTGGGAGGACGACATATATGATGACTGGCTTTTGCAGCTTAACAGGTGCAAAAACACGGAAAGCGACGTTTATTCGGTGCTTCTTTCACATCGCCCGGAACTTGTGAGTTTTTATGAAAACAGCGGATTTGATCTTGTCGTCTCCGGTCATGCTCACGGCGGACAAGTGAGGATTCCGTTTTTAATAAACGGGCTGTATTCACCGAACCAAGGTTATTTCCCGAAATATGCCGGCGGGAGATATGTTTTCGGCGACACAACAATGATTGTCAGCCGCGGACTTTGCGTAAACAACCTGCCGCGTGTTTTTAATCGCCCTGAAATTGTTATTGTCGATATAGTGCCCGAAAGCAGCCGCTAACCGGCGTGCCTGTCACACGCAATAAAGATATATGCCGACAAATTGCAGCACGCTTCCGAAAACCACAAAGATATGAAAAACCGAGTGGAACCAGCGGCGCTTGCTGCCTATCCCGTAAAGTATCACGCCGACAGTGTATGATAAGCCGCCCGAAATCAAAAAGATTAAAAAGTCGCGCGGAAATGCCGCAAGAATAACCTTGATAAAAACAATGACGCTCCACCCCATCGTGAGGTAACAAATCATTGAAAGCACTCTATATTTTTTTAGGTCAATCGCAGTGAACACAGTGCCGAACACGCACATAAACCACACGACGGCAAAGACCGACCAACTAAGGCGCGGGTTATAGTTTCTAAGCCCCGTGATAAGCACCGGAGTGTAAGACCCGGCAATGAGAAAATATATTGTACAGTGGTCGATTACCTGAAAAACCTTTTTGGCGAGAGAAGGGCGCAGGCCGTGATAAATGCTCGACATTGTGTACAGCAGAATCATGTCTATGCTGAAAATGGCTCCGCCGGCAATCTGCCAGGGGCTGCCGTATTTGACTGACTTGACAAGGCACAGCACAAGCGAGAGGACGCCGAACGCGCCCCCTATGATGTGAGAAACCATATTAAAAATTTCTTCGTTGCGAGTATAGTCGGGAAGCTTTCTTTCCATTAAAGCAGTGCGTGACGCCATATTTTTGTTTGCTCCTTTCGCTCTTGCAAATCCGCATACATTTTAAGCCCAAAAGCCGATTTTGTCACGCTACCGATGTGTTTTTTGATTATACAAATCGAAATCAACTCAGTAGAATTTAAAAAACTGACGTCTACTGTGGGTAGAGTCCGTTTCTCCCTTGATTTTTCCAAGCATTTCTGTTATAATTTGCATATTATTAGAGGTGAAGAAAATGGAAGAACACGAATTAAGAGAGCAAGTCGCAAAAAGGCTTGCGTTATACCGCAAGCAATTCGGCATGACTCAATTTGAGCTTGCGCAGAAAATAAATTATTCGGACAAGTCTGTTTCCAAGTGGGAGCGAGGCGACGGTTTGCCCGACTTGTTTGTTATTTATCAGATTGCGGAGCTGTTCGGAATCACTGCCGACGCGCTGATTTACGGCGATGCCGATGCCCCCACGCCATGCCTCGAAACCGACAAATGGCACGAAAAATTCCGTCGGCTCACAAAGACATTGCTTGCCGTCGGCTTAGTTTGGCTGTGCGGAACCGTCATATATTTTTTGATGAACATGGCCGTCAGTATTTTTTCTGTGGGTATCCAATCCACTTGGCTGACTTTTCTTTATTGCGTGCCTGTTTCGTGCGTCGTTCTGATTGTGTTGACAAAATTGTGGTGGAATCCCCTCTCCTGCTTTTTTTCTGTCACCGGGCTTGTGTGGACGGCGCCGCTTAGTCTTTATCTCACCTTCAGCAGATATGACACTAAAAATATGTTTCTTATATGCGCGGTGATGCAGGTGCTTGTCGTCCTGTGGTTTATAATGAGATATTACCACCCGTCAAAAAGGAAAAGGTAGCGGCTCTTGACTGAAAGCGGCGCTATTCTATGCAAATCCGCTCGACATCCACAGCCTTTCCCGTCTTGTCGTCTATTTCAAATATGCAGCCGCTCATGAAGCAGTCTGTGTCGGGCACTTCAAATCTTGTCGGCAGCGCGCTTCTCATCTTTTTGATTATGCTTTCGGGCTTCACGCCGAGAACGGATTGCTTCGGGCCGGTCATGCCTATGTCTGTTATATATGCCGTGCCGCGCGGTAGTATCTGCTCGTCGGCCGTCAGAACGTGTGTGTGCGTGCCGAAAACCGCCGAAACCCTGCCGTCAAGAAAAAAGCCCATGGCGCGTTTTTCTCCTGTCGCTTCGGCGTGGAAGTCGACAATTTTTATTTTGCATTCATCAAGCTTCGGAAGCACCGCCTCGGCACACAAAAATGCGTTGGCGGTGTTGTCGCTGATAAACGAATTGCCCAAAAGGTTTAGCACCCCGACCTTTATCCTGCCCAAATCTATGACTGCAAATCCCCTGCCGGGGTTGCCGTCGCTGTAGTTCGCGGGGCGTATGACGTCGCGGCGCGCATCAAGAAAGTCATAGACCTCATTTCTGTTGTAAACATGGTTGCCTGTCGTAATCAGGTCAACGCCGCTGTCAAAAAGAAATTGTGCCGAGTCGGGCGTCAAGCCGTTTCCCGGCGCCGAATTTTCACCGTTTGCTATGCACAGGTCTATATTCTTGAGCCTTTTGATGTATGGAAGGTGGGAGCGCAGAAACTCGCACCCCTGCTTTCCGACCACGTCGCCAATCGCGATTATATTCATGCCGCACCTCAAAAAAATATCGGGGGCTTTAAAGCCCCCGATAATCTGTTATTTCGCGTAATCAACGGCCCGGCTTTCTCTTATTATGTTTACCTTAACTTGGCCGGGGTAATCAAGCTCGTTTTCAATCTTTTTCGCTATATCGCGCGCCACCAGCACCATTTTGTCGTCTGAAACAATGTCGGGCTTGACCATTATGCGTATCTCACGCCCCGCTTGAATCGCAAAAGAACGCTCGACGCCGTCAAACGAAGTGGCGATTTCCTCAAGCTTTTCGAGACGCTTGATGTAATTTTGGACATTTTCCCTGCGCGCGCCGGGTCGGGCGGCCGATATCGCGTCCGCCGCCTGCACAAGACAAGCGACAATTGTCTTTGCCTCAACATCGCCGTGGTGGGCGTGAATGGCATGGACAATCTGGTCGTTTTCTTTGTATTTCTTAGCAAACTCGACACCGATTTCGATGTGCGAGCCGTCCATTTCGTGGTCGAGCGCCTTGCCGATATCGTGGAGAAGCCCCGCTCTTTTGGCCGATTTGACGTCAGCGCCGATTTCAGCCGCCATCAGTCCTGCAATGTATGAAACCTCAAGCGAATGATTCAGCACATTTTGACCGAAGCTTGTGCGGTATTTCAGCTTTCCGAGAAGCTTCACTATCTCCGGATGAATGCCGTTTACCCCCGCGTCAATAACCGCGTGCTCGCCTGTCTGCTTGATTGTCGCCTCGACTTCACGCGTTGATTTGTCGAACATCTCCTCGACTCTTGCGGGGTGAATCCTGCCGTCGGATATCAGCTTTTCAAGCGTGAGCCGCGCGATTTCCCTGCGGACAGGGTCAAAGCTTGACACTGTTATTGCCTCCGGCGTGTCGTCGATTATCAAATCGACACCGGTGATTGTTTCAAGCGTGCGGATATTGCGCCCCTCGCGCCCTATAATCCTGCCCTTCATTTCGTCGTTCGGCAGATTAACCACCGAAACAGTCGCCTCCGCCGCGTGATCGGCGGCACAGCGCTGAATAGCTGTTGAAATTATCTCTCTCGCAAGCGTCTCTGATTCTTCCTTTGTCTTTTGCTGGAAGTCCATTATCTTAACAGCCTTTTCGTGTGTCAAATCAGATTCGAGGGATTTGAGCAGATAGTCCTTTGCCTGCTCTTTCGTGAAGCCCGATATCCGTTCGAGCATGTCAAACTGTCCTTTTTTGATGCTTTCGATTTCGACAAGCCTGTCCTCCGCGTTTTTTATCTTGCCGCTTAGAATCTCCTCTTTTTTTTCAAGGTTTTCTGTTTTCCTGTCGAGCGCCTCCTCCTTTTGGATGATTCTGCGCTCCTGACGCTGGACCTCGGTCCTTCTTTCTCTCATTTCGCGCTCCGTTTCGGTGCGCTGTTTATGAATCTCGTCCTTAGCTTCAAGGATGGCCTCTTTTTTCCTGGACTCGGCCTGGTTGATAGCCTCGGAAATAATGTGCTTGGCCTGCTGAGTCGCCGAACCGATTTTTGACTCGGAAGTCTTTTTACGATAAGTCTGGCCGAGGAAAAACCCTGCTGCCAAAGCGGCGACTGCCGCTATAACCGCGATGATGATCTCTATTGACTGCAATACTGTTACACCTCCGTTTATTAATTCCGCCCCGCGCAAAAAATAAAAAGGGCGGTAAAGTCAACGATGCCTAAGCAACGTCAAGCTTTCACCGCTCAAAATACAGTATCAACAGTATTATCAGCTTACTATCGACTAAAAATGATTGTATCAAAACACACTGCCATCTGTGTTTTAATAGACTAATAGATTGAAAACCTATAATCATGTGCCGAAAAGCACAGACAAGCCCGTATATAAGTGTATATAATTAATTGCGGTGAAAATATAAATAATGTAAAGAAATTTTATATTCGCCACACTATCTTAAATATTGTATATCTTTTTTAGTCAAATGTCAAGAAAATTTCTTTACAACTTGCCCGCAACTTGCCATCGGAATTCGTCTTTGGCATTTGACTCACTCCGCGCCGCGCTTTATTTGAAAATTTACCAGAAAAAAGCCGAGCCCGCCATAAAACGGGTTCGGCTTTTGACGCGGTGCTAAGGCGTAAAATCCTCCGGCATGAGCTTTGCGGGGACACATACAATTGAGTGTGCTTTGTCCGAAAACTCGAAACAGACAAAATAAACATCGTCGTCGGTGTAATATGAGCTGTAGCTGTGCTTTTCAAGCTTTTCTATCGCGGCGGGGTCTGTTATTTTATGCGCTCCCTCAAAGTGTTCCGTTAGCCTGCCGTACCAGAACTTTCCGTTAAACTGTATATTCAGGGCGTAGCTTTCTCCCATATACATATATTTGAACGCTGCGTCGTCGATTGCCGCAAGCTCATACATGCTGTAAACCTGTGCGCTGACAATTTTCTTGCCAAAATCCAGAAGCTCCGAAAATCCGTTTTCCTCAAGGAACGAAAGAGTTTCTGTCATTTCATCTGTTATCATTATATCTGTGCTTGTGTTGTTGACAAAGTAATCCCGCACATCATATTCCACGTTTTCGGTGTCGTAATAAACAAGAGGCCTGTTATATACATAGCCTTTATAGCCGTCGATGATTTCGCCGTATTCGTTTTCGGCCGCTTCTCTTTCTTGCGGCGAGTCGATATCTTTTATGCTGTCGTGTGTAAAAGCAAGCACGCCAAGCTGTCTTGTCAAGGGCTTTTGCTTTACATCGGCGCTGCTGTTGACGAGGTCGTTCGCAACTGCCTCAAGCAGTCGGCTCCTTTGATCGTCAGTCATCCTGAGCATTGAAAAGCTTTTGCCGAAATGTTTTGAGACAATATAAACAGCGTTATCGTTGTCCTGAAAAAACAGCTTGTTTAAATTTGTTTCCTCGCTGTCCTCAATCGAAACCGGTTCGGTGAGATATTTTTTGACAGCATCCTTGTACCAATCGCCAAAGTTAAGCTCGCCATACACATTGAATATGCTCATCGGCACATAGTTATAGCATCTTTTAAGCTTCGAGCCGTTTTTTAAGGTGTATTCAATCTTTATCGGACTGTATAAAATATCGTCTGAGCGTGGCGCTTCCTGCTTTATCTCACCGGGATTGATAATGTTCGTCTCAATAAACATTCTGTGAATTTCAGACGCAAGGCGTTTGTCCCCGTCTGACGAAAGGTTCAGGACATAGTCCATGTAATAAAAATCAGCGGATGAAAAGCCGAACGCTCCGGGGTTATAGCCGTATTCCGACATGCTTGAAATGTTGTTATTCACAATCGGTGTAATGGCAATCTCCTTTACAGCATCCAAGTCCGGCAGCCGTTTTGAATAGCCAAAAAGTCCTGTGGCAAAAACAGCGCCCAAAGCGGCAAGGGCGGCAGTTTGGACAGGCAGTATACGCAGATTTTTGATCCATTCATGCTTGCTTAATGTAAGCAGCACACTGAAAGCAAGGAAGACGGCGGCGGATATAATCAGCCCGATTATTATTGCTCCCGCTTTTGAAGCCTGTGTAAATTTGACTGTGACACAAAAAGCGAACAGCGCCGCGTTTTGCGACATTATGAATGTCATTGGTTTTGACGAGCCCCAAAAGCCGGCGATTTCTGTTTTCCTCTTTTTGAAAAGGATTCCTGCCGCGGCGGCGATAAGAATCACCGCGCAAAGCCACATGACCACCTTTAAAAACGGCGGCATACTCCAAATGAATGAAATTTCATCACTGTTTTTTGTCAGGCTGCTGAAATTCGGCGTGTCAAGGAGGAACAATATCGGGTTGAAATCCTTTAAACGAAAAACAAGCCCTCCCCTAAATTCGGAGCCGAGTGTAAGGGCGTTCATCAGCGCGGGTATTTCATAGTAAACGAGCGTCGGGGTGAGCAGCAGGATGCCGCCGAAAAAGACGCCCTCAATGTTTGTGCCCACGACACATATTACCGCGGTAAAAAGCATGAAAATATTCAGCGTGTAAGCAGCAAAGCCCGACATGACATACAGCCACGACATGAAAAGCTCGTAAGAAAACCCGAATTCCCGAACATTTACCATAAGATCCAAAAGTGCCGGGAGAAATATCATCGCACACAGCAAAAAGACGCCGCCAAGCATTTTTGCGCAGAACAGGGCGGTTTTTGATATCCCCAGCCCAAACCACACGTTGACAGTCTTTTTTGAATTAACAAACTTGAAAATCATCACGGCAAGCATCACGGCCGCAAAAGCCAATAAGATGTGAATCACGAGGAGAGCCTCGACCGAGCTGTATTCTGAACCTATTAAGGAGAACTTTATATTGCCGCTTGTGTTAGCAGTGTTTTCACCGAAATATGACATTTCCTGCGCCATCCTGCCCGAGCGCAGGTATGACGCCAAAGAGGCGACTCCGACGACAAACAAGGAGGCGATTGCCGCGGGAAGATACATGTTGCCCCGCACTGTGTGCCAAAATGTTTTTGAAAAAGCATTATGCAAAGATTTTTGAGATGTCATAGTCGCTCTCCTCCATTTCCTCAAGAAATATTTCTTCAAGCGTCAGCGCGAAATTCTCGACAAGCAGCGGCTTCATCGCCATGATTTTTTCTTCTGTTTCTTCTTGGTTTTTATCAACCGTCAGGGTGATTATTTTTCCGTCCTTTTCAAATCGGCGGATTTTGATGCCGCCGAAATCCTCGCGCCCGACATCGCGGTCAAAAATAACTCGATATTTGCGGCGGCTTGCGCTCATCTCATCGACAGAGCAGTCAAGCACAATCCTTTTGCCGTTAATCAAACCGAGGTGGTCGCAGATTCCGGCAAGGTCGTGAAGGTTGTGTGACGACACAATGACAGAACAGCCGCTTTGCGACATATATTCGAGCACGATTTTTTCAGTCATGCTGCGCTTTGCGGGATCAAGCCCGTCAAAGATTTCGTCCAAAAGCAGGGCATCGGGTCTGGCGGCCATGGCAAAGCACATTTCCGCCTGACGCTGCATTCCCTTTGAAAAGCTTGTCAATCGACTGTCGGTTTTAAGCGCGAAAGCCTCCGCCATATTGCGAAAAACCTTTGTGCTGAAAGCGGGAAAAAACATTTTATAAAAAGACGCCATCTTTTCCATTGTCGCGCGCGGGAAAAAATAAAGCTCGTCGGGGACATAAAACATCCTTTGCTTTATTTTCGGATTGTCGTATGTGCTTTCACCGAACGCGATTACCTCACCGCCGTCAGGTCTGTATACACCGGCGACAGTTTTTAAAAGTGTTGTTTTCCCGGCGCCGTTGTAGCCAACAAGGCCGTAAACGGAAGAATCGCTCACAGTAAAGGAAAGATCCTCAATGGCTGTAAAGTCGCCGAACCTTTTTGTAACATTTTTAATCTCGACCATTTGCGCTCTCCTCACAGTATATCTTTTCTGCTATTTTTATTATCTCGTTTTTTTCGATGCCCTTCATCCTTGCGGTGCGCACAGCCGCGGTTACTTCGTCAACCGCCTTTCTCCGCAGCTCGGCGCCGCCGAGGGCGTCTTTGCTTACAAAGCTGCCGCTGCCGACTATTGTGTATATCACTCCGTCGGACTCAAGCTCGGCGAACGCCCTTTTGATTGTGTTGACATTAAGACCGGCGCCCGCGGCGACAGCCCGTATAGACGGCAGCCGATCGTCCGACTTGAAAACCCCGATTCGTATCAGCTCCGTAATTTGATTTTTTACCTGCTCATATATCGGCGTTCTGCTTCGTAAATCTATGCTGATCATATCGGGCCTCCTTGCATAATCGTGCGAAAGTGTGATATTGCACACATCACACTCGGAGTATATCATCTTTTTAAAGTCCTGTCAATATTTTTATTTGTTGTTAGGAATGTATGCAAAAATGTTAAACAAGGATGAACAGGGACATCGGTATTATTTGCAGCAGATGCTTTAAAATTACTGAAATGTTTGTGATTCTAAAGTTAGAGGGCAAAAAAGCCCGGTGAAAAACCGGACTTTTGCGTATCAAAGGCATTTGCGGTTAATTTAATCCTACGGCAAAACAGCTTTATCTTTATTTTTGATTGCTCAAAAAGCCTTTTATGAGGGCGTCTCTGCCGAGTATGCAGTCGCGGCTTCCGGCATCGGCGGGTATGACGCGGACAACCTTTTCGCCAATTGCGGCGACAGTCACCGTGCAGCCCCTGTCGCAAAGCCTGCACAAGACGTCCGTAAGAACTTCCTCGACGGGCACCTGCTTTTTGAATGAGCTAAGCTCCGTGAGGGCGCCTGTCGGGCAGAGCTTTACGCAAAGTCCGCAATTGTTGCAGCTTGTCTTATCAAGCGGGAGGTTGAACGCCGGCGCTGCGACGGTGCCAAAGCCGCGCCCTATAAGACCGAGCGCCGTCTTGTCCGCGACTTCGGCGCATGAGCGCACACAAAGCCCGCAGAGAATGCACTTGCCGGGGTCACGCTTGATAAACTCGTTTTTGTTCCCGTCGCCGCCGGACTTTTCGCCCTTTAGCCTTTCGGGATTAATCTCATATTCGTTAGCCGTTTTAAGAAGCTTGCAGGTAAAAAACTCGCGGCAGCCGCACTCAAGACAGCGCATTGCTTCCGCCGCCGCTTCCTCGTTGGTGTATCCGTGCGCAATCTCCTTGAAGCTGCTCTTTCTTTCGTTTGCCGAAACCAGACGAATCGGAACACGTCTGACTTTTTCCTCGCCTTCAAAGTCTTCGGCGGCTGTTTCTTTTGATGAGTAATATGCATTTTTGAATGATATTTCCGTGCCGTTTAAGTAAGCATCTATCGTTAAGGCTGCCTTTCCGGCCTCCGCTATTGCCGATATCGCAATGTCCGCGCCGTCATTTGTGGCGTCGCCCACGGCAAATACACCGGCTTTGCTTGTGGCGAATGTGTTTTCATCGGCCGCAAGCGTGCCGTATCTTGTCTTTTTAACAGCCTCAAACCCGTCGGCGTTAGTCCTTTGACCGATAGCCATAATAACTGTGTCGGCGTGAACCGTCTCATAGTCAGATGTCGGAACAGGCGCCCGTCTTCCGCTCGCGTCCGGCTCGCCAAGAGCCATCCGCCGGAGCTTTATGCCTGTCACTTTACCGTTTTGACCTGTTATTTCGGCCGGGTTGTTAAGAAATCTGAAAATGACGCCCTCCTCCTCGGCTTCTTTAACCTCAAGCTCGTCGGCGGGCATCTCGGAGCGCGTTCTTCTGTATACGACGCTCACTTCATCGGCTCCGAGCCTTACGGCTGTCCGGCAAGCGTCCATTGCCGTGTTGCCGCCGCCGCAAACAATGACGCGGCGGCCTATTTTCGGCGGATTTCCGAGAGACACGGCGCGCAGAAAATCAATGCCGCCGATAACGCCCTCCAAATTTTCGCCCTGTATGCCCATTTCGCTGCTTTTCCAAGCGCCTATGGCGGCAAGCACCGCGTCGCTGTCTTCGCAAATCTTTTCAAGCGTAATATCAGCGCTGATTTTCACATTGTTAATAAGCTTTGCGCCCAGCTTTTTGATGAGGGCTATCTCTTTGTCAAGAATCTCTTTAGGGAGTCTGTATTGCGGTATTCCGTAACGCAGCATGCCGCCCATTTGAGGCATCATGTCATAGACAGTTACGTTATGCCCTTTTATGAGCAGGTAATAGGCCGCTGACAAGCCGCCGGGACCTCCGCCGATTATTGAGACTGATTTCCCTGTGTTCTTTGCGGTTTTCGGCAGCCAGGGCTCTGCTTTTTCAAGGTCTGAATCAGCGGCAAACGCTTTCAGATGGGCTATCGCCACAGGCTCTTCGACAAGCCGCCTGCGGCAGTTTTGTTCGCACGGATGCGGACAAATACGCCCAATCGACGCGGGCAGCGGAATTTTTTCTTTGATAAGCTTCAAAGCTTCTTCAAACTCACCGTTTGCGATTAATCCAACATAGCCCTGGCAGTCGGTCCCTGCCGGGCAGTTTAATGTGCAGGGCGCCCTGCAATCGCCTTCGTGGTCGCTCATTAAAAGCTCAAGCGCAATCTTCCGAGAGCTGACGACTCTTTTTGTCCTTGTGCTTATGTCCATGCCGTCGGCGGCCGCCGTGGCGCACGAGCGCAAAAGCTTCGGGACACCCTGCGCCTCCACGACGCATATGCCGCACGCGCCGTAAGCCTCGACACAGTCGTCATGGCACAGCGACGGGATATAAATGCCGTTTTCACGCGCCGCCTCAAGTATGGTCGCGCCTTTTTTTGTTTCAACAACCATGCCGTCTATCTTAAGCTTTATCTTTTCAGCCAAAACATTCATCCCCATCAGTATAAATATGGCGTCGCTTTGAAGCACCCGCCGCTAAACGCAGACAACAGCGCCGAATTTGCACGCCGTCATGCAGTGACCGCATTTGATGCAAAGCGCCTGATCTATCGCGTGAATCTTTTTCAGCTCCCCCGAAATGGCTTTTGTCGGACATCTTTTTGCGCAGATTGTGCAGCCCGTACATTTTTCGGAGTCGATTTCGTATGTTAGCAGCTCGGTACACTCGTGGGCAGGACACCTTTTGGCGCTTATGTGAGCTTCGTATTCGTGCCTGAAGTATCTTATTGTTGTGAGGACGGGGTTTGGCGCCGTCTGTCCAAGTCCGCACAGTGAGCCGTCCTTTATCGCGACGCTCAGCTCCTCAAGCAGCTCGATGTCGCCGTCTTTGCCCTCGCCCTTTGTAATCCTGTCAAGTATCTCAAGCATTCTCTTTGTGCCGATGCGGCAGTGAACACATTTCCCGCAAGACTCCTTAGCTGTGAAATCAAGGAAAAACCTTGCCATGCCCACCATGCATGTATCCTCGTCCATAACGACCATACCGCCTGAGCCCATGATTGCGCCGGTGTCGCTGAGCTTTTTATAGTCTATAACAGTGTCGATAAGCTCCGCCGGAATGCATCCGCCGGAGGGGCCGCCCATCTGAACAGCCTTGAATTCCTTGTCGCCGCGCACACCGCCGCCGATGTCAAAAATGACGTCGCGGAGAGTTTTTCCTATGGGCACTTCGACAAGCCCGCCTCTTTTAACTTTGCCTGTCAGGGCAAAAACCTTTGTGCCTTTGCTGTCCGCCGTCCCCATCGCCGCAAAAGCTTCGCCGCCGTTTTCAATTATCCATGTGACATCGGCGAATGTCTCGACATTATTTATGTTTGAAGGTCGGCGGCGATAGCCTGACTGCGCCGGAAAAGGCGGCTTTAATCTCGGCATTCCTCTGTTTCCCTCAAGGGACTCTAAAAGCGCCGTCTCCTCTCCGCAAACAAACGCGCCCGCGCCCGCCTTAATAACCATTTCGCAGGAAAATTCGCCGCCCATTATGTTTTGACCGATAAAGCCTTTTTCACGCGCCTGCGCGATGGCGTTTTCAAGCCTTTTAATCGCGAGCGGGTATTCGGCGCGCACATAAACAATGGCTTCAAAAGCGCCTATGGCATAAGCGGCAATCATCATTCCCTCAATCAGGCTGTGAGGATCGCCCTCGATTATCGCTCTGTCCATAAACGCGCCCGGGTCGCCCTCGTCCGCGTTGCACACAAGGTATTTCGGCTCGCCCTTGCTCTCGCGCGCGGCCCTCCACTTGAACCATGTGGGAAACCCCGCGCCGCCGCGTCCGGCAAGTCCCGATATTTTTATCTCATCTATGACAGCTTCCGGCGTCATGCCCGAAAGCGCCTTGCGAAGGGATTCGTAACCGCCGTTTTCGATATATTCCTCGATTTTTTCGGGGTTGATTACGCCGCAGCGCTTTAACGCCACTCTTGTCTGCTTTGATAAAAAAAGCTTGTCCTCGTCGCTTGCCTCAAGCGCGGCTATCGCCGACTCGTCGCCCGTTTTGATAAGGCTTTTTATTA
>JAAYIY010000017.1 GCA_012523185.1 Clostridiales bacterium
AAGCCGTTTTTATTGTGTTTTTACTGCATACGGCTTTTGAGCTTTTTGAGCCGGTTTATCGGCGAAGCTTTTCCCCGCGGCTATTTCCACTCTAAGCTCACAGCCGCGCCGTCAGAAACCACGCTCATATATTTCGACGCCTTTTTTGCAAAAGCTTCCGCCATCCCCTCGGAATTGAATGTTATGCCCGCGCTGACAGTCATGTCCGAGGCCTTAAAAGTGGGGCCGGGTTGAAAGCCGCAAATCCACCAGTGCTTTTCGGTTTGAGCTGATAAAATCAACTTGTCTTTTCCGTAAAGCTCCATCTCCAACGCAACCATATCATCGCCGTCAACGCAGGTGTAATTCAGCCACTCGCCTTTTTTAAGGTAATAAAGGCCTATTTCCGCCCCGTTTGCATAGCTTGTATAATTGCCCTTCCAAAACTGAACCATCCATTTTGTCCCGTCATAATCAAATTTGACGCGTACCGTATCACATTCCATAAATAACAGGTTGCCGAGAATATCGTAGCCTATGTTGTAGCCGAATTGTTTCATCCACGCGCCCGGCGGCGACGTTATCACCATGCCGTCAATATCGCAATCATAACCTATTCCGAAAATACCGTTGTTGTCTTTGCCGTAAACAATGTGGGATTCGGTGTCATAATAAGCTCCTGTCACGATTATTTTAAGCTCACCCTTGTCGTTTATATAGCTGCCCATAAATTCAAGTATGCCGTCGTATTCGGTGTGGCGGAAAAATACATGAAGGTCGTTTATTCCCTCTGACCATGTTATTAAAAAACCTCTTATGCTTTCAGGTATAAGCTTTGAATCCTTTAATGCACCGGCAAGCAGCTTTGACAATGTGTTTGACGTGTGAACAGCTCCCGGAACACGCTCGATATCGCCTATCGGCACAAGATCAACAATGTCCGACGCCTCGCCGTTGCTCATCTCGCCCGTCATAAACTGGACTATTACCGCTGTCACAAGCTTTTTGGCAATTGTTGTTGTGCTGTCCTCAAAAATATCGTTTGTAAAAAGCAGCTCCGTGAAAACTTCCGGGTATGTTTCGGTGTAAAATATTATGTTTTTGCCATTCGCGGGGGCGCCCGTGATAAGCTTGAAAAGATTGGGGCTTATGAGTGCGATTATTGTAAGAATAATCGCGATTACCTTCTTAATAAAAAATGAAATGTCCGTCAAAACAAATCTCCTTTTCAGATATATATCCCTTAAATTAATAAGCTTTTCAGCTTCATAAAAAGTGTAATATCGCGTTAATCCCACCTCTCTGCCTCAAGCCTTTTTTGCAGCTTGCGCAATTTTTGCGTTTGGAGTTTATAGTCGGGTACAACCGCTCCGACTTCTCTCCAAAAGCCGCTGCCGTGGTTGCGGTGAATTATGTGCGCCAGCTCATGAACGACGACATAATTAATCGCTCCGTCGTCGGCGAGAACAAGTCTCCATGAATAGCTTATGCCCTTGCCGCCGCAGCTTCCCCAACAGGTTTTTGCCGAGCTTATCCTAACCGGCGGCGGCGAAAGAGACATTTTCTCCGCTGCTTTTGCCGTCTTTTCAGACAGCAGTATTTTTGCAAGCTGTATATATATATGCCTGATGTTTCGGATTATTGTATCACTGTCAAGACCGGGGGGCAGAAAAAATCTCTCGCCGTCAAAGCCTGCCCTGCCGTCCGCCGACGGCGCTATCGCGCATTCTTTTCCCCTGAACAAAACAGAGCTGCCGTAATCAAGGCAAAAAGACGACTTAGCGGCAGCTTGAGCGGCTTTTGCGGCAATATGCGCCGTTATCCAATCATTTTTTTGCCTGATGAAATCCTCAATAACGTGCGGCGGCATTCCCGCAGGCGCTCGCGCCACAAGCGCCGCTTCATCTGTGACGTGCAATGCCAGCGTCTTTCTGTCGCTGCGTTTAACAGTATATTCCATATCGCTCCTCAAAAAGGTTTTTGTGCAGTCAGCTTTCAGCCGTCATAAAAGGCGATGTGCAAAACGTTAAAATCAAACAAAGAAAATGAGGGCTGAATCACGCGACGCAGCCCCGATATATAGTTTAAAATCAACGAAAAAGTCAGCGTGCGCTTATTGAATTATCCTTAAGCAAAACGTCATGCGCGCCGCCCTCAACAATTGAAGTCGCGGAGACGAGAGTTATCTTTGCCTTTTCCTGAAGCTCGCCGATTGACAGCGCGCCGCAGTTGCACATTGTCGAGCGAATCTTTTTAAGCGTGACGCTGAGGTTGTCCTTTAACTTACCGGCATAAGGGACATATGAATCAACACCTTCTTCAAAGGAAAGGCTGTCGTCGCCGCCAAGGTCATACCGCTGCCAGTTTCTTGCCCTTGACGAGCCTTCTCCCCAATATTCCTTCATATAGTTGCCGCCGACAATAATTTTGTTTGTCGGGCTTTCGTCAAACCTTGCGAAATAGCGGCCGAGCATCAAAAAATCGGCGCCCATCGCAAGAGCCATTGTGCAGTGGTAATCATGCACGATGCCTCCGTCGGAGCAGACCGGGATGTAGATCCCGGTCTCTTGGCAATATTTGTCTCGTTCTTTGCAAACCTCGATAAGCGCGGTCGCCTGCCCCCTGCCAATGCCTTTTTGCTCGCGCGTTATGCATATTGAACCGCCTCCGATACCGACTTTTATAAAGTCGGCGCCGCAGTCGGCAAGAAACCGAAAGCCCTCGGCGTCAACGACGTTGCCCGCGCCTATTTTGACATTTTCGCCGTAGTTTTTGCGCACCCAGTCTATCGTAAGCTTTTGCCACTCGGTGAACCCCTCGGACGAATCGATGCACAAAACGTCAGCTCCGGAGTTAAGCAAAGCCGGAACCCTTTCCGCGTAGTCCCTTGTGTTGATACCGGCGCCCACCACATATTTTTTGTGGCTGTCAAGAAGCTCAAGCGGATTTTCCTTGTGATTATCGTAATCCTTGCGGAAAACAATGTACATAAGACGCCCGTCGCCGCCGACAATCGGCAGCGCGTTCAGCTTGTGATCCCAAATGATGTCGTTCGCTTCCTTAAGCGTGGTTGACGCGGGCGCGGTGACAAGCTTTTCAATCGGGGTCATAAAAGATTTGACTTTTTCAGCGGGAGACATGCGGCTTGGGCGGTAATCCCTGCTTGTGACAATTCCGAGCAGCTTTCCCGTCGCCGTGCCGTCGGACGTCACAGCCACTGTCGAGTGACCTGTCTTTGCCTTGAGGGCAAGTATGTCGCCCAATGTCTCGTCAGGGCTGACATTGCTGTCGCTCACGACAAAGCCCGCCTTATATGCCTTTACTTTCTCCACCATCGCAGCCTGTGATTCAATTGACTGTGAGCCGAAAATAAAGGACACGCCTCCCTCACGGGCAAGCGCGACTGCCATCTTATCGTCAGAAACTGATTGCATTATAGCGGATGTCATGGGAATATTCATATACAACTCCGGCTTTTCACCCTTTTTGTGCTTGACAAGCGGAGTTTTCAGGCTTACCTTTTCGGGGACACATTCGGGGCATGAATAACCCGGCACCAAAAGATATTCGCTGAAAGTTCGTGACGGCTCGTTAAAATAAAATGCCATGATCATTCTCCTTATACATTGTAAAAAAATCACTCATTATAAACTATACGATACTATAACTTGTTTTCATTGTCAATATGTTTTGACCAAACGCTTCCATGAAGTTGCCCAATTGTTTCTTTTTATATGCGCAAAGCTTTGTAAAGCTTTTTAAATTTCGGCAGCCGCCGCCGTTTTACGCACACAAAGGTTAAAAAAGGCAGTGGAGCTTAAAACACTTTAAAATAACTTTAAAAGAACCTTGAAAATTAGGCATTGACTTTTTTGGCTTATTGTGTATAATTATTAAAGCAAACACACCAACAATAATTTTGCGGAATTGTGTAATGGTAGCACGGCAGACTCTGACTCTGTTTGTCTGGGTTCAAATCCTAGTTCCGCAGCCAGAAAGAAACGACAATTTTCAGCAGAAAGTTGTCGTTTCTTTTTGTGTTTTTCTCTTTTCTCTTTTCATTTTTCTCTCTTCACTGAAATAAAATTGTCGTTTCCAGATAAAAGATAAAGGAGAAAAGATAAAAGAATCGGTAGCCTTGCTTGACGCAAGGCAATAATCAGAATATAATGAATGCAAGAGGTGAGCATATGGCAAGTCCATTAATTAACAAGTCTTTAGATTTTGCAACACAAATTGTGATATTCTATGAGGAATGCTCAAAATCGAGAAAAGATACAACCATAGCAAAACAGCTTCTACGCTCTGCTACAAGCGTCGGTGCTAACCTCAATGAAGCGATTTACGGCAACAGTAAAGCCGATTTTATATCAAAATTACACATTTCATTAAAAGAAACAAGCGAAAGCATATATTGGCTTACACTTCTTAAACGGACTGATCTGTTTGACTATGATTATGATTCAATATTAAATTCAGCAGAAGAAATTAAACGCATGCTTATCGCTTCAATCAACACAGCGAAAGGAAATAAGTAAGATTATTTATGTCAGAAAGATATAATCCTATATATTATATAGTTTATAAAACTATTGAAAGATGCATAGCAGAATGAGAAAGAAATCACATGCCATTAATCCAATAAATAAGAGGGCGACTATACTTTAACCCTCAAAAAAACGGAGTATTTAATGTTACTTAAGTACAACAATTTAACCATTAGAAACGTAACAGTAAACGATGCAGAACAACTTGCTTTATGGTGGAATGATGGCAAAATAATGGCACACGCAGGATTTCCAAATGGAATAGGTCAAACAGCCAACACAATAGCAGACAGCCTAAAAAATGATACCGTTGATACACATAGGCGGTTGATTATTGAAATTGACAATGTTGTAGTGGGTGAAATGAAAGAACGCAATATGTCTATGAGCAACTTGGGTTTAAAAAATTGCGAGTAAATGAAAATTCATGGATAAATCAAATTGGTGAACTTCAATCATCAATTGATTATGAGCTCTATCAAGTAGATTTTTACAACTTCGCCAAATGAGGTATACTATAAATTTAAGTGTCTGCATCTTTTTTGTCGGTCAAAGCCAGCGGCGAGCCGCCGCGGACAAATCGCTCTTAGACTTGTGCTAAGGGCGATTCTTTTTGCCCGAAAACGAAATTCCATATCACTTATAAGTGTTAAATCCACCTCAAAGTCACTTTTCGGGCGGCTTTTTTATAACGTCCAAAACTTGGCGCTCCTTATGATATGTGAAAGTTGTGAGCAAAAAAAACCCTCCCTTGTCAAAACGCCGCGCATCTTTTGACCGAGTCAGAACAAAGGGGATTTATTGTTGACAGAACAGTTTAGAGCATATAAAAGCCGAAAGGTCAATCAAGATATTCGACTATTATTGCCTCGTGCTTACATTTGGCGGCGCATAAACCGCACTGTATGCATTTGCTTTGGTCAATCGTGAAAGGCTCCCTGACTTTTCCCTGCGGCGCTTTCGTTACACAGACTCTCGCGCAAATCGAGCAGCCTATGCATTTGTCTTGGTCTATAAAAACTTTTGCGATTCTTTTGTGACCGGGTGCGGGAAAAATGGCGTTGTTTGGACAAACGTCCTCGCACTGTCCGCACCCGAGACAGTTTTTTATGTCAATTATGTATTTGAGCTTGTTTTCGTCCGTTGGAACAGGAACGTCAAAAAGGCAGACGAACGCGCACGCGCCGCAGCCTATGCATTTGTCAGAATCAATTAAAAACGCCAAAACAATTTACCTCCTTGTCATCCGCCCGACGAAGGCGAAAGAATCCAAACTTCATCGTTGTCGCAAAGTCTTTTGCCCTTTTGCGCGCACCGCTCACCGTTTATGAACACTACGGCGCTTCTAAACGATATCGGCGACGGTTTTTTTGTTTCATTATCTTTTTTCAGGGTTTTTGAATAAATTTCATACGCCTTTTTGTTCAGCGCGGCGAAAATGTCAAGAACCTTTTCCGCGTCAATCTCCTCACAAGATATGTGCGTGTCGATTCGCAGCACACCGAAAAGCTTAACTGTCACCTTTGCCATTTTGGTGTGCCTCCTCCGCAATTTTTTCGTAGAATTCTTTGTCGATATCTATTCCGAGGCTTTTTAAACGTCGATATTTAGGTATGCCGTCGCTCCAGCCGCGCGCCCTGTAATATACTTTTTTCATGCGTTCGAGCGGAACTTTTGTTTTTGGGTTGTCCCTGTCCTGCGGCACGTCCGTGAAGCGGGCGGGCAGCTTGTCAGCTCCTGCCTTTTGACCGAGGATAATGTTTGATATGCGCTCAATATTGTAACCGTATGCGCCCCAAGTCAGCATCCTTGCCATTGTGGATTTTATTCCCGTTGCGTATTTTATGGCGTATGAGTGAGGTAAAAGGGGAATATTGACAGCGGGCGCCTTTGTGAAATGGCTCAAAAGGTTGACGACAGGTCCGACATATGGGAAGCAGGCAAGCACCGCTCTTGTTAAAAGAAGGTTTGGCTTGTCTACAAGGAATCCCGGCAGCACTGCATAACTTGTAAACAGGCAGGAACCGCAGGCGGAAACGGACTCCATAAGGTTTTGGAACATGATTGAAAGTGCCGCCTTTCCGTGTGGCGTCAATGAGTCGACATCAAGCCCAAGACCCTCCACAACAACAAGATATCCGGCGTTAAGATGGCATCCGCCGCGGTTGGATGTCGCGTAGCCCAGCCCCTGACCGACGGCGCGGCGCGGCTCATAAGCCGAAAGTTCCATTCCCTTTGCGTGAATGGCAAAATCCTTGCCTCCGAAGCGTTCGCTCATGCGCTTTGCGCCGTCGGCAAGTATATCCCCGTCGCCTCTGCGGTGCGCAATATCGTTCAGCATCTGTGAAATGTTGTCTGTCCTGCCGAATTCAAGTCCGCAATCCCAAATGCCCTTCTCCTTAAGCTCCATCGCAAAAGCCATCGCTCCCGAAGCAGAGATGGAATCCATTCCTAATTCATCAAGCTCATAATTCCATTTGAGTATGATTTCAATGTCGTCGTTTAATATGTTCGGACCTAAAAGACCAAGCGTTTCAAGCTCGGGGCCCTTGACGTTTTTTCCGTCGACCTTAACTGTTCTGGCGCACCTTATGACGCAGGTTGTGCAGGCGGCGTTGCTGATAAGGTGCTTTTCGGCAAGCTCCTCTCCGGAGACCTTTTCAAACCCGTCAAACCGCCCTTTTGAAAAGTTTTTTGTGGCAAGAATGCCGTGTGCCTGCATCGGCGCAATAAGCCCCGCCGTGCCGAGCTTTGGGAGCTGACGGCCTGTGAGAGGATGTGACATGAGCAGCTTTGTCCATTTTGCGTTTGTCTTTTTGAGCTTTTCCCTGTTGGCGACTTCGGGTATTTTGTGTCCGGATGCCGTAACCGCCTTAAGCAGCTTATCGCCGAAAACGGCGCCGACTCCTCCCCTGCCCGCTGTTCTTTCGTTGCTGAACACACAAGCAAAAAGGACTTTGTTTTCTCCTGCCGAGCCTATGACAAGCTTCCCCGCGCGTTTGGGGAGCTGTTCTTGTGTCTCGCTTGTGGACATCCCCCACAAATCAGATGCGTCGTCAAAGGTCACACCCGAGCAGGTTATGTTGACTGTCACGGGAGCCGCCGACCTTCCGCTGAATATCACGGCGTCATAGCCGGCTCTTTTCAGCGAAAGTCCGAAATCTCCGCCGCAGTTTGACGACGTCACAATGCCCGTTAAAGGAGATATGGTTGATATGTTGAATCTTGAAGTGTTGGGGCAGCCGCACCCTGTGAGCGGGCCTGTTGAAACGACAATCCAATTGCTTTCATCAAACGCCTTCATACCCGGCTCAATGTGGCGGTAAAGAATGTCGGCCGCCATAATCTTGCCGCCAAGCGTGCGTTCTCTGTCGCTGTCTGTCCAAGGGTATTCTTCAAATGTGCGGGACGTCAGGTCAACCTTGAGCACCCTGCCCATATAACCGAGCAGCTTATCCGACATTTAAATCACCTCCGCATATCCTGCATCCTTTAAGTTTTTTTATGTTAAGCTCGTCTGTTGTGTTGTTTAAAGCGTCTGTTAAGATGAGCTTTCCCGCTTTTTTGTGACTTTTGCTTGAGAGAATTTCGAGAGCTGTGACGGACGCAATGCCGGCGACAATCCCGGCGACTGCGCCGACAGTGCGCTTATCGGCACTTTCGGCGGTGCCGTCCATCAAGCAGGCAAGACAGGCGGATTTGCCGGGAATGTAAAGGTAAGAGCTGCCGCAGCCGCCTGATATGCCGGAATCTATCAAATTTATGCAACGCATTGAACAAGCTTCGTTGACCGCAAGCCGCGTCGGGATATTGTCGCAGGCGAGCATGACAAGGTCGTAACCGGAAATAATGTCCGCGGCATTTTGACCGCTCACCTTTTGAACAATCGGCGTCACACGGCAATCGGGCGCATATCCGCTGACAAACCTTGCCGCGGCTTCCGCTTTTCGCGCGCCCAAGTCCGCTGTTGTAAAAATAAACTGCCTGTTGAGGTTTTCGGCGGCCGCAACGTCAAAGTCACAAACGGAAATCGAGCCCACACCCGCGCCCGCAAGGTGGACTGCAATGCCGCACCCAATGCCCCCAACCCCTATCAGCAGCACGTTTGACAAGCGCAGCCTACGCGTGTTGAAAAGGCAGCTGTTTTGCTCGTCCTTTAAGGCGGCAATGTCACACATCTGACTTTTCCTCCTTTATTCGTTGACTTTTTGCGAAAAGGAAGATATAATTTATATGGTTTATGTTTGTCGCGGCGCGCAATCTGTCACGCCGCCTGACAAAAGCTGAGAGGCGTGCGCAAGCACCGGCTTGATGATACGCGCGCATTCCGCGGCGCCCTTGGGGCTTCCGGGCAAGTTTATAATGAGCGTACCGCCCCTTATAACACTCACCGCCCTTGAAAGCATCGCCGTCGGAGTCGATTCAAGGCTTTTTGCCCTTATCGCCTCGGCAATCCCGGGAACTTGTTTTTCCGCTACGGAGAGCGTCGCCTCCGGAGTCACGTCACGCGGCGAAACACCTGTGCCGCCCGTTGTTATCACGGCGGACAAACCCGGAGCGCAAAGTCGGACAAGCTCGTTTTTTATTTGCTCTTTTTCGTCGGGCACGCAAACATACTCGACTGTTTTCGCAACGTCCGCCAGCTCTTTTATGATTGCGGGTCCGCTCAAATCCTCCCGTTCACCCGAATATGAACGGTCGCTCACGCATACCACAGCGATTTTTATCATGGTTTCACCTTGTCTCAAGTTTTTCTTTCAAACTTATTGTAACATATTTTTTTTTGAAATCAAAGCCTTTTGTTTCATTTTACATTCCTTTTGTTCCGCACCTTAAAAGATTTCTGTGCTTTAAAGGACTTGAGTGCTTTCTAAGGCAACACCGCGCAATGAGCGGCTGAAGCCTTTGTTGCATGCTTGCTTGCATCTTTTCCGTCATATCGCACAACAATCATTGTGCGGTGTTGCCTTAATGTATTTGAGTGCCTCGCGCAAAATCATTCGGCGGTTTTGCCCGCGGCGCTTTGATAAATAATTTTTCCGAGCCCGCAAGCTAAGTTTCAGTCAGAAATACGCTTAAAAGGCCATCGGGTGGAGAGGGAAACCTCTTTGCCTCTCGTGTTTAGAAAGGAGAAATAAAAATGTTCAAAAAACTGACGGCTCTGTTCCTTTGTCTTATCATGGTTTTTTCGCTTGCCGCCTGTCAAGGCAAGACAGAAACAGAGTCAAAATCCGGAGTTGATTCCGGGGAGCAAGCAGTCGAACCAAAAAAGGAAGCTATCAGGCTTGCGACGACGACGTCTGTAAACGATTCCGGTCTGCTCGGCTATCTTCTGCCGTATTTCAAAGAAGATACGGGCTATGACGTTGAAGTTGCGTCCGCCGGCACCGGGATCGCGATAGGCTACGCCAAAAGCGGCGACGCCGACGTTCTGCTTGTACACTCAAAGGCGCAGGAAGAAGATTTCATTGCGGAGGGATTTTCCTCGACGGAAAGGCTGTCGTTTATGTACAATTTCTTTGTCATATGCGGTCCCTCGGACGACCCTGCCGACATAGCCGAAGCTGAGAATGCGGCCGAAGCATTCCGGAAGATAGCGGCGGCGGGCAGCGCGTTTGTTTCGCGCGGCGACAACAGCGGCACACACGACAAGGAAAAGAACATTTGGGAGTCCGCCGGGACGACGCCTGATAAAACCGCCGAATGGTATGTATCAGTCGGCTCCGGCATGGGCGACACGCTTAACAAGGCAAACGAGCTTAAGGCTTATGTCATCACCGACAAAGCGACATACCTGTCAATGAAGCAATCGCTTCCAAACATTCAAATCCTGAAAGCCGATGCCGACGACATGAAAAACACATATTCGCTGCTTGGTGTAAATCCGGACGCGGCGGCATTTGAAGGCACCGGCGCCGCCATAAATTCCGACGGCGCAAACGCGTTCATAGAATGGATGCACAGCGGCGAGGCGGTCGACCTTATATCCGATTACGGAATATCCGCCTACGGTGAGCAGCTTTTTTATGTGATTGAAAAGTAAATAATTTCAGCGAGCCGCCGCCTTAGCAGGCGGCGGCAGGTTAAAATGACGATATGGAATATATAAAGCAAGCAATACACCTTTTTTTAAGCGGCGACAAAGAGCTTTTACAGATTGTCCGCACCACACTCACGATGTCTGTTTTCAGCACTGTGATTTCATCTGTTATCGGCCTGCCGATTGGAGTCGCTCTCGGACGCGCCGAGTTTAAGGGTAAGGGAATAATCTTAAGAATAACAAACACTTTGATGGGCTTGCCGCCTGTTGCGGCTGGTCTGATTGTCTTTATGCTTTTTCGCTCCGTGGGACCGTTAGGCTCGTTTCGCATTATGTTTTCTGTGCGAATAATGGTTGTCGCGCAGGTTTTGCTCATAACCCCTGTTATAATGGGGCTTGCCGCCTCCGCATCAAATGTCAAGGCAAAGTCGCTGACGGAAACGGCAAAAGGCATCGGAATACGCCCTACGGGGCAGATATACCTCCTCATGCGTGAATGCGCACCGCAATTTGTCGGCATCATGCTTGTTGGGTTTGGGCGCTCGATTGCCGAGGTCGGGGCTGTTTCACTTGTCGGCGGCAACATACAGTTCAAAACAAGGGTCATGACCACCGCGATTTTGCTTGAAACAAACAAGGGCAATTTTGACACGGCGATTGCTTTGACAATGCTGCTTTTGCTGATTTCACTTGTCGTCAACACTTTGGCATATCCGTATTGGAGAAAATAATGATTAAAATATCCGGACTCGAAAAAAGATTTTCACACGATTTTGTTTTAAAAATTGACGAGCTTAATGTCGCAAAGGGTGACCGCGTCGCCGTTATCGGTCCGAACGGTTCGGGCAAATCAACTCTTTTGCGCATCCTTTCCGGCGCCATCAAGCAGGATTGCGGTCATTTCAGCATATCCGACGGCGCCGCGCCCGGCTATCTGCCGCAGTCCCCCTACTGCTTTGCGGGAAGCGTGGAGTTCAATGTCAGGATGGGTCTTGATTCCGAAACGGACATTGAAAAGCTTTTGCGTGATTGTATGCTTTATGATTTGCGAAAGAAAAAATCATCAAAGCTTTCGGGCGGCGAAAAACAGCGGATGTGTTTCGCGCGTATGCTTGCGGGCAAATATGCCTGCTTGATGCTGGACGAGCCTTTCAGCTGCACAGATATTGAAACTTCTCAAATGCTTGAAAAGGTTTTGGATGACTATTGCCGCGAAAATGACGTTACGCTTCTTTTTTCCACACACCTCCCGTCACAGGCTTTCGCACTGTCAACAAAAGTCCTCATTTTAAATAACGGCGAAATAGCCGAATACTCAAACACATCTTCCGTCTCCCGCCCCGACAGTGAATTCGGGCGAAAGTTTATTGATCAATGGAGGATATGCTGATGCTGACAGTCGTTATGCCTGAAACAGCGCTGGAAATTATTTTGTCTAACATAAAAACAACAGCTTTTACGGAGACTGTGAGCCTTTACGACGCCTGCGGCAAGGTCGCCGCGCGTGACATAATCAGCGGCGAGGACCTGCCCTCTTTTAATCGTTCGGTCGTCGACGGGCTTGCCGTCAGAGCCGCCGACACATACGGCTGCTCGGAGGCTGTGCCGTCTATGCTCAAATATTCGGGCAAGATACTCATGGGTCAAAGCGTGGAAGCTGTTTTGCCGCCGGGCTGCTGCATGGAAATTCCCACAGGCGGGATGCTGCCCAAAGGTGCCGACGCCGCCGTAATGATAGAGCACACGGAAAATATCGGCGACGGCTTTCGTTATGTGATGAAGCCATGCGCTGTTTTTGAAAATATAGCGCGCCGCGGCGAGGACTGCAAAAGCGGTCGCGTTATTATACCTCACGGCACAATGCTTGGCGCAAATAATATCGCCGTGCTTGCGGCGCTCGGCAACACACATATTGAGTCTGTAAAGCCGCCACAGCTCGGAATCATATCAACAGGCGATGAAATTGTCCATTTTTCTCGGACGCCGCGCGGCGCGGAGGTCAGAGACATAAACACAATCGCTCTTTATTCCTGCGCCAAATCCTGCGGCTGCGAGGCAAAAGCTTACCCCATAGCGCCCGACAACGAAAAGGTTTTGGAAAGCACCGTCAAAAATGCCGTCAAGGAATGTGACTTTGTGCTGATTTCCGGGGGTTCTTCTGTCGGAGAAAAGGACATTTTGAAGCGTGTTTTATCAGATATCGGAAAGGTTTTATTTCACGGCATAGCTATAAAGCCCGGCAAGCCGACACTTTTCGCGACGATTGACTCAATTCCGGTCTTTGGACTGCCCGGCCATCCGGCGGCGGCTTTTTTTGCTTTCAGCTTGTTTGTCAAGCCCGCGATACGCAAATTTCTCGGCTCTCGTCATGATGATCTGCGCATAGAAGCGGCTGCTTCGCAAAACATTCCATCTAACCACGGCAGGCAAGAGACTGTTGCGGTAACTCTCAAAAACAATCTTGCGATACCGCTTCCTGCAAAGTCGGGCATCGTATCGGCGCTTTCCTCCGCCGACGGATACATCATAATCGGCAGGGACGACGAGGGTGTTCTTAAAGGCGAAAGGGTTACGGTGAACTTGTTTTGAATTACAAATATTTGTCAAACTCCCCGTGCGAACAAGCGGTCAAAGACTTTATTTCAGCGCTGAAAAGTGTCGGGACGACATATAAAACAGAAGTTACGCCGACACGCCAATCAAACGGTCTTGTCGCCGCGTCGGCACAATACGCCCGCCGCTGTTCGCCGCACTACTGCGCCTGCGCCATGGACGGCATAGCCCTCAAATCCTCAATTACGAGCGGCGCATCTGAAAGCTCGCCCGTCACCATAAAAGCGCATGATTATGTTTTTGTCGATACCGGCGACCCGCTGCCGCAGGGCTGTGACTGCGTCGTAATGATTGAGGATGTCGTCGAGCACACCCGCGGCGCCGTCCGACTTTACGCGGCCGCGACGCCGTGGAGCAATGTGCGCCAAGTCGGCGAGGACATATGCATGGGAGACATGATAATCCCGTCGTTTACAGTTATTACGCCGTCAATTGTCGGCGCGCTCCTTGCCGCCGGAGTTTACGAGCTTGAAACTGTCAAAAAACCGACTGCGGCAATCATTCCGACAGGCGACGAAATAATAAACGAAGTGTCAAAACCGAAGCCGGGCGAGATTCCCGAATTTAACTCCGCCATATTTTCCGCGATGCTTGATGAGTGGGGTGTTTTTTCAAAAATCTATCCCACTGTGCCCGACAAGCCAAAACTGCTTTTGTCCGCCGTCTCCAAGGCCGCTCGGGAATGTGACGCCGTTATAGTCATTGCCGGCTCGTCGGCGGGCAGGGACGATTACACGTCAAGCGTGTTGGAAAAAATCGGCAAGTTGGTTGTCCACGGCGTAGCCATAAAGCCGGGCAAGCCTGTCGTCCTCGGTCACATCGGCAGCGTTCCGTTTTTTGGAATCCCGGGCTATCCCGTTTCAGGTATAATTGTCATGGAGGAAATAGTCAGGCATGTTATGAGGCTGCTCACAAAACGCCGCGCCGCGCCTGATTTTCAGGTCAAGTCGCTTTTAACAAGAAAGATAACATCTTCGCTCAAATATAAGGAATTCATACGCTGCGGCGCCGCGTCGGTAGACAAAAAACTTGTGGCTGTTCCGATGCGCAGAGGCGCGGGAATCGTGTCGGGATTCGCTAAGGCGGGCGGTATAATCACTGTTTCACAAAACAGCGAGGGCATCGGGGCGGGCAGTGAAGTAATGATGAAGCTCCTTAAAAATTATGACGAAATCAAAAACAGCGTTTGTGTCACGGGGAGTCACGACCCGCTCATTGACGAAGTTTCGGACATTCTTATGCGCTCCGACAACCCCATGGGCGTTGTATCCTCACATGTGGGAAGCATGGGCGCTGTCATGGCTCTGCGAAACGGTGAGGCGCACATGGGCGGAATACACTTGCTTGATACGGAGACGGGAGAATACAACACAAGCTATGCCAAAAGATATTTTCCCGACGGCGGTGTCGCCCTGATTCGCGGAGTTGTGCGCAGGCAGGGGCTGATTGTCGCGCGTGGCAACCCTCTTGATTTAAACGAAATTAAAGACATCGCGCGCACGGATATTTCTTACATCAACCGCCAAAAAGGCTCAGGAACACGCATCCTTCTTGATTACTTGCTTGACGAGAACGGCATGAATCCCTGCGATGTCCGCGGATATGAGCGCGAGGAATACACTCACACAGCCGTCGCGGCGGCGATTTCTTCCGGCAATGCCGACGCGGGCTTGGGGATATTTGCGGCCTCAAAAATTTATTCGCTTGATTTTATTCCGCTATGGAATGAAAGCTATGACTTTCTTGTTTTATCCTCAGCTCTTGAGGATAAAAGAGTAAAGCGGTTTATAAAGGCGCTTCAAAGCGAAAATTTGCGAAAAAGACTTGACTCTTTGGGAGGCTATCTGTGCGAACAACCCGGTGAAATAGTTTTTTTATAAAAAGAAGGTGAGCTTTTGGGATTTTCACATATCGATAAAAAAGGCAAAGCGTCTATGGTTGACGTGGGCGCAAAGGCTGTCACGCCGCGCGCCGCCGCCGCGATGGCGGCAATAAAAATGGATCCGAAAACACTTGAACTGATTAAATCAAACAGCGCCGCTAAGGGTGATGTGCTTGCCTGCGCCCGATTCGCGGGGATTCAAGGCGGCAAAAAGACGGCGGAGCTTATTCCGCTTTGCCACGCAATACAAGTCGACAAAATCAGCATAGACTTTCAATTTGACGGCGAGGACACACTCATTATAAAATCAAGCGCGAAATGCGAGGGCAAGACGGGTGTCGAGATGGAAGCCCTCACAGCGGCGGCCGTCGCCGCGCTCACTGTTTATGACATGTGCAAAGCTGTTGACCGCGCCATGATAATCACCGACATCAAGCTGCTTTTTAAAAGCGGCGGCGCGTCGGGACAGTTTTCGCGAAATGGTTAAAGTCGCCAAGCTTTATATTAAGCGCGCCAAGGGTTCGCCTCCCGAAAATGCCGTCAAGCTTGCTTTAAAAGAGAATGCCGGCGTTTGCGGCGATATTTTTGCGACAGGCGGCGACAGACAGGTCAGCTTGCTTTATCAAAAAACGCAAGACGAAATAGACGCGTTAAGCCACGGCGAACCATGCCTCAAAAAATTCTGCTGTAACATTTTGCTTGAGGGTGAAAAGCCCTCTGACTTGCGCGTCGGACAGACAATAACAATAGGCGAAGCCGCTCTTGAGATAAGCTCTGTCGGAAAAGAATGCCACTCATTGTGCGGACTTGACGTCTGTCCGCTTGTCGGCGGCGCTGTTTTCGCGCGAGTGTCACGCGCAGGCGTCATAAAAATCGGAGACATCATAAGCTATGACTGATAATCACGGGCGAAAAATCGAATACCTGCGGCTTTCACTTACGGAGCGTTGCCGCCAAAGATGCATATATTGCTCGGAGGGCGGCGACGGCTGCTCAAATGCGGACGAGATGAGCGCCGCCGACTTCATATACATCGCAAAGATATGCTCACAACTCGGTTTCAAAAAAATCAGGCTGACCGGCGGCGAGCCTTTGCTGCGTCATGATATTTGCGGTATTGTGTCGGGCATTTCAAAGCTTGACGCTTATGAAGATATCGCGCTGACCACAAATGCCGCCATGCTTTCGCAAAAGGCAAAGGACCTGCGCGCGGCAGGACTGATGCGCTGCAATATCAGTCTTGATTCGCTGAATCCCGAAACTTACAAAATAATAACCGGCTGTGATTTGCAGCCGTCTCTTGAGGGAATCAGAGCTGCAAAGCGCCTTTTTTCGCCTTTGAAAATCAACACGGTTTTAATAAAGGGCGTAAACGACGGCGAAATCGCCGATTTCATAAAGCTTGCCGAACAACACGCGGTGGATGTGCGCTTTATTGAGCTTATGCCCATGGGCGGCAAGGGCGAACGCGTCAAAAACAGCGATATAATCGCAGCCTTTCCACACCTTGTCCCGTGTCGGCGCGATTTGTCAGAGCCTGCCGTTTATTATAAAGGCGAGGGATTTAAGGGCAGGGTTGGATTTATCAGCCCGATAACCGACGGATTTTGCGGCGGATGCAACAGGATAAGGATTACAAGCGGCGGAGTGCTGCGCCCGTGCCTCGGCTCCAATCTTGAGTTTTCACTGCGCAAGGCGATCGACGAAAGGGACGATGAGCTGCTTGCCCGAAAAATTACCGAGGCGATACGCAGCAAGCCGCTGAAAAACAGCTTTGGTCACGGCTTTACGCCAAACCGCAAAATGAATGAAATAGGAGGGTAGCAAGATGGCTGAAGTCGTGTCGATAAACATAAGCTCCTCAAAGGGAGCTGTCAAAAATCCGTCTGAATGCGGAATTCTGATTAAAGACGGCGGTTTAAGCGGAGATGCCCATTCGGCTGACGGACACAGGCAGCTTAGTTTGCTGGCTTGTGAAAGCTACGATGAAATGCGATCTTTAACCACCCGAAAACTCCCCTACGGCATTTTTGCGGAAAACATCACCACCGTCGGAATTTCACTTCACACCCTTCCTGTCGGCACAAAGCTGAAGGTCGGTGATTGTGAAATAATAATCACACAGATTGGCAAGGAATGTCACAACGGCTGCGAAATTTTTAAAGCTGTCGGCAAATGTGTGATGCCGAGCCGCGGTGTTTTTGCGGCTGTTCTTGTCGGCGGAAAGGTAAAAATCGGCGATGAAATCAAAATAATATAGCAAAGCTAATTTCTTTTGCACTGTCCATGCAACACTTTCACAAGTTTTAAGGAGGAATAACCATGTCAGCATTAAAAAGATACACATTTCATTTTATTGTCGGGAGTCAGGATTTATACGGCGAGGAGGTTCTTCGCGCTGTTGACGCCCACGCCAAAGAAATGACCGACTCATTTAACGCCGACAAAAGCATTCCCTGCACAGTCGTTTACCGCCGCGCGGTGCGCAACTCCGATGAGATATATAAAGCTATGACAGATGCCGAAAATGACCCGGACTGCGCCGGAGTCATAACATGGATGCACACATTTTCTCCGTCAAAGATGTGGATAAGAGGTTTTCAGGCGCTGAAAAAGCCGCTCCTTCATGTGAACACTCAATACAACCGCGACATCCCGTGGGACACCATAGATATGGACTTCATGAACCTTAACCAGTCGGCGCACGGCGACCGCGAACACGGTTTTTTGTGCGCCCGTATGCGGCTGCGGCGCAAGGTTATCTGCGGCTGGTGGCGCGACGAAGCGTTTCGCGGGCGCATGGCGGGCTGGATGCGCGCGGCAGTCGGCGCTTTTGAGAGCCGCGGACTGCGCGTTTTGCGCATCAGCGACAACATGAGAAATGTCGCCGTAACAGAGGGCGACAAGGTTGAGGCCTGCATCAAGTTCGGATGGCAAATCGACCATTACGGCGTCGGCGACATTGTCCGCCTTGTTGACAATGTCACAGAAAAGGAAGTTGACGCGCAGCTTGCCGCGTATGAAAAGCATTATGACATTGAAACTGAAAACATCAGTGCGGTGCGCTATCAGGCGCGCTTGGAAGCGGCGCTTAAAAAGTTCATGGAAAGCGAGCGTTTCAGCGCTTTTCACACTAATTTTGAGGATTTGCAACAGCTTTCTCAGCTTCCCGGACTTGCCGTTCAAGACCTTATGCGGCAGGGTTACGGATTTGCCGCCGAGGGCGACTGGAAAACGGCGGCGCTTTGCCGCGTGATGAAAGCAATGACTGCCGACACCGGGCACGGCACATCATTTATGGAGGATTACACATATCATTTCGAGCCGTCTTGCGGGTTAAATATGGGTGCGCATATGCTTGAAATTTGCCCGTCAATCTCTTGTGAAAGGCCAAAGATAAAAGTTTTCCCGCTCGGAATCGGAAACAGAGAAGACCCGGCGCGTCTGACCTTCAAGGCAAAGCAGGGCGACGCGGTGCTTGCGTCAATTGTCGATATGGGCGACAGATTTCGCATGATTGTAAACGACATCGTCTGCATAGAGCAAAAACATGATATGCCGAAGCTGCCTGTCGCCGCGGCTCTTTGGAAGCCCTTGCCGAACCTCGAAACGTCAGCGGAAGCGTGGATATATGCGGGAGGGGCGCACCATTCCGTCTTAAGCTATGACTTGACTGATTCCGAAATGCGTGATTTTGCGGAAATAATGGGCATTGAATATATTCATATCGGAAAGGACACAAACATTAACGACCTGCGCAAGGAGCTTTTTTGGAACGATATTGCCGAGAAAATAAAGTGCTGAATTTTTTAAATAAGCCTTAAAAAAGTCAAATATGACCACGATTTTTTGACCGCTGTGTTTCACCCGACATCACAACTTACAGAAACCACCAATTTGTTAAAATGTGTTGACAATCAGCAAAGTGTTTGTTATAATAATCAGCGTTGCAAGCGAGAGTGGCGGAATCGGCAGACGCGCACGTTTGAGGGGCGTGTGTTAACAACGTACGGGTTCAAGTCCCGTCTCTCGCACCAAACATTGACCGTAGCATTGATACAATGCTACGGTCAATCCTTTTATTATTCGTATCAAGAAAGCCTGCAATACAAGGGATTTGCCCCATAAGGGTATTCAAAATCCTTTGTATTGCAGGCTTTTTCTGCGTTATGAGGTTTCTACGGCACTTCCGGTGCAAGGGGCGATTTGAATACCCCTTGAGGAAAAATAAAATAGTTCTATGAAAAATAACGGAGTACAAGGAAAAATAAAAGGGTTCTATTTGTCCGAGCACACAGTATTTTCCTACATTTTTGGAACCAGGGTATGATAATCAGGAGAACTTTTACTTATATCCCATTTTCCAACCTGCATCTTTTTGATTCGCTTTCCATCGCCAAATTCAAGAAGATCAGTTCTCAAGAGATTATTAAGAATTTTATTAAGGCTTCCAAGTCCATAGGATGACAACAGAAATGCTTCTGCTGGGTCACAGAGTTTGCAATAAGCCCACAGCTGACCGAGGTCATGCAGATTGAGCTGAGTTTTCTTTGCTTCAACGAAGAAAATCTGTGTCTTCCCGTTTTTTATTACTATGCCGAGGACATCAATCTGAATATCCAGACCAATAGTTTGGGGATAGCGGTCAATTACTCCATATTTTTCGAGAAACAAATCCAATGTCTGTGAATGGGAATCAACAGTTATTATGGTTGCTCCCTTGTATTTGTCTTCGAGGTACTGTTGAAGCCAAATCCGCATCGGCTCATATAACTCGACCTCTTTTTTAACATTACTCGCCATATCCTAAATACCTCGCTAAATCAGTCCAGGAATCAAAGTGCATACCTCTAATTTCTTCAGGCAGAGAGGCATCATTTTCTCCGGGGTGTATTGGCTTATTTGCACGCCGTACTGCTTTTTCCCAGTAGAATTTATGCGTTTTGACTGGGTCAATAAACTCCAGCAATTCTTCGGCATATTTTTCAAGGGAGTCCTGTTTGTGCCTAATATTAAAGCCGACGGGCAAAAATTCATTTGCAAAAACTTTAACCTGATGCTCCTTCTTCCAGAAATTTGGCTTTCCATCATTACACTTGACGAGGTTGCCATCTCTGAAGTTGGGGTGACCAAAATCAATGGTTTGCACAGGAACATCAACATCTTTAAGCATATTTGCGATATCGATGACCATGTACCAGTTGCCAGGAATTTCTATATACACTCTATGAGCGCCCTCCTGGCCAAAAGCAATATTGCTTTTTCTTATGTAGCCAGTAACATCTGCAATGCCGCGTAGCAGAGTCTTCTTTTGGTCTATAGCAATCGCGAATAGTTCGGGATTCATTCTCATCGTTGAATGATGCCGCCCACCACCAATCAGTCTGAGCATCTCTCTAATGACATACTCATCGTTCGGCTTGGTAAAAGACATTTTTGTTGAATGCTGAGATTCGGTTACCGTTAAAGCATGGCCAATCAACGGTTCAATGATTGACCGGATATCAACTATGCTTGCTTTAACATAAATAGCTACATCTTTTAAGTCATCTGTATATAAATTCTTATATGGAATATCAATAGTGACGGTAGTGTGCGTAGCGTTCTGCTGTATTTCACCATTTCCAAGAATCATACCAAGCATATAAGCCATTTCTATATTCATAATAATTTCCCTTCCTTTACAGCGCGAAACCACGCTCGAAATCTTCAAGATAACCCTTTTCCGCAATAATACTACGGATTTTATTTATCTGGTGTGTTATTTTATACTGAACCATTTATTCCGCCCCCAATACACGACAGATTTGGTCTGCAATTGCTTTGGCCATTAGAGGCGGCACAGCGTTTCCAATTTGCTGTCGGATATAAAGCTTCGGCCCAATAAACACAAATTTATCATCAAATGACTGTATTCTTGCAGCCTCACGGGGAGTAATTGCGCGATGTAAAAACGGGTGATTGTTTGTTCCGTTAGAGGAAGCATCAAAGCGTGTGTCAATCGTTGGGGAAGGTTCGTCCCACTTAAGACGCCCCCAGGTACCAGAAAACTGTTGGTTACCGACTAATTCTGCAGGCAGATGTTCCTTACCGCACTCTGCCGGAATCATTTCAAGTTTCTTAATTGCGATTTTTGCATGATTTGAAGCCTTGTGGTTAAACAGCTTCTTACTACCTTTACGCATACGTATTTGGTAATCGCTGGTTGGCTCCGTGGTGTATTCTTGTTCAAAAGCACCCTCGTTAGAATTCAAATATGCGAGGTCAAAAATTGCATCTCTTACTGTAACCGGTCTTTCACTGGTTTGTACAGGCAATGGAACGCTTTTTTTCTTGGAGCAAATGAAAATGGCTCTTTGTCTTGCTTGTGGTACACCAAAATCGGACGCTGTCAAAACACCATGCTCAACAAAGTAACCCATTGCACTCACTTTATCTATTATTTGGTCTTTAAACCAACCAGCCGAGGTGGATAACAACGCTTTTACATTTTCAATAACAAATACTTCTGGCTGCAGTATTTCGACGAATCTCAGATATTCATTGAACAGAAAATTACGCGGATCATCAAGCCCCAGTTTTTTCCCTTTTAATGAGAACCCTTGACACGGTGGCCCGCCAATAATCATATTAACCCGTCTTTTTCTACATAACTCGATAACCGTAGCTTTCACCGCGTCATCGTTTATGTCGCCAAACACGGTATCAGTGGCTGGCATATTATACTTGAAGGTTTGCAAGGCCTTTTCGTTAAAATCCAGTGCAACCTCGGTTGTAAAATGCCTGTTTTGTTCCATTCCATAAGACATTCCACCGGCACCGCAGAATAAATCTAATATTCTAAAATCCATCACTTGCACTGGACACCTCTTTTTCTTTATTAGGATACGCTTAAAAATCTCCTTCCCGTCAATTTTCGGCTTAAACAAATCGAATTCGTTATCAGAGCCATGATTTGCCTCGCCGACGATTTCAAACTGCTCCTCATTATGATATTTCAAGTATGTCAACGGAACACCCATAATACCTGGATAGTCCATTGGTATTTCCGATACCTTCTTAACATTAATTGCATCATAATTATCGTACTTAGGATATTGTTCTGGGTTATATTTGGAAGTTAATTCCAGACTTAGATGCTTTCTTTCTGTATCTAAGTTTGTCAACCACATTGCGTTACCCAAGCTTCTCCATTTTTGACCGCTTTCGTCAATCCAAAAGCGTGTTTTCCTTGGAGCGGTATCATCAGGGACCTTGAATGCCATATCTCCAAAGCGATATCCTATCCAAGCTTGGCCACTCTTAATGTAAGGGAAAATTTCTTTATATGTTATTGCATTTTGATTACCGATAAGCAAATACTTCTTCTTATACTTTACCAGCAACGAGAATAAATCTGCAAATTTTGAAAAAGGCGGGTTAGTGCAAACAATATCCGCTTCTTTCAAGTATGCAACGCATTCATCACTACGAAAATCTCCATTGCCCTTGAGCTTTTGAACGTTTCCTTGAGTTCTCAGAAAAGCATCGATAGCCTCGTCACTACAAAGCGATAACATATCGGCTGATAGACCCTCTACAATCATGACATATGCATATTGATTATCAATGTCGCATCTTTCGTTGTCTTGCAACTTGAACTTTTCAACAATCCTCGAACCTTTATATGATGTACAGATTAGTTTTTTGAGTTTTAAATATCCAAAATTTTTCAGAAAGTATTTTGCAAACGCAGATTCGTATGGATCATCGCAATTGCATAAAACGGTTTTTCCATAGAACTGTGAAGCATAGTGAAAAACTTCTTCTGCAACAGTATCATAATCCGTGTACCATTCATCGGTATTGTCGGAATATCTTGCTTTGTTTAGTATTGAATTTCCGCTCATTTAGGTACTGCTCCTTTTTTTCTAATAGCAATAATATTCAAAGTCTCACTTAAATGCACACTTACCATATAGGGCTCTGACCTTGATATTGTCATTTTCGACTTTAAATTCGACATTTGAATAATTAGATTGGGGGATTAACCTAATCTCTCTTTGTTTCCATGATATCGTTGAGGTCACAGTTCAACGCCTCACAGATTTTTATCAATATGTCGGTGGTGATGTTTTCACTTTTACCGAGCTTCGCAATGGAGGCAGAGCTGATGCCGGCTGCCTCCTGCAAGTCTCTCTTCTGCATTTCCTTGTCGATAAGCATTTTCCATAGTTTGTTGTAACTGATTCGCACCATTGTATGCTCCCTCCAGTATTACTAATTATTGAACCCAGTATCTATCATCATATCGTAGTGCTGTTTTTGATTCATGGAGGTAAATATCATTTCAAAAATGCTTCTACACTCGGCAGCGTTCAAGCATCCTTCAACATAATCCATGCCATCGTTCATGCCGACGGAGCTTGCGTTAATATAGGCGAGCATCGCGGATGCCAGTTGGAATTTCTCTTCGTCGTCATTCCCGTTCTCGTCCTTAAAATTACCCTTGGCTTTGCCGTCTATCAGAATGACCTTGCGGAGGGTGGCTCCCTCATACCCGCAGAGCTGTAGGAAATAATACTCCAGGATTCGGCGAATGACATTCATCAGCGGAACTGCTGACTTGATCTCCTTATACTCGTCCCACAGTGCGGCATAGGAGTTTTTAACGGGGTTTACATTCATTCGCTCCGTCGGTATCTTGGGATTAACATCGTCTGAGAGTTTTATTGAAGATTTCGAGTCCAGCTTGCGAATCAAATAGAATGAAACATATTCATACTTGAGAACATAGCTGTAGGTAACCTCCCTATGAAAATAAGCGTTGTGCGTGAGGATGAAAATCTGCTTGATAAAGGTACCCTCGACCGTCCTGTTGCGGTTGTCCGCATTGTTTCGGCAAATCTCTATCATCTGCCGCACAAGCGTACTCACAATGAAAAGGCAGCCGCTGTCCATACTGGAAACTGGGTCATCAATGACGACTATCTTATCCCTTGTTTCTCCGTCCGCCGATTCACTGCCGTATACAAGATGATAGAAATAAAGGAACGCAATAAAATTCTTTTCGCCTTCACTTAAATTCTCGGCAATCGAACCATCCGGTCGGCGCACTTCATAAACATGGTCTACGCCGGGTTTCGGTTCCAGGCTGAAGCCCTGCATCCCGGAATCGCGCAGCATAAGGTTGATGCTATCCTTAGCCGTTTCTGTTTCTACCGTATCACTTCGTGCCGCTTTCAAAGCGGCGTTGATTTTCTCAAGTGTTTCCGAGTGAGTCGTTATATCGCCTTCAAACCCAGCGATTTCCGTACCCAGATCGGCATCACTCTTTTTATATGAAGCAATGATGTCCTTGAGCCGGAATGCCAGTAGAGAAAACGCCAATTCTGTACATTCGGCTCTTTTCTTCGGTCCTGCGTCAACAACGGCATTGTTGGCATCAATCAAAGCGTTAAAGCCGGATATAATTTCGACAAATTCCTTTAAGATAGGCGCTATTTTTGTTAGAGTTACGACCTTTGCCGGTTCTTCCTGCTTTCCTCGTATAGCCTCGACATTGGATTGAACGGCAGCTTTCAGTACCGCCAGTTTGTCCATGAGCGGTTTGGTGTCTATTTGAGGGTATACTTCACTGGGGAAAGTCTCCAAAGGCATATACAGGTCGTTTGCCGTTTTCCTGTAGAGAGTCAAAAACTCATCCAGGCGAGCAAGGTTTTTCTGGTATCTGTCATCAAAGCTGTCGATTACGGTCTGCTCGAAATCGTCATCCAGTTTTCTTCTGCAGTATGGGCACCGACCGTCTGCGTGTTCGGTATAGGCATCGTGACCCTGGCGCATCCATTGAGTAGCACCGATGTCGCGTAGAAAGCCTGCCAATTCCGTAGTCGCACTGTTTACTATTACCAAAGACAAAACGTCGCTTCCATCGAGCGAATCCAAGACTTCTGTATCCTTGACGGAAGAAAAGCGTGAATATCGCTTTGCCGTGTCGGAGTATGCAGAATCATATAATCTACGCAGTTCTTCAACGTCTGTTTCTTTTGGCTCATGACGCATGATTTCTTCCGTGAAGGGTTTTGATTTTCCCTTGTTGGCCTGCGTCTTTTCAAATTCTGTGCGAAACGCTTCTTCACGATCCCAGCATTCTTTATAGAAATCCTTTTGCAGCTTCGTTCTGGCCGCCGTTTTCTTATCACGTTGCTCGGTGGCTATAGTTATTGCTTTACGCGCTTCACCACGAGCCGCTGTTTTTTCGTCAATCAGCTTTTGTGCGGCATCGTTTTTTGCGTTCAGAGTAAAAACTCCCGGCATATTACGATAGTTCCGAAAATTACCGTCAATGAAAGCTTGATTGTAGACCAGTGGTAAATAATCCCCAAAGCCTCTGCCGGGAGCGTAGGTAACGCCGGTGCCGCTTTGTATGGCTTTTGCCACGGTAGATTTTCCCGTACCGTTGTTGCCAAAGAAGAAGTTTACATAGGTCAGTTGCTCCGTACAGGCGTTAGTGCCTTTGTAACTTGCGTCAGACAAGTCAATGCGGATTATTTCTGATGGAATTTTACTCACAAAGGCACCTCCTTACATAGGTCTGGGTATGCCAGGAATCCCGGCTTCGTCCAGAGCTTCGAATACATTAACTTTATGAACCGACCACGCACTGTGGTTGAGGTCGGTAATGGCACAATCCATGTTTAGGTCAAAAAACACGGCGTTGCGTTTGTCGCACAATTTCTGCTGCTGTATCGGTGCGAGAGGATGAAATGCGATTTTTATGTTCTTTCCGGCAACCCGTATCATCTTTATGTAAGCAAACATCGCCCATTGATTTGGGTCTGTCGTACCTTTCATTTCTGTGTTTTCACGGCAGATGATTGCCGGAAACCTCATCAGTTCTGCTTTTCCATCATCGGAGAGGGTGGAACATCTATCAAATATCTCCGTTGGGACAAGATACTTTGTTAGCGCACGGCCGACTGGCACCGTGACAATATTATCCTTATATACATCCTCTTCGCAGGTGACAATCAGCTGATAGTATTCCTTACTGAAAGACTGAACCGCCATGAGCTGCTCGGCACTGACACCTGGCGTGTTTTGCGGGTAAGAGATGAAGTTATTGAAGTTGACTATGCCGCCGTTTTCGTTGGTAACATTGACGTTTGTTTTTCCTGTCTGCTGCATAGTCGGAGTGATGGCTGAATCGGCTTTCTTTACAGTTATTTCGTTGCCCATGCGCCGTCCTCCTTAAAGATTGAAATTTATCGTACCGTTATTCGTCAGATTGATGTTGTTCTCTCCATTCTGAACAACATTCGTCTGGTGCTGAATAACGGTTATTTTTTTATCTTCCTTATCTGCATCGGCGGCACCTGATGGCTCATTGTCATCCACGACCTCCGCCTGAATTGTTTCCGCTTCCACTTGGCCATTGTCCTCGGGAATTGGGAACAGCTTTTTATATAGCTCTGCTATTTCCTTACGCAACCGTAACGTTTGTGGTCGCAAAACTTCTCGCAGTTGATCTCCTTCTTCCAGAGATTCGTTTCGGAACCATAACACGCTTCTGCCGGGAATGGCGCGCAGGAACTTCTCTGAAAGGTAGTAGTTATATTCGTTCAGTACCTTGATGATATCAGTTACCAGTTTCCGGAACCCGTCATCTTTTATTTTGCGTAAATCATATTGCCAGGTTCGATCAATGGCAGCAATTTCATCAGCGAGGGTGATGGATGTGGCTTCGGAGGAAGGGTCATGATCTATGATATATCGAAGGACATCATCACTGTCTGTTCGGAACTTAGCATGAAGCCGTTTATCGTCTTCGTTATCCAACAACTGCGTAACGGCGGAGTTCCATGCTTCCGCTACCGCTGTGCCGCTCTTGAAAACTGCATCGTTAAGCCTGCTGCTTGCGGGTGGCTCTTCATTTTTGGCACCTTTTGGGGTGCCTTTTTTCTTTGTAGACGCAGCTTCTTTGATAATTAAGGAAAACAACCCTGCCAATTTTTCGCCGGCATTATGAAGATTGATGTCGGCCAGATATTCTTGAAAGCTATCGCAAAGGCTCTGGACGGCGGCATCCGAAAACTGCCCGATATAGTCTACAAACTCTTCTGGCTCTATGTAAGCGGAGATTTTTTTCGCTAGTTTTGTTATCTCCGTATTCCCGTTGAAGTAAGCCTTATAGGTGCTTTCGCTTAGTTCGTCCAGCACATCCTGACCTTCTTCAGTAACAATCGAATCAAAAAGGGTTTTTGCAAATGCGTGTGTGCTATTTCCGGCACCGATCACAGGGTGCAGCAAGTTTACAAATTCTGTGAACCTCATATTTTCATCTCCTACCCAAGCCTGTCCGAGACTATCCTCCACTACCAGTCTGTACCGAGTCGATTTCTTATAATAAATACAGAAGCCGACGGAACACTCTGGCTTCTGCGAAAGGGACAAGCCCACACGATATACTTAAATATTTTATCACACATTTATGAAAATTTCTACCCTCTAAACGCATTTCATATTTGTGTTCGCAAAATTATTATCGGCAGTGCAAATTTGTCCTTTCTGATACAGCGTCCGCAGGAGCCGCGGATTATACGGCTCTGACAATATATCACATCGCTGAGTGGCCATGAAGCGGTGGAGGTTACATAGAGGTTTCGGGAGCGGTGATAAAGACCGCCTCCGAAGCTCCGATGTGCCACCACCTTAGTTTCGTGCGCTCATTTTATGCGAAACGGGGTCTGTGTTCATCGGATGCAGACCCTTTATTTGTTTCCTCCACCGCTGAAGCCCCGGCAAATCGCAGGAGGAAACATCATGAAAAACTATCAACAGTTCCACTATCGCACCTACTACCGTATGCGCCCAAGCGGAGAAACGGTCGAATGCACCCGGCAGGAGTGCTTCGCTCCGGCAGAAACGCCCACAGCGGACAACCCCTTCGTTCAACGTTGGTACTACAGTCCCGACCGCGAGGTGGCAATTCGGCTCCCCAGAAACGTTATGGGTGACGATACCCACAAGGCAAACGCCGCCGACCTCAAATTGCAGGAACGCTGGACGGTGAGAGCCGCCAAGCACGGCGACCTCGAAATCGATAAGCCCATGTCCCGCACCGATGACGGTGAGGAAAGCGGCTTTGATATCCCGGACGATGCGGATGGTCCCGTTGAGTTCCTTATAAAAAAGGAAACCGTCACATCCATTCGCATAGCTGTTGACGTCCTTACCCCGGACGAGCGGTATCTGTGGGACGAGCTTCTGAGTGATAAGACCAAGGCTAAGATTGCGGAGGAGTGCGGTCTGAGCGAAGGAGCTATCCGCAAGCGCGTGAAGAAACTCGCCAGGACACTCCTTGAAAATCCCGCTCTCAAAAACTATTTCGAATAATTTCTGCGTTTCGGTACGGTTTCCTTCTCCGCCTGTCCTGTACGAGGTGGAGAGGGACAAGACCTCTCACAAATAAGAAACGGAGGTAAACCGAATGACAATCACCGAAATCGGGAACGAACTGGTCAACATCGCGGAAACTCTGGCGCGTGTAATCTCGGAACTCACCTCGCTGGCTGGCAGCGTGACGAAGCTGAGTACAGCGCTCAAGGCAGACGAGATTGACAGTCCCGCTCCCAAAGCACCTCAGAAGAAGCCCCCGGAGCTTGCCGAAGTCCGCGCTCTACTGGCGGAGGTATCCCGCGGCGGAAAAACGGCGGAGGTAAAGAAGCTGCTTGAAAGCCACGGCTGTGAAAAGCTGTCCGAGGTCGAAAGTGAGTTCTATGAAGAGCTCATGGAGGAAGCGAGGGCGCTGTTATGAGCCACGCACTTCTCTCTCCCTCGGCAAGCCACAGGTGGGTTGCGTGTCCACCGTCAGCACGGCTTACGGAGTTCCTCGCGGACTCGGAGTCAAGCTATGCCTCGGAAGGCACCCTTGCCCACAGTGTGGCAGAGGGGAAACTCAACCACCGGCTCGGCAGAGCCAAAGACGCTCCTGCTTGCGACGACGCGGAAATGGATGAGTACACATCCGATTACGCCGACTTCGTAATGGAGCAGACAGAGGGACTCAAAGACCCGGCTGTGTTTGTCGAGCAGCGTGTTGACTGTTCCCTCTATGTCCCGGAATGCTTCGGCACCTGCGACGCGCTTATCGTGTCGGACGGCATCCTGCACATCATCGATCTTAAAAGCGGGCGCGGCGTAAAAGTCGATGCGGAAGAAAATGACCAGCTTCGTATTTATTCGCTCGGTGCCATGCGGATGTTCGACTTCCTTTATCGGTTCGATACCGTGCGAATGAGCATCTATCAGCCGAGACTCGGAAATGTGCAGACATGGGAAACAACTGCGGAGGCACTCACCGAATGGGCGGAAATCGTACTCGTCCCGGCAGCAAAACTCGCATGGGATGGCAAAGGCAGCTATACGGCTGGCGATCACTGCCGGTTCTGCAAGGCGAAAGCGGAATGCAGAGCCAGAGCCGAAGCAAATATGGCGCTTGCCGTCTATGACTTCACAGACCCCGCTTTGCTGCAAGTCTGCGAGGTAGCGGACATCCTCGGCAAAATCGACGAACTGGTTTCCTGGGCGTCGGACCTCAAGGACTACGCTCTTGCCCAGGCACTGTCCGGCACGAAGTATGACGGCTGGAAGGTTGTGGCCGGCAGAAGCAACCGCAAGTACACAGATGAGGATGTCGCTGCAGCCGTGGTCAAGGACGCGGGATACGACCCCTATGAACACAAGCTGCTCGGCATAACGGCAATGACCTCGCTTCTCGGCAGGAAGAAGTTTGATGAACTACTCGGCGGGCTGACCTGCAAACCCGAAGGCAAACCTGTGCTTGTTCCGGCATCGGACAAGCGTAACGAAATTAACACGGCGGCGGATGACTTCGCCGACCCTAACGAAAATTAAGGAGATTATTATCATGACAAATACTGTTAACCCCACAAAAGTAGTAACCGGCCTTGCCCGTCTTTCCTACGCAAATATCTGGCAGGCAAAATCCATCAACGGCAGCGCACCCAAATTCTCCACCTCCGTACTTATCCCCAAGTCCGACACCGTCACCGTGGCCAAGATCAAGGCGGCTATTCAGGCGGCCTACGAGGAAGGCCAGGGTAAGCTGCGCGGAAGCGGTAAAACTGTGCCTCCGCTCTCCACTCTGAAAACACCCCTCCGCGACGGAGATGTCGAACGCCCTGACGATGAGGCGTACAAAGGCTGCTGGTTCGTAAACGCCAACAGCAATAACGCTCCCGGCGTCGTGGATGTCCACTGCCAGCCCATCTTCGACACCTCGGAAATCTACTCCGGCGTGTATGCCCGTGTGTCTCTCAGCTTCTATGCTTTTAATTCTAACGGGAATAAAGGTGTCGCCTGCGGTCTTCAGAACATCCAGAAAATCAAGGACGGCGAATCCCTCGGCGGCAATGCGAAGGCTGAAGACGACTTCAACGACGGTTATCAGACCGAAGCCGACGATGATTTCCTGGGTTAAACTTATCATTTTCGGTTGGTGGCGGAGGGCTTCCCTCTGCCACCTTCCTATATACGCGGTGAAATATATTATGGAAAATGGGAGGAAGCATATAAAAATGAAACGTTTGCAACTGGATATTGAGACGTTTTCAAGCGAACCGTTACAAAAATGCGGTGTTTATAGATACGCGTCAGCTGAAGATTTTGCTGTTTTGCTTTTTGGTTACTCCGTTGATGGTGGCGATGTGCAAGTTATCGACCTCGCCCAAGGTGAAAAAATACCTACCAATGTACTTGCTGCACTTGAAGACAGAAATATAGTTAAGTGGAGTTTTAATTCGAATTTTGAGCGCGTTTGCCTTTCCCGTTATCTCGGGTATCCCATGGGAGATTACCTCGAACCGTCCTCGTGGCGGTGTTCGATGATATGGTCGGCATATATGGGTCTGCCGTTATCCCTAAAAGGTGTAGGCGCTGTTCTCGGATTGGATAAGCAAAAACTGATCGAGGGCAAAGACCTCATAAAATATTTCTGTCAACCGTGTGCACCGACAAAAGCGAACGGCGGCAGAATGAGAAATCTGCCCTCCGACGCTCCGGAGAAGTGGGAGCTTTTCAAATCATATAACCTCCGCGATGTGGAAGTCGAGATGCAAATAACGCAGAGACTGGCTAAGTTCCCCGTGCCGGATTTCATATGGGACGAATTTCACTTAAGCGAGGAAATCAATGACCGCGGCGTCCGGCTGGATATGCCGCTGGTACGTCAGGCTATTAACATGGATACCCGCTCCCGCTCAGAACTGAGTACTGCTATGAAGAAACTGACCGAACTGGATAACCCGAACTCCGTCGCCCAGATGAAGGATTGGCTTGCGGATAACGGGCTCGAAACCGACACGCTCGGCAAAAAAGCAGTCTCGGAGCTTCTGAAAACAGCGCCGCCGGAGCTGCGCGACGTGCTTTCTCTCCGGCAGCAGCTTGCCAAATCATCCGTAAAAAAATACACGGCAATGGGGAACGCAGTCTGCTCCGACAGCCGTGTCCGGGGAATGTTTATGTTCCTCGGAGCCTCGCGCACGGGTCGATTTTCTTCAAAAACGGTGCAGCTTCAAAACCTGCCTATGAACAATCTGAAGGATTTATCCGAAGCCCGCGCCCTTGTGCGCGGCGGCAATTACGACGCTCTTGAAATGCTCTACGAGGACGTACCGGATACGCTCTCGCAGCTCATCCGCACGGCTTTCGTGCCGCAGAACGGCAGAAAATTCATCGTTGCCGACTTTTCAGCTATCGAAGCCCGCGTCATTGCGTGGTTCGCCGGAGAGGAATGGAGAACCGAGGTATTCAAAAACGACGGAGATATCTACTGTATGTCCGCATCTGCCATGTTTCACGTTCCCGTGGAGAAACACGGCGTAAACGGCGAACTCCGGCAGAAAGGCAAAATAGCTGAACTCGCTTGTATCGCAGAAGGTCAGTTGGTTTTGACAGACTGCGGGTTAATACCGGTAGAAAATGTTACAACCGATATGCGTGTCTGGGACGGTGAAAGCTGGGTGCGGCATGATGGTGTGGTATTTCGTGGCGAAAGAGAGGTAATCGAATATGACGGACTTACAGCCACAACCGACCACCTCGTGTGGATCGAGGGGCAATCAAATCCGTTACAATTCGGAACAGCTGCATCCGGCGGTAAACATCTCTTACAAACAGGAAATGGTGTGAAGCCGATACAGCTGGGTGAAAATCATAATTCTAAAACTGTCTCGGGGATTAAGCCGGACCGAGATAATCCGGGATGCGGAAACAGCAGTCTTCGAGAAACGAAAGAATTGGAAACTAATAAGCGCACGGCTCGACTTTATGATATACGAAATGCCGGAGAGCATCACCGTTTTACCGTATCGGGGGTACTCGTCCACAACTGCGGTTACGGCGGCTCCGTAGGCGCGCTCAAAGCAATGGGCGCTCTGGAAATGGGTCTAAAGGAGTCGGAACTTCAACCCATCGTGGACTCATGGCGCGGCGCGAACCCCAATATCGTCAAGTTCTGGTGGGCTGTCGACCGCGCGGCAAAGGCGGCTATCAAAGGTAAAACGCATACAACCGCTTACGGCATTACTTTTTCATATGAGAGCGGATTCCTTTTCATAACGCTCCCGTCCGGCAGAAGGCTTGCCTATGTGAAACCGAGAATCGGTGAGAACCGTTTCGGCGGCGAAGCTATCACCTATGAGGGTACCGGCGGCACGAAAAAGTGGGAGCGACTTGAGACGTACGGGTCGAAGTTTGTGGAGAATATTGTTCAGGCGACTTCCCGCGATATCCTCTGCTATGCCATGAAGACTATGCACTGCTGTGACATCGTAGCCCATGTACATGATGAAGTCATCATCGAAGCGGAAAGAGCCATGTCCCTTGACGCGGTCTGTGAACAGATGGGCAGAACTCCGCCCTGGGCGCCCGGTCTAATCCTCCGCGCCGATGGCTACGAATGCGATTTTTATAAAAAGGATTGAAAACCGCTACGGATTTCCGTCCCTGCCTGTCCAGTACAAAGTGTGGACGGATTTTTTCGTTCAATACATATTCGGAGGTATCACAGATGCTCTATATCAAAACAAAACTCAAAGACGGCAGAATCGTAAAGTCCGGTATTCAGAAGGATAACACCTACGCCGTGTGCAGTGAGTGCGGCAAGGAGATTCCCGCGGTCAATCAATGCTGGCTATCAGGCAGGTCTTACAATAGACCGATCTGACACAAATAGTGATTACTGTCCTGAAAACTGTAGGTGGATAACAATACTCGAAAAAAAGATTAAAACAACTACGGAAAATCGCTTCTCACTGTCCTTTCGTAAGTGAGGGCGGTTTTCGCCTATCAAAATAACGGAGGTTTCAGATATGTTCTACGTAAAAACAAGTTTTGGTTATGCAGATGTAGTCACGGAAATTCACTGCGACAACGTTTTCACCCGTTGCCCGGAGTGTGGCAGTGAACTTAATGTCGACCTTGCGGAGGTCTTTTCGGACGGCGATGCGGATTTGGAGTCCACTTCCATCATCTGCTCTGCGTGTACAAAAAGGCGTATGACAAATAAAGCGGTGCAAAGGAGATAGTGATGGATTACAAAAATGCAGAAGGCTACGCCGACCCGACCGCATATGAAGCGTTGACGGCAGTGGCAAAATCAGAAAAGTCTTATAAACCGCTTGTGTACATCTGCAGCCCCTACTCCGGGGATGTGGAGGCGAACGTAAAGGCGGCGCGGGAATACTGCCGCCTTGCCGTGGATAAGGGGTACATCCCCGTTGCGCCTCATCTTCTGTATCCGCAGTTCATGGACGATAACGACCCGGCGGAGCGAAAACTCGGTATGTCCTTTGGCAATGCCCTCATGGACAGCTGCTCGGAGTTATGGGTATGCGGGGACCGCCTCAGTCCTGGTATGGAGGCGGAGTTTGACAGGGCGAGTGAAAAGAACATGACCATCAAATTTCTTACCAAAGAAAATGAGGAGTGCTCCAATGGCTAATACATGGCGGTTTAAACCAGGAAATCCTGAATACGAAAGATATATTCACAGCTCCCAATGGAGGCAGAC
>JAAYIY010000018.1 GCA_012523185.1 Clostridiales bacterium
CAACCACCACCTCGACGACAACCTCAACCACTACCTCGACGACAACCTCAACCACAAAGACAACTGTCCCGGATAAGCGGCTTGTTTCAGTCAGAATCAGCTCCGAGCCGTGCAAGGTTGCGTATTATTACAAGGACACGCTCGACACGTCAGGGCTGATATTGACGGCACATTATTCAGACGGAAGCAGGGAGGAAATAAAAAGCGGTTTTTCTTGCGCGCCCACATATTTCGACAAAAAAGGCACGACAAGGGTCACAGTAACGTACAAGGGCTTTAACGACACATTCAATGTCAATGTCAAATACGCTTTTTACCAGATTCTCATAAGGATATTTTTATTAGGTTTCTTGTGGTATTGATTTTTTAAAAAGGCAAAGACAAGCTGCCGAAAATCTCTAAGAATTCCTCCTTTAACCCTTTTCTTTATAACGCGCGGGGCCGCCTTTATTAAGGCGGCTCCGTGTGTTTGTATAAAGCACAGGGCTGTAACGCGGCGCCGAATTTCTCGGCGTTTTGTTACAGCCCGTCGTCTTTGGAGATGCTTTAAAAACAATGAAAATGGGTTAGCCGAGGCCTGTCGGCGCACACTTTGTCAAGGGTTCGCGGCGGAATTTATTTGCCGTGCCTGAAAAGCAGCGCGTCTGAAAACCCCCTTGGCCCGAGGTAAATATAAAGCGCGTTGGATATGAATTTCAGAACATACGTGAAAAATCCTGTTGCCGCCGACTTATCCTTTGCGGCTTCTCTGTTGCCGGTTTTGACAAGAATATCAATCAGTCGCTGCTCCGCGGCTTTAAAAGCGACGGGGTCCACAACAGTTGTGTTAAGCTGCGCCTCGCCCTCGGCGATTGCGGCGTTCAGCTCCGCCCTGTCGTCGTCGCTCAAGGCGCTTTTGTCGACTGCTTTAGCGGCGGCAAGAGCGTTTGAAATCGCGACATTGTGCCTCGCGGAGTTAAACTGCGGGTAAATGTCGGGGTATGTGCGAACGCTGACAAATTCCTCGTCAGTGAGAAGCTCTATGGCAAGGCGCATTATAACGTCGTTTCGGCCTGTCTTTTCGTGGTCTTGGTTTTTGAAATAAAAGGTGCTGTCGCAAAGCGCCCCGGCTGTGGCGTCAACGACCATGTCGGGAGAAATGTAGCTGTGTTCTTCGGTGGAGGCGCCGTATGTGCCGTCCTCAACATAGCCGTCGGGGAGAGTTTGACCAAACGGCGCGCTGACTGCGCCGAGAGAGCCGGAGCTGACTTCTATGATGCCGTCCGCGTTAAAATCCTCCCAGTCGTCAAAGAGAGGGTATAAAGGATAATCGTAATTGACGACATCAAAGAACTTGACGCCCTGCTCTTTCATCGCAAGTATATTTGAGACGCGGTTTACCTGCGCCCTGTGATAAATATCGGTTTCGGCCTTGATTACGTCATGCTTTCCGTCGGACAAATATTTCTCGACAAGCGTGTCGTAGTCTTCGCTGCATGTCAGCGCCCACATGCAAGTGCTGTTTACAAAAACTTTGTCGGCAAGCGAAACAACAGTCTTGTCAAGTATCGAATGCACAAGGTTTTTGGGGAACAGGCGCAGCGCGATATTTATGAGGTATGCGAGCCACTGCTGATTGCTGTCTAAAAGTGTGGGGAACAGGCGCCCGTAAAGCATCTCGTCAGTGGACACAATACCTTCGCACATAATTTTGCTCAATACCATTGAGCCGTCGAGGGCGGGGACGATATAGACGACTCTGTTAAGGTCGCCTGCTATGTCCCTGTCTTTATAACACTCAAAAAGAGCGCTGGCGATGGTGGCGCCCTGACTTATCGGCACAAGATTTATTTTGTCGTGCCCGGTCTCCTGCTTTACCTGCTGTATAAATTCATAAAGCTCGTCCGCCAAGCCAAGAATAGAGTCGAAAGAATTGTAAGTGAAGAAATACAAATGATCCTCACCGGCTATCTTGCTGTAGCCGGAAAGCGGGATTTTTCCGTATATGAAGTCTTTTCCGTCCTGATCGCACATCGCGACGCTGTGCTTGTATCTTATCACGTCAATATTTTTAATGTGCTTTCCGTTTGTGTCCTTTTCATTTCCGCTAAGAACATCGGAGGCGATGGAAGCGATGGTGCCGGAAAGTCCGACATCAGCTTGAAAAAGAAGCGAGGACAGCAGCGGCACGATGCTTTTAAAGACTATTTTGACAATATCCTTTTTAGATAAGTCCACCATCAGCTGCGTCAGAGGTTTGCCGTTTGAGTCCAGCATGACATCGCCGTTGTCGTCATACATCCTTGTCGCGGACTGGAAAACTCCGGGGATGACAATCGTGGGACAATAGCCGCAGTTGCCGTCACAAACCGGAAAATGGCTGTCTCGCGGCGTCTCTTGTGCGGCGGGGGAAAGCCCGACAAAGGTGCATGAAAGAATAATTGCCGCAGTCAGAATAAAAGCCGTTGCTTTTCTTAAATGTTTGCCCAATTTTAAAACCGCCTTTCAAATTTTGCAAATTCTTGTTTATTTAAATTAATAAATCCATGCTAAGGCAACACTGCACAATGATTGTTGTGCGATTGCGCCGTCAGATTTTTCGTCCGCTCATTGCGCGGTGTTGCCCTAACTTTTGCAGACAAAATCATTAAACTGTGGGTAATCGGGGCTTGAAAAGACGTCGGTTATCTCGTCGCCGCTTATGAGCAGACCGGCAAGCGTCAGGAGATTGTCGCAGACGGCGCAGCCCTCATGATCCATATTTTTGTAAAACCATGTCGTGTCGGGCAGCGCTCCTGCCGAGGCGTCGACGGCGTTATCGGGAGAAATGTGGTCATGCGCGGAGCAGAAGGTGTTTTGCTGAACGTAGCCGTCGGGCAAGGTCCCGCCGGGCGGCGCGCAGAAAGCGCCCATGGAAGCGGACTTTGTGTCCACTATCATGTCAGATGTGACATGGTCAGACGCAACGGCAAAAAGCCGAATGTTATAGCCGCAAAGGGAAAACATTTCGATGCCGTGATCCCTTGCCTTTTTAACAAGCGCCGGGAAGTCGGAGCGCACGCGCCACGCCTCGTCTGTCCGCTTCAGCAGCTTTTCGTGCTGCTTGCCGGATAAGAAGCGGCGGCTAAGCTCCTGATATTGCTCGGCGGGGAGAATCCCCCACATCATCGGCGAATTTAAAAGCACTGTTTCGATGAAGGAGTCAAGAATTATGTTGATATAAAGCTTAACAAGCTTTTTCGGAATCTTTTTGAGCATTGCCGTCAGCTTGCCGCCGTCGCCTTTGCCAAGCAGGTTTACGAAAAGCTCCTCATAATTGTCAAGGTCTATGTTTTTGCTTAAAATATCAGAGAAAACAGTCGAGCCGTCAAAGGCTGAAACAATCCCGACGACACGGTGAATGTCGCCGTCGGAGGCGTATTTGTCAAGGTATGAAGTGACAATCGTGCCGCCGAGGCTTATCGGGATGATGTTGACCTTGTCGTGACCGGTTTTTTCTTTGACCATGGCTATGTAGTCATGAAGAAGCTCAATTGTTTCGTATGCCCTGCCGAAAGGGTTAAAAGAAAAATAAAAAACATGGTCATCGCCCACAAGGTCCGCAAACCTTTCAAAGGGAACCATTTTTCTTATGAATCGCTTTTCCTCGGCGGAGCATTCGGCCATTGAATAGTTGTAAGAAACAACCTTGATGTTGTTTTTTTGGCTGCCGTCGGAATTGCACTTTAAAGGATCGAGCGCTTCGCAAAGCACGCTCTTAAGCTTTTTTGAAAAGCCTAAATCGTGCCGAAACAGCAGCATACGAACCGCCGACGGAATCAGCTTCTTTTTGAGCAGCTTCATATCGATGTCAAGGGGCCATGATGTTTTTATGACATTGCCTTTTTCGTCAAGCTGAACAGTTTTGGACTGACCTATGCCCGGGACAATGACTGTCGGAATAAATCCGCAGCCGCATGATTTGCTGGTACTCACTTACACACCCTCCGTCTGTTATAAGAGTTCACACAAGCAAATAATATCACACCGCAAAAAAAATTTCAACACTTTTTTGTTTTAAGCGCATTCCGCGGGGGGAATGTATGCGCCCGCGCGGGAAATACTTTAATGAGCAAGCAAAATGAAAATAACACTTGAAAAATCCGCGCTTATGGTATAATATGTACAGTAACAGAATGTAAAAGCGACGCAAAGGAGCCGCGGAGTGTTTTCCGCGCGCTTTCCGCTCAACTCCCGTCACGCGGCATATCCGCGCGGCGAAATCGGGCGGCGCCGCGGAAAGTACAATCGGAGGAGAGCATATGGTATCAGCGGGAGATTTCAGGAACGGTATGACATTTGAGATGGACGGTCAGGTTTACCAGATAATCGAGTTCCAGCACGTCAAGCCGGGCAAGGGTGCGGCGTTTGTCCGCACAAAAATCAGAAACGTCATTGCGGGCTCTGTTACAGAGCGCACGTTCAACCCGTCGGACAAGTTTCCGTCGGCATATATCGAGCGCAAGGAGATGGAATTTTCATACAACGACGGAGACCTTTATTACTTCATGGACCCCGACACGTTTGAGCTTATCCCCATCAACAAATCGGAGCTGCCCGACAACTTCAAGTTTGTGAAAGAGAATTTTCCTTGCAGGATACTGTCCTACAAGGGCAATGTCTTCGGTGTCGAGCCGCCGACAACAGTCACTTTAAGGGTGACAAAGACAGACCCGGGATTCAGGGGCGACACGGCGACAAACGTCACCAAGCCCGCCATTCTTGAGACGGACGCGGAGATAAAGGTGCCGTTGTTCATAGATGAGGGCGAGGAAATCATCATAGACACGCGCACAGGCGAATATGTCAGCCGCGCTTAATTAACACGCTTTATTAAAATGACTAACCAAACGCGCCCGGCTCACACCCAATGAACGCGCCCGACTCACACCCAATTTAACGCGGCTAATTTACGCGTTTAATTTTAAAGGAGGTCATAACAATGACTCTTACCGAAAAAGCAGCATATCTAAGGGGCCTTGCGGACGGACTCGGCCTTGATCCCGAAAAGGCCGAAACAAAAATGTTTAACGCCATTATGGACGTTATCGACGACCTTGCTCTGACCGCCTCCGACACGGAGGACGATCTTGCTGTTTTAAACGAGCAGCTTGACGCCGTCGATGAGGATCTTGACGAGCTTGAGGACTTTGTTTACGGGTTTTTTGACGAAGAGGACGACGACGACGACTTTTTTGAGGCTATCTGCCCGGCGTGCGGCGAAGTCATATATGTCGACAGCGATATCCTTGAGGAGGACGGCATAAACTGTCCGAAATGCAACGAGCTGCTTGTGTTTGAGATGGACGATGCCTGCGGCTGCGGCGAATGCGACGACGACTGGACAGAATAAAACGGGAGCATATGAAATAACGGCGCCCGACAATCAACAAACAGGGCCGCTTGCTTTGCGCTTTTTGACACTGCGCGCCAAAGCGGGCGGCTATTGTATTCTTTCTTCAATTCGTAATTGTTTTGGCTCTGCCGTTTGCCTTGTTTTTCAAGACGGCGCATATGTGAAGCTTTGAGAAATCACTTCGCGCGGCGGCGCTGACGCGCCCGAAAACATCATTCCCAATGTTTTTTCAGACCGCCGGGGGAATAATCCCTTTTTTGGTTGATTCTATATATAGTGTCTCGTTAAATAAATTTATCATATATGTTGTGTTTAGGTATTGACATCCTAATCGGCCGTTGATATAATACATATCAGCGGCGCAAAAAGACGCCGGTTGTATGGGGGTATATAAATGTACAAAGTATTAAAGCGGGATGGGCAGATAACAGATTTTGACTTGTCAAAAATAAGCCTTGCGATAAGCAAAGCTTTCGAGGCGCAGGAAAAGGAGTTCAACAACGACATAATAGACCTTTTAGCGCTTAAAGTCACAGCCGACTACGCGAACAAAATCAAGGACGGCATTGTCAGCGTGGAAGACATCCAGGACAGCGTGGAGTCCGTGCTGATACAGACGGGATACGCCGACATCGCCAAGGCTTACATCCTCTACAGAAAGCAGCGCGAAAAAATCAGAAACATGAAGTCGACAATTCTTGACTATAAGGAGCTTGTCGACAGCTACGTCCACATGACCGATTGGCGCGTGAAAGAAAATTCGACTGTCACATACTCTGTCGGCGGCCTCATATTAAGCAATTCCGGCGCGATTACGGCAAACTATTGGCTTTCGGAAATTTACGACGACGAGATAGCGACAGCCCACAGGGAGGCGGACATTCACCTGCATGACCTCCCGATGCTGACGGGATATTGCGCCGGCTGGTCGCTTCGTCAGCTGATACAGGAGGGTTTGGGCGGCATTCCCGGCAAAATCACGTCTTCACCGGCAAGCCACCTTGCGACGCTTTGTAATCAGATGGTCAATTTCCTCGGAATAATGCAAAACGAATGGGCGGGCGCTCAGGCTTTTTCTTCTTTTGACACATACCTTGCGCCGTTCGTAAAGGCGGACAATTTATCTTACAGAGAAACAAAAAAATGCGTCGAATCATTTATTTTCGGCGTTAACACTCCGAGCCGCTGGGGCACGCAGGCGCCGTTTTCAAACATTACGCTTGATTGGACGGTACCTGACGATCTTGCCGAGATGAACGCGATTGTCGGCGGCAAAGAAATGGATTTCAAATATAAAGACTGCAAAAAAGAGATGGACATGATCAACAAGGCGTTTATAGAGATCATGATAGAGGGCGACGCAAACGGCAGGGGATTCCAATACCCCATTCCGACATATTCAATAACAAAGGATTTTGACTGGTCCGAGACAGAAAACAACAAGCTGCTTTTTGAAATGACATCCAAATACGGCACGCCGTATTTTTCAAACTATATAAACAGCGACATGGCGCCGAGCGACGTGCGCAGCATGTGCTGCCGCCTGCGCCTCGACCTCCGCGAGCTTCGCAAAAAGTCGGGCGGATTTTTCGGCAGCGGCGAAAGCACCGGCTCTATCGGCGTCGTGACAATAAATCTCCCCCGCATAGCTTACATTTCCAAAAACAAAAACGAGTTTTACCGTCGTCTTGACAGGATGATGGACATATCCGCCCGCTCACTAAGCATCAAGAGGACAATAATCGCACGGCTTTTGGAGGAGGGTCTGTACCCTTACACAAAGCGCTATCTCGGCAGCTTTGACAATCATTTTTCAACAATAGGGCTTATCGGGATGAACGAGGCGGGGCTTAACGCCGCGTGGCTCGGCAGCGACCTTTCACATCCTGAAACGCAGGAGTTCGCAAAGGAAGTCCTTAATCATATGAGGGCTCGGCTTGCCGATTACCAAGAGGAATACGGCGATTTATACAACCTTGAGGCGACGCCCGCCGAATCCACGACATACCGTCTCGCAAAGCACGACGCGGTACGTTATCCGGGGATCAAATCGGCGTGCGACGAGGGCGGCACACCCTATTACACAAACAGCTCCCACCTGCCGGTTGATTACACAGACGACGTTTTCGAGGCGCTTTCGATACAGGACGAGCTACAGACGCTTTACACATCCGGCACGGTTTTCCACGCGTTCCTTGGCGAAAAGCTGCCCGATTGGAGGGCGGCGGCCGGTCTTGTCCGCAAAATCGCCGAAAATCACAAGCTGCCTTACTATACAATTTCACCGACTTATTCGGTGTGCAAAAACCATGGATATATTGGCGGGGAGGAGCATGTCTGCTCAAGATGCGGCGAGGCGACAGAGGTTTACAGCCGCATAACAGGCTATTATCGCCCCGTCAAGAATTGGAATGAAGGCAAGACGCAGGAGTTTAAAGAAAGAAAGATTTACAATATAAACACGTCGGAATTCGGCACAAGGAAAGAAGTCTCCGCGGAAGAAAACAGAAGTCCGGCGATGGCGGCGGACACAAAACTTTTCCTGTTCACGACAAAGATTTGCCCGAACTGCAAGGCGGCGCAAAGATTTTTAGAGGAATCGGGCGCGGATTTTGAGATTGTCGACGCGGAGGAAAACGCCGAGCTTTCAAAGCAATACGGCGTCAAGCAGGCTCCGACGCTGGTCGCCGTAAACGGCGGCGCCGCCGAAAAGATAGTCAACGCCTCAAACATCAAAAAGTTCGCCGCGTCCATAGGGTGACGGCATATGCATGACATTATAATTATCGGTGCGGGCTGCGCAGGGATGACGGCCGCCTTATACGCCGCCCGTGCCGGCAGGAGCGCGCTGCTGCTTGAGAGCGAAAATATCGGCGGGCAAATAGCGTTTTCACCAAGAATCGAAAACTTCCCGTCTGTTGCCAGGATGAGCGGCGGCGAGTTTGCCGACAAGCTTTTTGAGCAGGTTTCGGAGCTGGGCGTCGACATAGAGTTTGAAAAGGCGACGGCGATAAGGGACGGAGAATTAAAAACAGTGGTGACGGAGAGCGGTGAGCGCAGCTGCGCTGCCGTGATAATAGCGACGGGCGTCAGGCACAGGACGCTCGGGCTCCCCGGTGAGGAAAGGCTGACAGGCAGCGGCGTGTCATACTGCGCCGTATGCGACGGCGCCTTTTACAAGGGAGCGGTTGTAGCTGTCGTCGGGGGAGGAAACACAGCCCTTCAGGACGCGCTTTATCTGTCCCAATACTGCAAAAAGGTTTTTTTGATTCATCGGCGCCTTGAGTTCAGAGGCGAGGAATATCTTGAAAAGGCTGTCAGAAAAAAGGAAAATATAGAGCCGGTTTTAGAGTCTGTCGTGGAGAGCCTTAAGGGAGACGAGTCTCTTTCCGGAATAACTGTTAAAAAAACCAAAACAGGCGAGACAAGGCTTTTAGACGCGGACGGGCTTTTTGTAGCAATCGGACAGGATCCGGACAACGGCGCGTTCAAAGATGCCGTCAAGCTTGACGAGGACGGCTTTATAGTGGCTTCGGAGGACTGCGGGACATCAATGAGCGGGGTTTTCGCGGCGGGCGATTGCAGAGTCAAGGAAGTGCGCCAGCTGACGACAGCGGCCGCCGACGGCGCTGTCGCCGCCATTGCCGCATGCAGATATATAGGGCAACACCGCGCAATGAGCGGCTGAAGCCTTTGTTGTGCGGTGTTGCCATAGGCTGTTAGGGAGTTCGGCGGGCGGCAAATTCCGAGCCGCTTTTGCCGAAGCGTTGTATTTTTAAGATAAAAAGCTTAAAGCGAGATCAGTCGTCATGAAATGCCCGCGCTTTAGCATAAAAAGCCGTCGCCCGACGGCTTTGGGCACATCAATTTATATGGAGGAATAACAGACATGCAAATCGGCTGCGCTCTCATGGGAGGCACATTCATGCCGGAATTCAAGTCCGGCGCTCACATTGTTGAAACACCTTTTGAAAGGATTTTTTCAGGCTACCGAAAGGCTGTCGGCATGGGGTATGACTATGTTGAAGCGTCCGCAAGCGAGCTGCTTGCGCTTTCAAAGGACGAGTTAAACGCGCTTGTCGAAAAAAAGGACAAAGGCGAATTCGCGCTGCGGTACGTCAACAGTTTTGTGCGCGGCGATTTAAAGATTTGTGTTGAAAAGCAAGAAACGCTTGAAAAATACGCGCGTGAAGTCATAAGCCGCGCCCACATGCTCGGAGCCGGAGTTGTTGTTTTCGGGAGCGGCGCCGCAAGGATGCGTCCCGATTCGATGACGCATGAGCAGGGGATAAAAAAGCTTTCCGACTTTATCGTCATGTGTAAAAACATCTCAAAGGAATACGGCATAAAGATTTCGCTTGAGCCGCTGAACTCGGCTGAAACAAACATAATCAACAAGGTTTCGCAGGGCGCGGAGCTTGTCCGGCGTTTGGACAGCCCCGAAATTGTCCTGCTGGCCGACGCGTTTCATATGGCGATTGAGGGGGAAAGCGCGTCTGTTATCATCGAAAACGAGGACATCATCTCACACATTCATGTGTCTGAGGCGCCGGGGAGAGTTTATCCGGGGAAATATGGCGGCGAATATCTCATAAAGCTCGGCAAAGAGCTTAAAGAGTCAAAATTTGACAAAGACATAACGGTCGAATGCTGCTTTGACGATTTTGAAAAAGAAGGAATAAAGGCTTTGAGGTTTGTAAAGGAGAAAATGTTATGAGCATCGAGCTAAAAAGGACAGGAAACGACGTTCAAGTGTTCGTTGACGGAAATCTTTTCACGACTTGCGTAAACAGCGAAGAATACAAATCTCCTTTTATGTCGCCCGTTCTGTCAAAGGACGGAACGAACTTCACGCGCCCCGACCTTCACCATCGTGAGCATCCGCACCAGCGTTCCGTTTTTATCGGCATCGGCGACGTAAACGGTTATGATTTTTGGAACGAGCATGGAAAGCCCTTGGGTCTTATCAGAGCGAAAAAAGTCGAGACTTCCGGCGGCGGGGAAAAAGCCGCTGTGTCGCTTTCTGCCGTTTGGCAGGGCAGGAGGGGGAAAAGGTTTCTTGACGAGGAGCGCGTATACACATTTTCAAAGCCCGGCGACAAGTGCGTGAGAGTTGACATTTTTCTGAAGCTGACCGCAAGCTGCACAGGCATAAAGTTCGGAAAGACAAAAGAAGCGGGACCGCTCGGCATACGCGTCGCTGATGAAATTTGCGCTGACAACGGCGGCAGCTTCGTTAATTCCGAGGGCGGCGAAAAAGAGGATGGATGCTGGGGAAAGGCGGCGCGCTGGTGCAATTACAGCGGCGTCGTTTCGGGCAAAAAGATGGGCATAGCTGTCTTTGACGACAAAGACAACGAGCGCCACCCGACGGCGTGGCACATCCGCGACTATGGGCTTATGGCGCCAAACAATCTTTTTTTCAAGGGCGGATACAGCCTGAAAAAAGGTGAGAGTGTCGTTTATAAGTTTACATTGTTCTTTTGGGAGGACAGCTTTGACGCCGAAAAATATTCCGCTCTAATCTGAATGCCCGCAAAACTTTAAGACAATCAAAAGACAACCATAAGACAATTAAAAACCCACCCTGCTTGACGCTTTAGGCGCGCGGCAGGGTGGGTTTTTGATGCTCTGATGTCTAAAAAATAAACTGCGGGAAAGCGGCGTCGGAGTGGATGTCTGTTATGCCGTTGTCACAGGCAAGAGATTTTACAAGCTCCAAAGCCTTGCGCGAACAACCAAAACCCGCGTGAGTGACGCCGCGGAAAAACCAAGATGTTTCAGGGAACATGCAGGTGGAAGCGTCGACAAGCCTGTCAGGTGAAATATGGTTGTGACAGGGGTCTGTGCAAACAGGATCGGTGCTTACATAGCCGCTTTCAAAAGCCTGACCGAGCGATGCCGTCGTTGCTCCGAGGCTTGAGGAATAAGTCGGAACGATTGTGTCGGAGGAGACAAGCGCCGCGCCGCGCAGCCATTCGCTGTCAAAAAACTGGTCGAGCGGCAGACCGTAGCCCGAAAGAGTAAACACTTTTCCACCGTTGCCGACAATGCTGTCAAGATTCGATTTAAGATTTTGGCGAGCCTCCATAAGCCTGTCAATCTCGGCGCGCTTTTCATCGTCACAGCCGCGCATAAGATAGGCGCGGCGCGCCTCCGGATAGTATGACAGAGGGCAGAGCGCCCATATGGCGGTCGTTGCTATGGAGTCGTTTATGCCGAACAGCACAGCATCGCAGAGCGTGTCAAAATTCCTGTCGTTTATGAAAAGACCGAATAAAAATCTGACAATCTTTTCGGCGGCCTTTGGAAGGCGTATGTATTCAAAAAGAGTTTCGGCTAATGCCTCGGGGGAAGAGATGATTGTCAAATCCTTTGTCAGCAGCTCTCCGATTATGTCGGTGCCGTCAGCCGCCGCCACCATGAAGATAATCTTTTTTATGAGAGAGTGGCTTTCCGGATACAAGTCAAGGAAAAGCGCAGCCACGGAGCTGCCAAGACTTATCGGGCAAAGAATGACATTGGAGTAGCCGCCGCGGCCGACGACGACATCTTGAATAAAGTCGTTCAGCCCGTCAGCCGCCGTCCGAATGCTGCCCATATCATCATAATTGTAAAGATATGTCCGGCTCAGCGTTTCATTAAAAGACGAAAGGTCAACATAATATGAAAAATAGTAATAATCGTTTACATTATATTCGGAAAGAGGCTTGTCAAAGACGGCGGGGCTTGTCGTGTTTTTCTTGTCAAACCCGGGGAGTATTCCGCCGACGGCGTTTGCGACTGACTTTGACAATCCGATGTCAATGTTAAAAATTGAGGACATAAAAAGTGACCCGACAAGGGAGGGCAGCGCCTTTTGGACTGCGTTTTGGTTAAAAAAGAGCTTTGTGTCGCTTAAGCACACACCGCTTTTGTCGCGGACAAAAACAGAGTTCATAGACAGACCCGGTATCATGACGATCGCGGTGTCACTGTCAAGATAAAGTCCGTCAGCCGCGGACGACGGAAAGGAAAGAGAAGCCGCGGCAATGCATATGACAAGCACAGACGCAAGAAGCTTTTTGATTTTCATTACAATTCCCCTTTTTTAAGTTTTTCATATATACTTTGAAAAATTATAACATAAAATGCCTTTGCCGCGCAACATAAAAATGAAAAAGGTTTTAACAAAAGAGAAAAAGGCGTAAAGCAAAAGGCTCAAAGCACTTTTCAAACAGCGAAAACAAGCGTGACGAGCGCAGGAAAAGACAAACGCTGTTATACGGCATTTCAAAAACAAAAATCACAAAATCCGCAGCTCAAGCTTTGGGAATTTACGGTTTTTTGCATCCGTTTATTGAATATATTTATTTGTTTGGGACAAAATAGAGGAAGCAAAAAAGCATTATGAAAGGGCTGATTTATAAATGTCGGTAACTGAAAAGGAATATGGCAAAATGGCGAAAAAGGCGTCTCCGCCGTCGCCGAAAGGCTTAAATATAATAAAAGCTTTCGCGATTGGCGGCTTGATATGTGCCTTCGGCGAGGGGCTGTTTGCTCTTTATACAAGATTGGGAATGAGCGACGACGGAGTTAAGGCGCTTGTGCCGATAACGCTGATTGTCATAACAGCAATCCTGACTGCTTTCGGCGTGTTTGATAAAATAGCAAAACACGCGGGCGCCGGAACAATTGTTCCGATAACAGGCTTCGCAAATGCGATAGTTTCACCGGCAATGGAGTTTCAGAGCGAGGGAAGAATACTCGGTACGGCGGCGGAAATGTTCAAAATAGCCGGTCCTGTTATTGTTTACGGCAGCGCCGCCTCTGTTGTATACGGCTTTATTTATTGGATAACTCAAAGGTGATAAGGTACCGAATAATAACTTGCGGCATACTGCGTTAAAGCTGCCGAAGAAGTGACAGAAAACAAATAAGGAGAAAAGCAATGGCTCAAAGACAGGGAAGATACACAATATTGCTTCCGTCCCGCCCGGTTGTGACGGGCTCGGCGGCTGTCGGCACAAAAAAAGAGGGAGAAGGTCCCTTGGGAGCGGAATTTGAAAAGATTTATGAAGACCCCAGGGCAGGTGAAAGCTCTTGGGAAAAAGCTGAAAGCACATTTCACAGGGAAGCTGTCACGAGGGCGCTTGCCGCCGCCGGCACCTCCCCGTCAGAGGTGGATATGATATTCGCGGGAGATTTGCTCAACCAGTGCATAGGCACAACTTTCGGACTGCGCGAGCTTGATATTCCGCTTGCAGGCTTGTACGGAGCGTGTTCCACAATGTCTCTTTCCCTGGCTTTGGCGGGCATAATGACAGAATGCGGAATAGTCGGAACATCCGTCGCGTCCACCTCCTCACATTTTTGTTCCGCTGAAAAACAGTTCAGAATGCCGCTCGAATACGGTGGACAAAGACCTCCGACGGCGCAGTGGACGGCGAGCGCCGCAGGCGCCGCCGTAATCAAATCGCAGGGCGAGGGAGTTCATATCGACGCTGCGATTATCGGCAGAATTCAGGATCTCGGCATAAAGGACTCAAACAATATGGGCGCGGCAATGGCGCCTGCCGCGGCAAGAACAGTCATAGATTTTCTTAGAGACACAAACTCCAAGCCGGAGGATTTTGACATGATATTGACGGGGGATCTCGGCGTGGCGGGATCGCAGCTCCTGATAGAGCTGCTGCAAAAGGATGAAGACGTCGATATAAGCTCCGTCCATGCCGACTGCGGATTGATGCTTTACGACCTTGAGGAGCAGGACGTGCACGCGGGCGCCTCAGGCTGCGGGTGCAGCGGCGCGGTGGTTTGCTCCTACATCATGCGCCGCCTTAAAGCCGGTGAAATTAACAGAGTGCTGTTTGTCGGCACGGGCGCCTTGATGTCCCCCGTATCGTCGCTTCAAGGTGAAAGCATCCCGTCAATCGCGCATGGTGTGCTGCTGACGCATTAAGGCAACACCGCGCAATGAGCGGCTGAAGCCTTTGTTGCACGCTTGCTTGCATCTTTTCCGTCATATCGCCCAAAAATGCTCGGCAATACACAAAGTATTACCTGCGCTTTTTAGACAATCTGACGAAAAATCTGACGGCGCAATCGCACAACAATCATTGTGCGGTGTTGCCTTAAAAAGATATTTCGGGTTTTAAAATCACGCGTGAACCCGTAATCCGGCGAGGGCGGAGTTTTGCGGGCTTTGCGCATGGTTGTTTATTGCTTGTCGTTTAAAACAGACCTGAAAATCAAAAGTCCGATTTTACAGAAAGATGATTTTTTATGAAAGAGCTTTTCTGCTTGTTAAAGCTGCTTGTGATTACTGACAGGCTTGTCCGCTGTCTTAAAGGGGCGGTCAAGGTTCTGCTGTGCATCGTGAGCATACCGGCGGTCATAATTTGCGCAAGGCTTGCGCACGGCACATTAAAGGCTTGCAAAAAGCGCGGACGATGACAAGTGAAAAGGAAGGGACTGAAAAGGTTGCGTGGAAAAAGCGGTATGGAGGCTTTAATAAGGCTGCTTAAAAAGGAGCGCAGGGAGCTTAGGCGCGCATATGCAAGGTCGCTTTCGGCAAGGGAAAAGGGACCGTTCGATGAATGGCTCGGCGATAATTACTATCTTTTTGAGCGCGAAATAAGACCGGCGTCGTCGGCGCTTAAAAACGCGTCCGCGCCGTCCGGAGCAGACGGTCTGCCTTTGATTTACACGCTTTGTATGCGGATTTGTGAAAACGGTGTCATACCTTCGCAGGATGAACTGATTGAAAGGTTTAAGCCTCATAAACTCAAGGGCTGCGAGGCGGAGCTTCTGCCCGTGATTATTCGCTGTGTTTTGCTTCGATTTGCCTGCGACAGCATACGGCTGGAGGGCGGCGAAGCGATAGAGCTTATCGGCAACACTATAAAATCAATGCGCTGTATGCCCGATATAGATTTTGACGCGGTCAACGAACAGCTCAGCCCCGTCGAAAAGATACTGATGCTTGACCCGGCGGGTGTATACAGGGATATGGCGGATGAAACAAAATCGCTGTACAGATATTTGATATCAAGCATGGCGAGAAAAAAAGGCACGGACGAGGAGCAGGTGGCGCTTCGGCTGCTTGAAAACGCGCGCGCCGGCAAAAACGATTATGAAAGACATATCGGCAACGGGCTGTTCAGCAATGAACGCGGTAAAGTGGTCGGGACACTGCTCATAGCGGCTGAAAACATGCTTCCGATAGTAGCCTCTGTATCAACGGCTGTTTTCACAGGCAGATTATGCCTTGCGGCGCTGCTGTATCTTCCGTTCAGGGCTTTGGTGTCGGCGCTGACAGGCGCCGTGTCGCCGAGCCTTATAAAGACAATTCCGCTGCCGAGGATGAACGCAGAAGGTAAGGTACCGAATGACGGAAAGACGCTCATAACAATTTCCGTCCTTTTGCACGGAGCGGCAAGCGTAAAAAAACTAAAAAAACATCTGCGGGGAATTTGGCTCTCCAACGGCGGTGAAAATGTCAAGGTGTGTTTGCTGGCGGATCTTAAAAGTGCCGGGACACCGGAAAGACCGGAAGACAAAGCGGAAATCACTGCTGTAAAAAGGGCGGTTGACGAGCTTAACGGCAGCTTCGGCGGCGGCTTTATTTTGGCAGTGCGCCCGAGGGTATATTCGCCGACACAAGGCTGTTTTTCGGGATGGGAAAGAAAAAGGGGAGCGATTACGCAGCTGATCCGCGAGATTAAGGGCGAGGGCGGCGGCTTTCTTGAGCTGAGCGGCGACGTCAAAGGAATGTGTGAGACAAAATATTTATTGGCGCTCGACAGCGACACGCTGCTGCCGCTTGACACGGCGCCTCAAATTGTGTCAGTCGCGCGGCACCCCCTCAACAGGCCTGTCATAGACGAGAATCTTGGAGTAGTCAAGTCCGGTTACGGCATACTTGCCCCCGGTGTGGGCGTTACGCTCGGCTCCTCGACGACACTTTTTTCAAAAGTCATGGCGGGCGAATTCGGCTTCACAGCTTATGACAGCGTCGTTTCGGAAAGATATCAGGACTTTTTCGGCGAGGGAATTTTTGCGGGCAAAGGGCTTATTGACACAGACGCCTTTTACAAGCTGCTGAACAACGCCTTTTCAGAGGAAAAAGTGTTGTCGCACGACATTCTTGAAGGCTGTTTCCTGCGCTGCGGATATGTTTCAGACATTCAGGTGACGGACGGGTTTCCAAAACGTCAGTCGGCTTATTACGACCGTATGGAGCGTTGGATAAGGGGCGATTGGCAAAACGCGTCCTTTATTTTCGGAAAAAGTCCTTTGAACGGACTGTCAAGATACAAGCTTTTAGACAACCTGCTACGTTCGCTTACTCCGATCCCGGCGGTGGTGTCCGTGCTGCTTTCGGGACTGATGGGCGGCAAAGCGGCCGCCGCCGCGGTAGTCGTGTGCCTGCTTGCCGCGGCGGGCGGAAACTTCCTCTCGTCTGTCCGCATTATAATTAAAGGCGGAACATCCATGCTGTCAAGGCTTTATTACTCGTCCGCGATGCCCGCGGCGCTTGCCGACCTCATAAGGGGGGCGGCGCTTGTCGGCATATTGCCGCAAACGGCGTGGGTTTCGCTCTGCGGCATGACGAGGGCGCTTTGGAGAAGCTTGATAAGCAGAAAAAGAATGCTTGAATGGACGACTTTCGCTCAAAGCGACAGCGGAAAAAGCGGCTTTAAAACATTTGTCAGGTGCCTTCCTTCCTTATTAAGCTCCGCGCTGCTGCTTGTTTTTCCGTCTCCTTATTCAAGGCTTTGCGGATTGATTTTCCTTGCGGGCGCAGCTTTCCTCCTTTTTTCAGGCAGTGAGAAGGAGAAAAGCGGGGCAAAGCTTAGTTACTTTGACAGGGACAGGCTAAATTCCTATGCCGCCGCGATGTGGCGATATTTTGAGGAGCTTTGCACGCCTGAAAACAACTGGCTGCCGCCTGACAATATACAGGAGACGCCTGTTTACAGGACGGCAAACAGAACGTCGCCGACAAATATAGGTCTTGCGCTTCTTTGCGTCCTTGCGGCTCGGGATCTCGGGCTGATAGACAGCGCCGAATTATTCGACAGAATTTCAAAGGCTGTTTCAAGCATAGAACAGCTTGAAAAACACAGCGGAAATCTGCTCAACTGGTATGATACGCGAAGCTTAAAGCCGCTGTTTCCGAGATATCTTTCTTGTGTGGACAGCGGAAATCTGCTATGCAGCTTGATAGCTCTCAAAGAGGGGCTTAAGGAGTTTGCAGGCGAAAACGACAAAATTTCGGGGCTTATTTCAAGAATAGAAAAAATTATATCGGATACGGACATCACAATTTTTTACAACAGACACAGACATCTTTTTCATATAGGAATAGACGTTGAAAAAAACGAGCTTTCATCGTCGTTTTACGACCTGCTTATGAGCGAGGCAAGGATGACGGGATATTATGCCATAGCCGGAAAAATGATACCGAAAAAGCACTGGGGTTCTCTCGGCAGGACGCTCGTCGGCGCCGGGAGATACACGGGGCTTGCCTCATGGACAGGCACAATGTTTGAATATTTCATGCCGTATATATTTTTGCCCGCCCCGGAGGGAACGCTCGGATATGAGGCTTTAAAGTTTTGCGCGTGGTGCCAGAAAAAAAGAACGGAAGGGAAAAATGTCCCGTGGGGAATATCCGAAAGCGGTTTTTACGCGTTCGACAGACAGTTAAATTACCAGTATAAGGCGCACGGTGTTCAAAAGCTCGGACTTAAAAGAGGGCTTGATTCGGAGCTTGTCATATCGCCGTATTCGACGTTTCTGACACTCGGGCTTGAGCCGTCGGCCGCAATGAAAAACCTGAAACGCCTTGAGGACATGGAAATGACGGGCAGATGCGGATTTTATGAGGCTGCTGATTTTACGCCCGTCCGCACAAACGGTCAGGATTACGCCGTCGTTAGGAGCTACATGGCGCACCACATAGGGATGAGCCTGCTTTCCATACTCAACACGCTAAAGGGAAATATAATTCAAAAGCGGTTCATGGCGGACGACAAAATGGCTTCCGGCGAATGCCTTTTACATGAGAAGGTGCCTATCGGTGCGGCCGTTTTTAAGGATGTTGAAATGCGGAACATCCCGAAAACGAGGGAGCGGACAGAACCGCAGAAAAGGGAGTTTGAAGTGATAACGCCCGCCGCCCCGCATGTCAAGCTGCTCACTAACGGCGAGTGGACGTCTGCCGTGACAGACTTGGGGGCCTCCATGTCCCTTTACAGGAGGACAAGCGTGTTTCGGCACAGCGCCGACATTTTGCGAGAGCCGAACGGTGTGTTTGCGCTGCTTAAAAATGACACACTGACGCTGCCCTCTGTTAACGCGTTCGGTTATCTGCCGGATGTCGAATATAAATGCGGGTTTACTAATTCGGAAGTCGAGCATTCCGCCGAAAAGGACGGAGTGGCTTTTTTGATGAAAACATCGGTTCACCCGAGAATTTCCGGAGAGCAGCGAACATTTATTATTAAGAATAAGCGGCAGGGGACTTTAAACGCGGATTTGATAATATATTTTGAGCCGAGCCTTGCGCCGTACAAGGACGCGAAAGCGCACCCGGCGTTTTCAAAGCTGTTCATCGAGGACAGGCACGACAGCCAAAACAAGATTTTGACATTTACAAGGAGACCGAGAGGCGACGAACACGCGCTGTGCCTTGCCGCGGGTTTTCTTGAAAATGTCGTATATACGTTTGAAACGTCGCGTGAAAGGCTTTTGAAAAGCGGAGAGGGCGTGCCGTCGCTCCTTAACGTCATACCTGAATTCAAGGGAAGCGGCGGCTTGCCCGATGTGTGCGGCACGTTTAAAATAAAGATTAAGCTGCCGCCGAAGGGCACCGCGGAGCTAAACCTTGTCTTTGCGGCGTCGTCAACAGTAAACGAGTCAATAAACAAAATATTGAAAATGCGCGAAACAGGGGGAATCAAGAGCGGAAAGGGCGCACCGGAGCTGCTGCGTGAGGGCAGCATGGAGACAGTCATAGGCGACCCGATTATTCCGTGCATATTATACGGGGCGAAGGTTACAAAGGAGTCAGCGGACGCGGCCGCTAAAAACAAGCTGCAAAGAAACGCCATATGGACGTTTGGCATATCAGGCGACGACCCGATAGTTTTTATCGAGGTTCACAATGTGTCCGACACGGCGAGAGCGGTGCCGTATATAAGACTGAATGACAGACTGCGCAGAGCGGGAATCATGACTGATCTTGTTATAGGTTACAGGGAAGGGGGAGAATATGACACGCCCCTTTTTTCCGCAATACGAGACGCGTTTAAAAAGGAAAGAACGGAGGACTGCCACGGAAACGGGGGAGGCGCGCACATAGTTAATCTCTCAAGCTATTCGGCGGAGGAAGTGCTTGCGCTTAAAGCCGCGGCGTCTTATATCGCGCCAAAGACACAGGAGCGGCTCGAACGCCGCGAATACCCGTTTACACCCATAACCTTTGCACGCACACAGCCTCTAAAAAAACACACACAAGACGACAATGTAAAGACATATTACTTTACTGGTGACAATATTGTAATCGGAGAAGATGCCGACAAACCATGTGTGCCATGGAGTTTAGTCCTTGCGAACCCGACCTTCGGGACGTTGGTGTCTGACAAGTCATTAGGCTTTACATGGGCAATTAACTCGCGTGAAAACAAACTGACCCCCTGGAGCAACGACACAAGGACAGACAATATCGGTGAAATGCTGATTCTCAGGCTCAGGAACAAAAATTATGACTTGATAAAGGATTCAAAAGCCGAGTTTTCACCTGACAGGGCGCGCTATACAGGAAAAGCCGGGGAAGTGGAATATGAGGTGACTGTAAGTGTGCCGCGAAAAGGCATGATGAAGGTTTGCGAGCTGAAGCTGAAAAACAAAAGCCCCGCACAGCTTAAGGCAAGCGCCGTTTATTACACGGAGCCTGTTCTCGGCATCGACAGAGAATACAGCCGCTTTATCAAGACAGACAGAATAGGCAGCGGTTTGGTGATGTCTTCGGCTTACAGTGAAATAAAAGGATACGCGGAGCTGGCGATAGACGGCGAGGCCGATTTTGTATGCACAGACAGGATGGACTTCTGGAGGAGTGAAGATAAAAAGTCAAGGAGAGCGTCGACATTTGATGTCTGCGCCGCTGTCGGCAAAGATGTGTGGCTCGGACAGGACGAAGAAAAGACAGTCGTTTTCAGGCTCATGTGGGCGGCAAAAAGGGACGCCGTAATTGTGATGAAGCGAGTTAAAGCATCCCCTGCCGATACAGAAGGCAGCTTTTTCAGGATTTCTTCGCCTGACAAAGCTCTCGATAAAATGATGAACACATGGCTGCCGCATCAGATAACAAGCAGCCGAATTTACGGCAGGACAGGGTTTTATCAATGCGGCGGAGCTTGGGGCTTCAGGGATCAGCTTCAAGACAGCACCGCTCTCATAATGCTGAAACCGGAGCTTGTAAAAAGGCACATTTACCGCTGCTCGGCCGTTCAGTTTGAGGAGGGGGATGTGCTTCATTGGTGGCACAGGCTGCCGGGCAATGAAAGCATAAAAGGCGTTCGCACAAGGTACAGCGACGATATGCTTTGGCTTCCTTACACTGTCGCCGAATATACTGAAAAAACAGGAGATATGTCAATTCTCGGAACAAAAATCAGGTTTTTAAGCGGCAGCGAGCTTTCGGCTGATGAAAATGAGCGCTATTTCATACCGTGCCGTTCGGCTGAAAAGGGATCTGTATATGAGCATTGCGTCAGGGCGGTGGAGCGCGCAATGAAAACCGGCGTCCATGACCTGTGCCTCATAGGCGGCGGCGACTGGAACGACGGATTTAACAGGATTGGAATCGGCGGAAAAGGTGAAAGCGTATGGCTTTCGCAGTTTTTAGCAATAGTCCTGCGAAAAATGTCTGCTGTCTGTCGATTTGCCGGTGACGAGCAAAGAGAGAAAGATTATATTGATTATGCCGAGAAGCTTTTAGAAGCGGTTGACAAAAACGCCTGGGGCGGCGAAAGCTATATCAGAGCTTTTTTTGACGACGGTACGCCGATCGGAATCCGCGCCGAGGGCAGGTTAAGGCAACAGGAATGTGTGACAGACAGCTTGTCACAGTCTTTTGCCGTTTTTGCGGATATGCCCGATAAGGAAAGGCTTGAAAAAGCCCTTGACACCGCGGTCAGAGAGCTTGCGGACGAAAAAAATGAAATGATAAAGCTGCTTGCGCCGCCGTTTACAGGCAAGGGTTTAAACGCAGGTTATATTACGGCGTATCCCATGGGTATAAGGGAAAACGGCGGGCAATATTCGCACGCCGCCGCGTGGCTTTGCATGGCGCTTATACGTTTCGGGAAAAAGGAGGAGGGCATAAAGCTGCTCAGGATGATAAATCCGGCTTCTGTCTGTGAAACCGCAGAGGGAATGGCGCGCTACAGAGCGGAACCATACGCGCTCGCGGGCGACGTATCGGCAAACGAAGCAAACAAGGGGTGTGCAGGCTGGAGCCTTTACACCGGTTCGGCGGCATGGTACTACAGGGCGGTAATTGAAGAAGTGTTGGGAATAAGAATTAAGGATGAAAAAATGTTTGTAAAACCGAATATAACAAAAGACTTGCTGCCGTTTAAGGCCGAAATCAGAATTAAGGACACAGAAATAATGATATGTGTTGAATCTGAAAGCAACGGCAAACTTTTCGTTGACGAAAAGCTGTCTGATTTCATCCCGATTGACCAAAAAAACCACATTGCAGTCATTATTTAGAAATAAGCTGTGTAAGGGCTAAGACCTTTACACATTATTGAGAGAAATAAGAAATAAAGCCATGTACATTTTAAGTTATATACGCAATAAAAAGTAAGCAAAAATAAAAAATCTTCATGTGTTGACATATTTAGACAAAAGGCAAAAGTTTATATTCGTTTGTTTCCTTATCAAGTATTAACAATACACTAAAAAGGGGAACCTGCTTTGTGTAAAATGTATAATTTATTTTTTTGATTGCAAAACTCATTGACAAATCGGTTGTTTTAGATTATATTATTGTTAACCGTATGAGTGGCACTATGGCGTCGTTATGCCCGTTTTTGTATTTAAATTTTCATCCTCTGCAAGCGGCGCGATTGTCTGCCGGTTTCATTTGAATTTAACAATAATTTCGCAACGATAAGATGAATGGAGGAGATGATTCCCGGTGCATTCAAAACCGCAAAGCACCACGCGCACTGTCTTTGCGGCATGAAACCAAAATGTGCGCCTTGATTTTCGGATACTATACAAAGGTGAAACTGATATTTGTATCAACATTAAACGGAGGTGTAAAACCAAGTGAGAAATTTCAAAAAAATTCTCAGCGTCCTTCTGACCATGGTTCTGATATTCGGCACCATGACCATCGGTGCGGAATCCGCTTATTATGCTTACAAAGATTCCGCGATCACAGCCTATGACTGCATAGATAAGCCGATTCTTTCCACACAGCAGTACGCGTCCATGCTGATGGATGAGGTGGATCGTATGCTCGCGAAAGAAAGCTTGCAGGTCAACGAGGATCTCGCGGGTCTTCTCACCATCGAGCTTGACCTTAGGACAGTGGACTCCGCTCTTAACAGCGTGGTGTCCCTTTGGAACACTGTTTCCTCTATGGCAAGCACGATTGGCGGCGACATCCAAAACCTCAACTTCAACGCCATCATAAACTGCCCGAGAAGAACGACGGCGGGTAAAAACGACGGAGACATATTGTTGGCGCTGTTCCAGTTCCTTGCCGACAATGCCGGAGTTCTTAAAAAGATTCCTTACGGCTCTGTCGCCAACGGCGGACTCAACCTCGGCATAGTCGCGGGGTTTGTGGATATTTCCGAGTTCCTTGATTTAGAGCTGCTTGCTAAGGAAGCAGTCGCAAAGCTTGTTTATCCCGACTATAAAAAGGATCCCGCTTTTGCAACGTTCGACCCAAAATCCATGACGCTCGACCAGTACATATCGACTTTCATCAACCTCATCGCAAGCGGCACATACAATCCCGATAAGAGCGACACCTTAAACAAAATTTCCGGTTATATTGTAAAGTATGTTCCCGGCTTCACATCACAGGTTGATTTAGTAAACGACTCCATTTATGAGATAATCGAAAAATGTGTCAGGATATGTCTCAACAGCGTTGTTGTGCCTCTTGCCAACAGTAAGCTTAAACAAGAGCTTAGGAAGGTATGCGGCATCGAATACATTCCGATACTTGACAGCAACGGCAAGCCTGTTCTTGACTCCGAAGGCAACCCGACATACACAGAGGACGCCTCCAACATAAACGAATATGCCGAGCTGCTCAACATCGACTTCCATCTCAGCCCGTTCAGCTTCAGTGATTGGGGCACAATCCAAAACGACACCTTTGTAAACCATATAAACGATATTGTCGGCAAAATTGTCCAAGAGATTGCCAATCCCGACAATCTGACAATAGACTGGAACTATTCAGACGGCAACGCGGGGCTTCTTGACAACATCATTGACGCCGCCAAACAGGTTCTTGCCATCACAGGCAACCAATTCTTTGCCGGCTACGTCGAGGTTCTGACTCCCGAGCAGGTTGCTGTTATGTCCGACGAGGAATTTGTCACTTACATTGTCCGCTCGATACTTAACGGCTCGATAGACGATGTTAACATCCCCGGCTCTTGCGACACGATGATTGACGTTCTCTTTGAGGCGTCAAAGTCTCTCGCCTCAAACTATGTTCCTTCACGCGATTATTCGTCATTGTCGCATGACATCGACGGCATTCTCCAAATCGTCGCGGACGCAGCCGTTTACGGTCTTAACCAAGTTACCAATATGGATCTTAACTACGGTATTTCTTTCGACGAGCTTGCGGATGAGTGCTTCTCTTGGATCGAGTCCAACTACGGCGGATTAGTTTCCGAAATCAGCGGCAGCACAGGCTGGGATAAGTTAAGCTCGCTGTTATTCAGCATTATTCCGTCAAGCTGGCTGCCTAACGACGACTACGGCTCGCCGAGAGATGATTTTTATTCTCTGCTGTTCGACGACATTCTTGAAAACATTCTCAATCTTGACATTGAAAGCATCCTTGCCCTGCTGCAGAGGAACGACGATCCCGACGCGGATCTCAACGGCACAATAATCCAAGTCATACTGGGCAGGATTGTGGACATTTTCAACTATGTAATACCCGGCACGTTCGACACCGACTCTTACAGCTACGATTCGCTTGAAGGTCTGCTCAGCCCCAATCTTCTCTCAAGCTTAATCGAAAACCTTTTTGTCGGGCTAAACGACCGCGCCTCGGAAATCTTGCCGTCGCTTCTTCCGCTTCTTTGCACCCTGCTTGATTTAAGCTCCGCGGAAAAGTTCGGCTACCCATACATAAGCATCCCGGAAACACTGAACCCCCTGACCACATCCACATTCTATATGTTTAACGGCTCAAGCGGCATAAACACAGCCTTTACAAACAAAAACGGGGTCACGACAAGGGATCAGCTTTACAAGTACGCTATAACCGGTGTTCAGACAAACCAACCCGGCGTTACGATTTCCCCGTCTACGGGAACCATTAACGGCGGCGAGTCAAGGACATTCACGATTAACGGAAAGCCCGCCGACGATTCAGTTCTTAGCATAACAATCACCTACAACGTCTACGAGGAGACCGGCGCCGTTATGACGCCGATGCCCCTTAAGGCGACCTGCTTCACATTTGTTTCCGATGCCAAGGACGACGGCTCCAACAAGACAAAATACGACTACCTCACGACAAACACACACCTTGTTTACGCTTACGCAAAATACTTAAACCAAAAAAGTGAGGTTACAGGTCTTGCCGGCACAGAATTTACGCTTCAGAGGAACGTGGCAAGTCAATCGACGCAGCATTTGGCAGACGCGACATTCTCGCTTTCAAGCGCTGTAATTGACTCGTCCCTTTCAGCTAACGGCATTTCAATCACCCCGCTGACTCCGATAGCGACGACAAGGAAGGGCGGAGCGTGGCCATACGCGCCATACACTGTCGGCGAGGACGCGACGCGCCCGGACGACGGCATTTACCAATCAAGATTCACTTTCTACGCGACGCCGACAAACAGCGCGGCGGAAACGATCACGTTTGACCACCGCGTATACTTCTATGATGATTTTGATTTGCCCTCAATGTTCAACAGCGCCGTCAAATCAAACCGTCAGCAGGCAAACTACAATCAGGGCTCATATGACGCGACATACAAGGATTTCTATGCCGAGGAAGACGACGATGAAATCACAGAAAACGTAAACGGCTCAACAGTATGGAACGACTATATCGATGCCCTCAGGAGCGCCGCGGCAATCATTTACAGGCCGAGAAACATAAGCTCGTTTCAGTACACGCACGCGGATCTTTATGAGGAAGCGGCATACAATCTTTACACTGCAATCCACCAGCTTGAGGGAGGCTCGCTTTCAAGCGGCGCCGCGTCGGTTAAGACGGCTCTTGAGAGCTTCGTCGCACCATGCGCGACAAAGCTGAACGACGAGGGTGAAGAAGTCGATGTCGAATACTATGAAAACGGCTATTCATTCTTCGGCAGAGAGGACTATGTCGGCTACACATACAACAACTTTAAGACAGAGAGAAGCAGCGCAAACAAGCTTATTAACAAGTGGGAAGACGGCGAGGATATCGACGCCATTGAGGCGGCTTACGTCACCCACAGGCTCACCCTTTACGGCAACCGCCTTATAAGAGTGAGAGCGTACAAAGATTATCTCATCGGTGCGCTTCTCGAAGCTAACGCTGTGCAGGCAGGTCACTACGACGCGAAAACATGGGAAAACTTTGTCAACGCAAGGACATTTGCTAACGCTGTCGCGGCAGAGCCTATCGGCACTTGCGTGAGCGGCACCGAATTACTTGCCGGCGACGGACTTCGTCAATCAAAGGTAAACAGGGCTTATTCAGAGCTTGTCTCCGCGATGAAGAGGCTTGTGTCAAGCGTCGATTATTCACAGCTTAGAGAGATTCTGGACACTGCCGAGCCGATTTACACAGCGGGCAACGATAACGACTATTACACAGCTCTTTCCTGGTCTGCTTTTGAGGCTGCTTATGAAGACGCCCTTAGCTGTCTCCGCGAGAAATACCAGTGGAGTGAGGAAAACCAGCTTATTGTCAACAACGCATACACGGCGCTCAACAACGCTTTCACAGGGCTTGAGACTGCCGCCGAGCCGGGCATAAATCCTGTTGAGATTCCCGGTCTCGAGCCGATAATCATCAATCCCCAGCCTTACACCTACAGCTCCGTTGACGGAAATGAAGTAAACTTCATCTACGGTATTGATATTTACAACCTTTCGCTTGACGGCTTATATGAGGCGACCGGAGGAGCATATGTTTGCAGCGACTACGATTACAACGACTCGTACATTGACACAACAGGCGCAAGGCTCATGGTTTACACCGACGCCACAAAGACGACGCTTGTCGCCTCATATTGGGTTGTCGTGTTCGGCGACATCAACGGCGACGGCATAGTCGAAAACAGCGACTACGGCATGCTTTTAGACGTGTGCGAATATGCTTATGATTGGACATGGTACACAAACAACGACAACCCGTGGATATATTCCTGCGACCTTAACCACGACGGCAATGTGGACGGCTCCGACTTAAACATACTTCTTGACGTCAACGATTACGAATACATGATCAACCAAAATTGGAACGGCACACCTAATGACGACTACAAGATAGAATATTAAACATTATCACGAAGGCATTTCCGCCGGAGGTTTCGGCTTTCGGCGGAAATCAAAACGATTATGAGGGAGGAAAAAGATGAACATATTTAAAAAAGTGGCGCTTGTGGCGCTTGCGCTCCTCCTCGTGTTTGCTTCGCTTTCATTCGGGGTTTCTGCGGCTGGAGAAACAGGCAATATAGGATTAGTTTTCACTGCCGACACCAAAACAGGCCTTTATCCGGGTGAAATAATCACAGTCACGCTCAACATATCGACCGACTATTACTGCACGGGAATGCGTTGGCCTGTCATGTTTTCGTCAAGGATTTTTGAGCTCGTCACGATTGATGAGGATAACCCGGGCAACGTGCAGGCGTTTGGACAAATTGCCGTTACCGGATCAAGCCTGACATCAGCTGATGCGACAGGTCAAACAGAGGTTCATTCAGGCGCATATTCTGTCAGCAATTACGGCTGCCTTCTGATTCAGTGGCTCGGTCAGTCAAACAACGGGAGGCTCAACTATTACTACCAGCCGACAGGCTCAAACTGCATCACATTCCAGCTTCGCATCAAAGATTTTCCTGTGGCTACTTCCGGAGACATAATTGTACCGACCACGAGCGCGTACAAGGCGTTGTTCTATTATCAGGGCACATCAGACCCTGAAAACGCTGTTGTATATGTCATGGAGCAGTCCAACCTGACAGTGACCTGCACAAAGGAAACTGTCGGCTGTTACAGGACGGAAGCGGCGCTTGTCCCACATGTCAACACTGATACCGTTATTGACGAAGCAAACGGCTACATTTACGGCTTGACAAAGGTGGCATCGGGCGAGGCGCTGATTGTGGACGAAAGCGACTTTGCGGCGTTTGTGACAGCAGAGAGCGGGGCGACATACGAAGTAATCCCGAATGATGCCGGCACATGCAGCACGGGAGCCGTCGTAAACGCTTACGACGGAAGGGGCAACCCGATAGGCACATACACTGTCGTGGTGTTCGGAGATGTTGACGGCAACGGCATAATAGACTTTACCGACGCCTCCATCATCCTTGACGCCAGCATGAGCGAGCAGGAATTTTCATGGACGGCAAGTCCATGGGATAACGCGCAATACCTTGCCTGCGACGTCACGGCTGACAATATGGTCTCAGGCGACGATTTCGGTACTATTATCGAAGCGTCGCAATACTACGGATACATAGGGCAGTGCTTTGACGGTAACTTTTTCATAGACTATTAAAAACTTTATGGGTTTTGTTCGCAAAAGCGAAATGATATAAACCAATAAGATTTAAGGAGGAAAACAAACACATGAAAACAGCAAAACGTATTCTTGCTGTAGTGCTTTCAGTAGTTATGGCGTTCAGCGTATTTTCAATTGCCGTTTCCGCAGAGCCGATTGGAGATCCGGCGCTGGGCACAGCGATTTTTGAGCTGAACTTCTACAAAATTACTACTGACGGGGGGGGCAATGAAACAAGAACCTTGCTTCCCAAAAGCGGTGCGGCACTTTCCACCGGAGACATTGTGGAAGTAGGCTATTCAGTTGAAACAAACTTCTGGACCGGCTCGGTTTACGCACAGTTCTGGTATGATAAGACTGTATTTTTGCCGCTGATAAACGGTGTTGCTGACGGTGTTACAAAGCAGCAAAACATCTTCACCGGCGGATTTGCGCAGCTTATCGACTATGCCGACGCCCCGACGGCTTTTGACGTAGAGGGCAACGAATGGAACCTGCTCGACACCCTTGGGTCTCCCGGCGGCTACACGGGGCTCGTAAACAACAACCACCTTGTCCAGCCTCAATTCCCTCATGCGTGGCACGACGGACCACTGATTCTGCCCGGATATGAGAACATGAACTTTGTCAGCATCATTTTTGCTTGCAACACCACATCTTCCGCCGACGGATACTTAATTAACATTCCTAAGGCGGAATATGCCACGTTCAGGCTTACTGTTGTCGCTGACGCGAGCACGACGACTTCTTCGACAATAGAGATGCCTTATGCCGGAGTTTATACGACAATGGGGCAAACAAGCAACAAGATTTATTGCTCATCATATGCCGCGGGCTACACCAGGGGGCAGACATCTGTCAGTCCCGGACGCTGCATAGATCTTGACAACGCGACAGGCACATTCGAGATCAACTCTCAGTCGTCCACCTTCAGCGCCAAGTTTTTTGAGCAAGACGGCACGACGGAGATAACGAGCCTTGCCATTGACGACATTGAGTCCGGCGACTTCATCACGCTTCCGAATGCTCCGGTGATTGAAGGCTATGATTTTGACTACTGGACTGTCGGAGCGCAAACATACAACGCGGGCTCGCAGTACGAAGTAACGGAAAATGTTGAGTTTGCGGCACACTACACGGCAAAAACCCAATACACCGTAACTTTCGTTTCCAACAACACAGCTTACGGCACGATAACGGGCACTCCCTCTGTTTCGGTATATTCGGGGACGCCCTGGAACGACGATTGGTATCCGACATATTCGGCAGCCTCCGGCTACAAGTTCAATGGCTGGACAGGCGCCGTGCCGACAGTTACGGGCAACGTCACAGTAACCGCTAACTTTGTGCAGGATAACTCGCAGTGGGCGACGATAAGCTTCGCGAGCGGTTCAAACGGAACAATCGACACATTGGCTCCGCAGACAGTCCTCAAGGGGACTCCCTGGAGCGCAATAACAGTGCCGGCGACACATCCAAGCGCCAACTATGTGTTTGATAAGTGGACACCGGCTCTTCCGTCCGCTTCAGACACGATAACGGCGGATGCGACATACACAGCCTCCTTTAAATCAACTCTTGCTTCCTATAATATAGAAGTATATAGAATGAACACGTCAGGCGCATACGGCACGCCTGAAACATCGACAGAAACAGGAACAATAGGCACCACTGTCTCTGTCAATCCCGCAAGCTATGTTACGCCCGGATTCACGGTAAACGCGGCTAACACTGTCAGCTCTTCGATACTTGCGGAGTCGGGAACCGTACTCAAAGTATATCTCGACAGAATAACAGTTTACTACACATACAAATATTACGACTATGCCGCCGATAACGGAACATACATTCAGTTCCAGCAGGATGACTATCTCTATGGTCAGACAGTCACTTTGCCGGCGACCGTGCCCGATGCCTCGCTTTATGGCAAGGCGTTCAACTCATGGCATGTGGGCAGTGTCGGAGGCGCAACATTCACAGGCGGCACAGCCAATGCGAACACCGACATTTACGCGGCGTTTGATGACATCAACACAGAGCTTGACTATTCCCCCATCACAGACGCCATAAGCGAATTGCCCACAAATATGAACCTCTATTATTACACGGACGAAGCCATAATCATGGTTGCCGCCGCTCTTAATCAAACAATTAACGAAGCGGGCATTGATGCTTTCCTTGCGGCGACATACGCTTACAAGGACATGACGACAAGCTTCACGACGCAGGCTCAACTTCAGGCTGCGGCGGACAACATCACTGCGGTTAACGAAACAATCAACATATGGGTTGGTGACGGCGGCGTCACGGTTCACAACCACATGCCTTACAGAGACGAGTCAAAGGCTATCGTTAAATTCGCGGTGGTTCCCGACAAGACGACAGTTAACCCCGGCGATTTAGTCACGTTTACTGTCAAAGCCTACACAAGCTTCCTGTGCCCCGGAATGATGATGGGCGTTGTGTGGGACAGCGATATGTTTGACCTTGTCAACATATACGACGAAGTTTTCGCAAAGGAAGATCTTCTTAGTCCCGATTTATTTGAAGAAGAAGTGATTACAGTAACGGCGTCTACGGCAATCAAGCGCCATTACGATATTGAGTGCTGGGGCGTAACTTCTCCTGTGGCACTGTATCCGACAATTCCTGCAGGATATAACACGCCGGAATACATGGATCGCTACAAGATCATACTCGGCACAGTTATCACAAAAGCGGCGCCAAATTCAGTTGTTTCACAATTCGGTTCTTCACCGACTTCAATGAGCGATCTCTTTGAAGTAACGCTCAAGGCAAAAGATTCGGTGGATTACGACGGCACGCAAGTCACGACAGGGTTTGTTGAGGAATGGTTCCCGACAATTCTGCCCATGATTGTCAACCCGATTTCAGTTATCCGCGCCGGGCATGACAAGCAATTCGGCATCCCTGACAACGCTGCTCAGTTTGGTCAGACATTCTCAACAGATAACGCTGTTGTAACGTTTGGTCAAGAAGGCTGCGACCATGAGTGGAGCGATTGGACACCTGACGACGGCGCAATGACACACAGCCGCGAATGCGCGCTTTGCGGTGCAACAGAGACATCAGATTGCACCTTTAACGCCGGCGTTATAACGACTCCCGCAACCTGCACAGAGAACGGTGTCAAGACATTCACCTGCTCTGTCTGCGGCAGGACATACACAGAGTCTGTTCCCTCCACCGGCCACGACTGGGGCGGCTGGGGCTATGACGGCGAAGAAGCCAAGACACATACACGCGTCTGTGCCAACGACGACAGTCACACACAGACAGAAGCCTGTTCATTTGGCGAAGGTGCTGTAGTCACAGTCGCGACTTGCACAACTGACGGTGTCATGAAATACACCTGCTCTGTCTGCGGCGGCACATACACAGAGACGATTCCCGCCACCGGCCACGACTGGGGCGATTGGGAATATGACGGCGAAGAAGCCAAGACACACACACGCGTCTGCGCTAATGACGACAGCCACACAGAGACAGAGGCTTGCTTATTCGGCGACGGTGTTGTGACGACTCCCGC
>JAAYIY010000019.1 GCA_012523185.1 Clostridiales bacterium
AAGCCTTTGTTGCACGCTTGCTTGCATCTTTTCCGTCATATCGCCCAAAAATGCTCGGCAATACACAAAGTATTGCCTGCGCTTTTTAGACAATCTGACGAAAAAATCTGACGGCGCAATCGCACAACAACCATTGTGCGGTGTTGCCTTAAAGCCGGAAATCACATAAAGCATAAAGAAAATATCAACAGTTAAATCAATGGAAAATATCGGCTTGAAAACATTGAATTTGTTGCTGTGTTGTGCTATAATACGACTGTCTGGCTTTATTCGGTACAATAATATTCTGTAAAGGGGGATTAGTTTTGACCGATACAAAAACAATGGCGTACATAAACATGTTCGCGGTACTCGGCACACTTGAAAACCTGTGCGATCTCGATGCGAAAGCAAAAGAAATCCTTAAAGGCACAAAACCCATTTCCATCGGCTTTGACGTCAAAAACGGACCGCAAGCGACAATCAAATTCGCAAACGGCAAATGCACCGTAACGGAAGGCTGCGGCGACTGCGACATCAAGCTCCCCTTCTCAAGCGTTGAAAAGTTCAACGGCATGATTGACGGGACTGTTACACCCATACCGACAAAGGGCTTCACGAAGCTTAGTTTCCTGCTCAAGACCTTTACAGAGCTTACGAACAGGCTTGAGGAAGTGATGCGCCCGTCGCCCGACGCTCTTAACGACCCTGAGTTTTTTGAGCTTTCAACAACTCTCACATTTTACACCATCGCAAGCGCCATCTCACAGCTTGGCAACCATGACCCGATAAGCACTTTCAGCGCCTCCAATATCGACGACGGCGACATTCTTATGTCGATAAAAGACGGCCCCCGCGCCACTATCAGAGCAAAGGATCACAAGCTGACGACAATCAAAGAATGCGACGACGCGCCGAGAGCGATTATGAAGTTCGGCTCCATGCGGCTTGCGAGCGATCTTTTTAAGGGCAGCGTCAATGCCCTTGCTTGCATCGGCGAGGGAACCATACGAATGAAAGGCATGGCTTCCATGCTTGACAACTTAAACAGAATACTCGACAGAGTCGCCGTATATCTGGCTTAAAGGAGGATAGGCAAATGAGTTTTCCAGTATACACGCACGAAAAAAGCCGTGAATGGTTCACAAGAGCGGCAAAGGTGATACCGGCGGGCGTTTACGGCCATCTCGGCCCCGCCGAAGGTCTGTTTATACCCGTCGAAAAATGGCCTCTTTTCTCAGATAGGGCGGAGGGCACATATTTTTGGGATGTGGACGGCAACAAATACATCGACTATATGTGTGCCTACGGGCCTAATATCCTCGGCTACAACGACCCCGACATCGACGCCGCGGCAGCCGCGCAGGCAAAGCTCGGCGACTGCGTCACGTCTCCCGGCAAAGTGATGGTTGAGTGCGCGGAGATGCTTGTCGACACAGTCGCTTCAGCCGACTGGTGCTTTTTCGCCAAAAACGGCAACGACACGACACAGACGGCGGCAGTCACCGCAAGAGCGTTTACACGCCGCAAAAAGATAATCTTCTTTAAGGGATATTACCACGGAGTTTCTCCATGGCAGGCCAAAAAGGACTATGGCGGCGTTCTTGAAGAAGAAGTCATGCACAACATCATTCTTCCGTGGGACGACATTCCCATGCTTGAAAGGACAGTCGAGGAAAACAAGGACAATGTGGCAGCCATCATCGCCCAGCCCTATGACCACGGCAATTTCCATGACAATGTTGTGATGACAAAAGAGTTTTGGGCAAAGGTCAGAAAGATTTGCGACGACAACGGCATACAACTCATTATAGACGACGTCCGCGCCGGATTCCGCCTCGACATTGCAGGCTCCGACCACTATTTCGGCTTCAAGGCCGACATGATATGCTTTTGCAAGGCGCTTGCCAACGGCTATAATATGTCCGCTCTCATGGGGCGCGACCACCTTAAAAGCACAATCAGCGGACTTCCGATCACAGGCAGCTACTGGATGAGTTCCGTTCCCTTTGCCGCCTGCATAGCGACAATAAACAAGCTGAAGGCCATCAACGCGCCGCAGATGTTTGACACGCTCGGGACAAAGCTTATAAACGGACTTATTGTCGCCGGAAAAGAGAGCGGCTTTGACCTTGTCGCCTCCGGCAAGCCATCGCTGTTTTATTTGAGAATAGCAAACGACAACTCACTTTTCCTTCATCAGGAGTGGGTTGCGGAGTGCGTCTCAAGAGGTGTTTTCTTTACGTCGCACCACAATCATTTCATAAACGCCGCGCTCACCGACGAGGACATCAACCACACGCTTGAAGTCGCCGCCGACGCGTTTAAGGCTGTTAAAAACAATCATCCGGAGCTTAGCTAAAATAAACAGACAGGGAGGAAAAGTATGTCATTGTCAAAACAAGAGTGGCTCGCGCTCGAAAAAAAGGCTCATGAGCTGCGAAATTTGTGCCTTGATACAACTTACTGGGCAGGCAGCGGTCATATAGGCGGCGGCATGAGCTCGATAGACATCCTTACAATTCTTTACCACAAATATCTCAACATAAAAAAAGACGACCCAAATTGGGCCGACAGGGATCGATTTATACTTAGCAAGGGACACGCGGGCATCGCCTACGCACCCGTGCTGTGCGATTATGGTTACAACGATCTTGAGCAGCTCAAGACCTTTAACCTCACAAATTCAAAGATGGGTATTCACCTTGACGCAAACAAAGTAGTCGGAGTTGACGCCTCGACAGGTTCGCTCGGTCACGGGCTTCCCATAGCCGCGGGTACGGCGCTTGCCGCAAGAGTTCTCGGCAAAAGCTACAAGACCTATTGCCTCACCGGAGACGGAGAGCTTAACGAAGGCTCCATCTGGGAGGCTGTGCTGTCCATCAACAACTTCAACCTTAACAGTCTCATCACGTTTGTAGACAGAAACCACTGTATGATAGACGGCGACACAGAAGAAGTGATGAAGCTTGAGCCGCTCGCCGATAAATTCGCGGCGTTTGGTCTTGTTGTCAAGGAAGTTGACGGTCAAAACATCAAAGAGCTTTGCGAAGCCGTTGATTTTGCTCTCGCAAGCGACAGACCTGTCATTATTATTGCCGACACCAAAAAAGGCGCCGGTATAAAAATGATTGAGGGCGATTACAAATGGCACTACGGAGCCATCGACGAAGACCTTTATAACAGATGCAAGTCAGAGCTTGACGAATACTTTAAGGCGCGCATCGAAAGAGTCGAAAGGGAGGCGAAATAATATGGCGGGAGGATTTGTATATACCGCGGTTGAGTCGACAGCCATGTCGACGGCGGAGTATTACGGCAACACACTTGCCGAGCTTGGCAGGGAGCATCCGGAGATTGTCGCTCTCACAGCCGATCTTGCCAATTCAACGAAAATAGGCATATTCCAGCAGGAGTTTCCCGACAGGTTTTTTAATGTCGGCATCGCGGAACAAAATATGTTCGGCGTTGCGGCCGGCATGGCAAAGGCGGGATGCGTCCCGTTCCTTTCCACCTTTTCAGTTTTCGCGTCTCTGCGCTGCGCCGACCAGCTTCACACAGATATATGCTATCAAAATGTCAACGCCAAAATAATCGCGACGCACGCCGGAACATCTTTCGGTCAGGCCGGTTCGACGCACCACGCGATAGTCGACCTTGCGGTCGCGCGCTCACTGCCGAACCTTGTCGTCATATGTCCGGCAGACGGGGTTGAGACGGCAAACGCGGTTCGCGCGGCCTACAAGCTGCAAGGCCCCGTTTACATCAGGATTAACAGGGGCTTTGACCGTGTTCTTTACGGCGACCCCGACTATGATTACGGTTTTGAAGTCGGCAAGGCCGTCGAGCTTCACGAAGGCACAGACATCACAGTCATCGCCACAGGCTCATGTGCGTTTCAAGCGCTCCAGGCCGCCAATTTCCTTGAAAGCTCCGATGGACTTAAGGTCAGAGTTCTCAACATACACACAATCAAGCCCATTGACAAAGAAGCCGTTCTAAAAGCCATTTCGGACACACGCCGAATAATCACTGTCGAGGATCACAGCATCATCGGCGGGCTCGGCTCCGCAGTCGCGGAAATAATTGCCGAAGCCGGCAAGGGCTGCGGTTTCACAAGGCTCGGTCATGAGGACAACTTCGCGCCCATCGGTCTACATGAGGACATAATGTCCATTGTCGGCATTGACTCAAACGGCATTATCGCCACTGTCCGCGAGGTCATGAACAAGGACTTTGAGCAGGACGACAACTGGGACGACGAGGTCTGAACATCTTTACTGAACAGGGAAGTGATTTTTAATGCACACCAAGGAAACACTATACGCAAACAAGATTTTTTTTAACGCCGCCCTTCCTCTCGTAAAGGTGATTGCCAACGATGTGCCGTCATTAAAGAAACAGTTCCAAAAAGTCACCGCCGTCATTCAAATCAGCGCTCTTGACCCTGAAATTGCGGGCGGGAAAACCGCCACATATTTTGAGATCAAGGACGGTGAATGGACGGTGACGTTGGACGCCCTTCACGAGTCGCCGGACGTCGAGCTTGAATTTAAATCGCCGGAGGCGATGAACGATTTTTTCAAAGGCAAGATATCTTTGTCGTCTCTGCCGAAAATGAGAGGCATCATCTCAAAATTCGGCGCGTTCAAGCCTTTTCTTTTGACTCTCCTCAAGATGTCGGGTCTGCTGGGCGCGTCAGAGCCGCCCAAGGACGAGCCGACAAAAGAGCTGATGGTCAAATGCTTCTTCTATCTCCTTTCAAGCGGGATAAGCCAGCTGAACAAAATGGGGCACGACGACATACATGATTGGGCGCTGAAAAGCCCCGACAGAGTTTATTCCTGGGCCGTCGACGGTTATCCGCAAATATCAGCTTATATGCGCGTCAAAGCGGGTCAATCCCGCGCCGGCAGGGGCGAATATAAAAGAGCGATGCCTTTCTTCACACTGCGCTTTAACAATCTTGACAGCGCGCTCGGCATACTTATGAGCAAGGATGATATGCTTGAGGCGCTCAAGGCAGGCAGGCTCATCATGGACGGCGCGCCAGAATTCGGCGGGCAAATAGGCGCTTTTATGCTTGAAGTCGGTGCCTTGGCAAAATAACAATTTAAAAACTTAAGCAATTCGGCCGGGGCTGCGGTTTCCGTAGCCCTGTGCTGTAGTTATTAACGGAGGATTTTTATTGCATGAAACTTTCTGAACTTAACCTTAATCCTGTCGCAAAAGTGCGTGAAAGCACAAATTTCGCGGTGCGTGAAATAAAAAAGGTCTGCAAAAACATCGGTCCGCGCGCACCCGGAACAGAAAGCGAAAACAAAGCTCAGGACTATATCGCTGAAAATTGCTCTAAATTTGCCGACACGGTTGAAAAGGAAACATTCAAGCTTTCCCCGCGCGCGTTTATGTCCTGGCCGTGGGTTGCAGGAACGCTTCTTCTTCTTTCGTCAATCCTTTATCAGCTTGGCGCATTTGACGTTGTTCCCTCTTTTTCCGGGGGCTTTTTTGTTTTGTCGCTTCTGCTTACAGTCGCTTTGCTTTTGATTATTGTTTTTGATTTTCTTCTTTATAAACCGATTCTTGACCCCTTCTTTAAAAAATCGACGTCAAGCAATGTAATGTTTGTTAAAAAACCTAAGGGCGAGGTTCGCCGCAGGATTATATTCGGCGGTCACGCTGACTCAAGCTATGAATGGCGATACACTCACATCGGCGGAGCGAAAATGCTGACGACAATAATTGTCATGTCGTTTGTTATGATAGCGCTGAGCCTTGCGATTGGCATTGTAAGCGTCGCGGTCGACGACATAAACCCGACTTTGCTTTTGGTTTTTAAAATCGTCATGGCAGTCGGCGGGCTTTTCTTCTTTGTCGGCGTCTTTTTTGAAAACGGGAAAGTGGTTGTTCAGGGCGCAAACGACAACTTGACAGGCGTATTCGCTTCCTTGGCCGTTCTGCAATTCCTCAAAACAAACAATATAGATTTTGAAAACACTGAGGTAATCGCCGTTTCCACCGGCGCGGAAGAAGCGGGACTGCGCGGCTCCAAATTCTTTGCAAAGACACACGCCGAAGAATTTAACAAAGTTGAGACAGTTTTTGTCGGCACCGACACACTGCGTGATTTTGACTTTATGGGCATTTTCACAAAGGATATGACGGGCACCGTCAAGCTTGACCCGCAGGCCGCGGCGCTGCTGAAAAAGGCCTCGGAGCTGTCGGGGCTTGATTTGCCTTATCTCTCCTGTTTCTTCGGCTCCTCCGATGCCGCGGCAATGCAGCAGGGCGGGATAAAGTCCGTGCTTTTCGCGGCAATGGACCCCTCTCCCGCAAGATATTATCACACAAGGCTTGACACGTCCGACAATCTTGAAATCAAGACTGTCGAAAAGGGTATTGAGGTTTTAATTAACGCCGTTCTCCTTTTTGACGAACAAGGACTTAAGGACGAATACGAATAATTTAAAACGCCGGGGGGCTTTTTATGCTTAAAATAGAACATCTCACAAAAAAATATGGTGAAAAAAAGGCGGTTGACGACCTTTCGATTCACATCAGCCCCGGCGAAATATACGCCTTTATAGGTCATAACGGCGCGGGCAAGACAACAACCATCAAGGCTGTCTGCGGCATAATTGATTTTAATTGCGGCGAGATATTTGTCGACGGCGCTTCCGTGCGCCAAGACCCTATCGAATGCAAGAAAAAAATCGCCTACATTCCCGACAACCCGGATATATATGATTTTCTGACAGGGATAAAATATCTGCATTTTATAGCGGATGTTTACGGTGTTTCCAAGGAAGCGCGCGGAGAGCGCATACACAGGTTTGCCGATATGTTCGAGCTTACAAAAGACCTTGCCCAGCCCGTCAGCTCATATTCTCACGGCATGAAACAAAAGCTTGCCATCGTGTCCGCGTTGATTCACGAGCCGAGCCTTATGATGCTTGACGAGCCTTTTGTCGGGCTTGATCCCGTCGCGTCACACACTTTGAAGCAACTGATGCGTGATATGTGCCGCAGCGGCGGAGCTATCTTTTTCTCAACTCATATACTTGAAGTGGCCGAAAAGCTTTGCGACAAAGTGGCAATCATCAGAAACGGAAAGCTTGTCGTATCAGGCTCCATGGAAGATGTAAAGGGCGACACATCTCTTGAGGATGTCTTTCTCGAACTGGAGGGCAAAAATGCTTAAGAGCTTGTTAAAGGTACGGCTGGCATCGTTCAGGCGCTCATTTGTCCAAGTCGGCGGCAATAAAAAATCTGTTAAGATTGTTATGTCCGTCATATTAATTTATGCTCTTGTCTCCATGTTTTTTTCTATCGGCGCAATGTATTATCAGCTTTGCGCGCCGCTTTGCAGCTCTGAGCTTTTGTGGCTTTATTTTGCCGTTGTGGCGATTTCATCTTTTAATATGTGTTTGATAGGCAGTGTCATAGCGGCTGATTCCATGCTTTTTGAGGCAAAGGACAACGAGCTTCTCCTTTCAATGCCGATACCTGCAAAGTATGTCCTTGCAAGCAGGATGAGCATGCTTCTTTTAATAAACTATGCTTTTGTCTTTCTTTTTGCTTTGCCTGCGGGGATAGTTTATCTGATGCAATTTCCTGTTTCCGCGGTCGGGGCGGCAATATTCGCAGCGGCTTTTCTTGCCCTCCCCTTTCTTGTCTTGCCCTTTTCCTGCTTTTTCGGCTGGCTCATAGCCTTGGCTTCGTCAAAGGTGCGGCGCCGCTCGCTTTTTGTCCTTGTTTATTATCTTCTGATTTTCGTTGCCTGTCTTGCGATTTATTACACTTTAAACTCATATACTTTTAAGATAATCTCGGACGGTCAGCCGCTTGCCGACGCTGTTAAAAGGACTTTGCCGCCTTTTTATCTTCTTGGGAGCGCCATTGCCGACAAAAACCTCAAAAATCTTTTGCTTTATCTTGTTTTTGCCGCCGTGCCCTTTGTTCTTGTCACGGCGTTAATCTCAAAAAACTATTACAAGGTTATGATGACTTCAAGAAGGACATTGACAAAAGAATATGTCGAAAAAGATGTCAAGGCTTTAAGCTCTTTTTGGGCGCTGACAAAAAAAGAAATCAGTTACTTTCTTTCGCGGCCTGTCTATATGATGAACGCCGGCATCGGACTTCTTATAATGCTTGTATTCACAATCGCCGCCGCGCTCAAAGGCGAATCCATGCTGGCGTCAATGAGCCTTCCGGAAGATTTGCCTGTGAGTTTCGGCATCATTGCCTGCGCTGTTATATGCTTGTGCGCCTCGACAGCCACCATATCCGCGCCGTCCGTCAGCCTTGAGGGAAAGTGCCTTTGGATTCCGAAGTCTGTTCCCGTCAAGGCCGAGGTCATATTCCGCTCGAAGATTGCGGCGCACATTTTTATATGTCTTCCCTTTACAGTCGTCTCCGGCGCGATATGCTCCGCCGCTTTCGGCAAGGGTTCGATGGATATTGCCGTCTTTTTTCTGCTTCCTTTTTCAGTCGTTGTTTTTTGCGCTGTTTTAGGATTGGCGGCAAATATGAAGTTCCCTAAGTTTGACTGGATAAACGAAGCTGTCGCAATCAAGCAAAGCGCCTCGGTGCTTGTGACAATAGCCGGTTCATTTTCGGCTGTCCTTTTGCCCCTGTTTTTGATTATCTTTTACGGCGCGTCGTCAGGCGGCGGGTTAAATTACTTAATGCTTTCTTTCTGCGCCGTCTTGTTCGCTGCCGCATTCGGTTTGTACTCTTTGCTGAAAAAAGACGCTGATAAAAAGTTCAAGGAGCTTTAAGAGGTGATTTTATGAAAGCTGTCACAGTCACGTTGAATCCCTGCATTGATAAAACTGTCGAGATAGAAAATTTTGAAACGGGGAAAACGAACAGGGTTCTAAGCTTGAGGACAGACATCGGTGGAAAAGGCATAAACGTTTCAAGAATACTTCACAGTTTCGGGATTCCCTCGGTCGCAACAGGGATTTTGTCGGGTGAGACGGGAATTTTTATCGAGCGCGAGCTTATCGATGCGGGCATTTCAACCGATTTTATCTTTGGTGTCGGCGAAACACGGACAAACTTGAAGATACACGACACGGAATCTAAGGTTTTGACAGAGATAAATGAGTCGGGCGCCCCTGCCGGCGAATCTTATGAGGAGTTTCGCAGGAAGATTATGGGGCTTTTGCGAGACTGTGAAATTCTCATTTTGTCGGGCAGCGTGCCGCGCGATGTCGGCAGTTCAGCTTATGCCGAGCTTATTTCATACGCCAAGCATTTCGGCGTTTCTGTCATACTTGACGCCGAGGGCGATCTGCTGCAACGCGGAATAGAAGCCGTGCCTTTTGCCGTCAAGCCAAACAAGGACGAGCTGGAGCAGCTTGCCGGGCGCAAGCTGTGCCACATAGATGAAGTGATTGCCGAGGCAAAAAACATCAACAAAGCGGGAGTTGAGCTTGTTGTTGTTTCACTGGGCGAAGACGGCGCCGTCTTTGTTCGCGACAGCCTCGTTATCAGGACGAAACCATTCCCTATTGAGGTGAAATCGTCCGCCGCCGCCGGCGACTCTATGGTCGGAGCGCTTGTTTACGCTCTTGAGCAGGAGCTGACGCTGACGCAGACCGCCAAAATTATGACGGCAGCCGGCACAATCACAGCAGGCAAGGAAGGAACTCAAGTCGCGACTTTCGGCGAAATTGCCGCAAATTTTGACAGGGTAAAAGCAGAAATAATTGATGTCGGTGAAGTTGAATAAACAGCAGGACGCCGCGTCAAATAATCAGCACACAGCAAACAATTGTGCCGCCGCCAACATCCTTTTATATCGGCGGAATTTATATAAAAAACAATAAGTCTAAAAATCGAGGTAATACATGGTCAAGGATCTTACAAAGGGCAATCCTACGGGGCTTATCATCAGATTTTGTCTGCCGCTTATGGCAGGCAACCTTTTTCAACAGTTTTACAACATGGTTGACAGCATTATTGTCGGTAAGTTTGTGGGAAAGGACGCGTTATCGGCAGTAGGCTCCGTCAGCTCGCTGAACTTCTTGGTGATAGGCTCGATTATCGGACTTTGCTCCGGGTTCGCCATCCCTGTTTCGCAGAGCTTCGGCGCGGGCGACGGGGACAAAATCCGAAAGCTGGTTGCGAATATCATGTGGCTTTCGCTCATTATCAGCGCCGTGTTCACAAGCGTCACGATGCTTAGCACACGCTGGCTGCTCACCGTTTTAAACATTCCGGAAAATATATTTGGCGACGCGTATTCCTACATTATTATTATTTTCGGCGGCATTTCCGCAACAATTTTTTACAACGTGCTGGCAAGCTTGATAAGAGCGCTGGGCGACAGTAAATCGCCTTTATATTTCTTGATCCTTTCATCTTTTCTTAATATTGTCCTTGACCTTTTATTTGTGATAAAATTCAACATGGGCGTCAAGGGTGTCGCCATTGCCACAATCATTTCTCAGGCTGTTTCCGGATTTCTTTGCCTTTGGTATATCAAACATAATTTCTTTGCGCTCCATTTCAAAGCCTCCGACGCAAGGCTTGACGGCGCACTTTGCCGCGAGCTGCTTCATTCCGGACTGCCCATGTCTTTGCAGGTATCCACAACGGCAATAGGCTCTGTGTTGTTACAGTCCTGTGTAAACAGCCTCGGCTCCGACATCATTGCCGCGATGACTGTGGCGCAAAAGATTCAGCTTATGATTGTCCTGCCGTCCGACGCGATTGGCATCACAATGGCGACTTACTGCGGGCAAAACCTTGGCGCGAAAAGATTGGACAGAATCAAAATCGGCGTTCGCCGCGCGCTGCTTCTTGCGTCTGTATACAGCATAGCCGCAATTTTGATTTCATTTTATGCAGGAACATATATATCGCTGCTTTTCCTTGATTCGAGCGAAACTGTCGTGTTGGCATATATTGCCCAATACCTGAAAATTGTCAGTCTGTTTTTCCCCATACTTGTCGTGTTGTTTGTTTTGCGAAACTCCATTCAAGGGATGGGTTTCAGTGTCCAGGCAATGATGGCGGGGATTTTCGAGCTTGTTGCGCGGGGCATAATGGGCTTCGGGTTCGTCACGCGGTACGGCTTCATGGCGGCATGTATCGCAAACCCCGTGGCGTGGGCGGCGGCGGTTGTGTTTCTTATTCCAATGTATATTTACGCCTTTAAGAAATTAGAAAAGAAATTTGTCGGCGGTGCAGCCGTTTTGACGAGCGAAAATAACTTGAATATCGGAGAAAGGTTGAATTGTGATGAGCCTTGCCGAGATAATCCTTGACGACAGGCGTTTACAAATCCGCTTTACGCCGCCGCTTTTGCTTTCCGAGCTTTTAAAAGAAAGCGGCGTATTTTTTGATATGCCCTGCGGCGGCAGGCATATTTGCAAAAAGTGCAGGATAAATGTCAGCGGCGATGTCTCCCCTGCCACGGAGTTTGAATTGTCGTCGCTTTCTCAAAAAGAGGTTTTAAGCGGCGTCCGTTTTGCCTGCGCCGCCAAGGCACTGGGCGACGTAACACTGACCGCCGCCCATGCCGCCCAAAACGAAGTTATACTCACAGGCGGCACTGTTAAAAACGTGAAACTGAAACCTTTCGGGAAAAAATACGGCGTCGCCGTCGACATCGGCACGACGACTGTTGTTATGTATCTCTACTGTTTAAAGGACGGCAGAGCCATTGACTCCGCCTCAAGGCGCAATCCGCAGGCGGCTTTCGGCGCCGACGTCATTTCAAGGCTTGACTGCGCGTTAAAAGGCGAACTCGAAAGCCTTTCATTGTCCGTTACAAGCTGTGTTTCTGAAATGGCGGAGCGGCTTTGCTCAAAAAATGATATACCGTTAAGCCACATCGACGCCGCTGTTATTGCAGGTAACACCGCCATGATGTATCTGTTTTGCAGGCTTAATCCGTCCTCCGTCGCTTTTGCTCCCTTTGAGCAGGACAACTTCTTTGGCTGCTTCAAAAAAGGTTCGCAGCTGTCGCTTAGCTTTGACGCCGATGTTTATCTTGTGAGAAGTATTTCGGCATATATAGGCGGCGATATCACAGCGGCTTTGACGGCTGTCGGTTTTCACGAGCGCGGACAAGGTCGTCCGTCGCTCCTTGTTGATATAGGCACAAACGGAGAAATGGCTTTGGCTTCGGGCGGCGGGCTTCTCTGCTGTTCAACGGCTGCCGGACCGGCATTTGAGGGGAGCGGAATCCGATTTGGCATGACTTCAAAGGACGGCGCTGTCTCCGGCGCCGTTTTTACGGGAATGTCTTTTAAATATGAGGTTATCGGCGGCATTAAGCCTGTCGGAATATGCGGCTCAGGCGTGCTTGACATAACAGCCGCTCTGCTTGATGCCGGGATTGTTGACGAAACGGGGAAAATCACAGAAACAGGACACAGCTTTGAAGAAAACCTTTGCGAACATGAAAATCAGGACGCGTTTTTGCTGCCCGACACGGACATTATCGTCACGCAAAGGGACATAAGAATGGTTCAGCTTGCAAAATCCGCCGTCCGTGCCGGAATAGACACGCTTTTCGTAGAAGCCGGTATTTCAGCCGCCGATGTCTCCAAATTTTGCTTGGCGGGCGGCTTCGGGACATATTTAAACATAAATTCAGCCGTCAAAATCGGGATGATACAAAGCGAGCTTTTATCTGTCGCTAAATCTGTTGGAAACGCTGCCGGAGCCGGAGCGGCGATGCTTTTGCTTGACGGCGACCTTATCAAGATATCCGAACAAACGGCAAAATCCGCCGACACGCTTGATCTTACATCAAATCAAACCTTTGTCGACGGATATGTTGAAAATATGCGATTTTAATTTAAAATGTTTTTATCAGGCTGCCTGAATTTTTGTCAACATAAAGCGACCAGTCGGGATGTGTCCTTAAAAGAGTCGCCGGAACCATGTTGGACACAGCGTCATAAAGCGTCGCTTTGATTGCTTTTGCTTTTACGGAATGCGGAGCGCAGGTTATTATTTTTTTGCACTTCATTATCTGATAAGGAGTCATTGAAATCGCCTGTTTCGGCACATCATCTATTGACGCGAACCAGCCTTCCCCCACCTGCTGCTTTTTGCAGGCTTCGTCTAAGTTGACGACAATAAACGCCTCTGTCGTTTCAAAGTCGGCAGGCGGGTCGTTGAACGCTATGTGACCGTTTTCACCAATCCCTATAAGCCCGAGGTCGACATCCTTTTCGCGGAGCTTTGCCGAAAGAGCGGGTATGTTGGCAGGCTCGCCGTCAACAAGATTGTAAGCCATCAGATTTATTTTTGAAATAAACCGCTCCATGAGATATTTGCGAAAGCTTGCCGCGTGTGTATCCGGCAGCGCGACATATTCATCAAGGTGAAACAGCTCGACACGCCCCCAGTCAACATCCGAATCTATGAGCGCGCTTAGCGTTTCAAACTGTGACGAGCCTGTGGAAACGACAATGCGCGCATAGCCGTTTCTTTTTATAACTTCGCCGAGGTAACAGGCGGCTTCGGCGGCCGCCCTTGTCCCTAACTCTTTTGCGTCGGCGCAGATGTTAATACTCATTATTCAACTCTCCTGTTTAAATTTTGACGATTGTGTAATCGTCTTTTATTTTTGCTTGTATGTCGCGAGAAAATCGCCGAGGTCCCTCATCGCTTTTGAAAGAATGTCAGGCTGTGGGAGCATGACGATTCGGAAATGATCCGGCTTATCCCAGCTGAACCCTCTGCCGGGAATTATCATCACATGCTTTGAGTGTAGGAAGTCCATGGCGAACTGCTGGTCGTCTGTGATGTTAAACTTTTTTATGTCAAGCTTCGGAAAGATATAAAACGCCGCGCTGTTTTTGACAAATGATATCCCCGGTATTTTGTCAAGCTCTCCGCACGTTGCTTCGCGCTGCTCATAAAGCCTGCCTCCGGGGACAAGCATCTCCTTTGTGCTGTCCGAATCAGCGAGCGCCGCGGGGATAACGAGCTGTGTCAGCGCGTTTGCGCAAAGGCGCATTGCCGAAAGCTGCACTATGCCAGCGATGAAGTCCGCCGCTTTTTCTTTCGCGCCGCTGATAACCATCCAGCCGCAGCGGAAACCGCAGATTATGTGCGACTTTGACAGGCCGTTCATTGTCACCACAAGCAGGTCGGGCGCCAGTGACGCCGTGGGTGTGTGTTCCAAGTCGTCGATGACAAGTCTGTCATAAATTTCGTCCGAAAAAATCACAAGACTGTGTTCGCGCGCGATTTCGACAAGCTTTTGCAGCAGCTCGCGAGGGTAAAGGGCGCCGGTTGGGTTGTTTGGATTTATGATGACAATCGCTTTTGTTTTCGGCGTAATCTTTTTTCTTATATCTTCAATATCCGGATACCAATTTGCCTGTTCGTCGCATATATAATGCACAGGCTTTGCGCCCGCTATCCATACGGAATTAGTCCAAAGCGAATAATCAGGCGCCGGAACAAGTATCTCGTCGCCGTAATTTAACAGCGCCGTCAAGGACATTGTGACAAGCTCGGACACACCGTTTCCGACAAAGCAGTCGTCGGGAGATATGCCGGGAACTCCCCTGCCCTTGTGGTATTCGCATATTGCCTCCCTTGCCTCAGGCATACCTTTGAGATCACAATAAGCTACCGCCTTGTCCACGTTGTTAAGCAGCGCCTCTCTGACACTGTCAGGCATTTTGAACCCGAATGTCGCAGGATTGCCCGTGTTGAGACGAAGGACGTCTATGCCATCTGCCCTCATTTTCATTGCCTCTACAAAAACAGGGCCTCTGATGTCTGAATGAACCTCTTTTAATTTGTCTGACCTCATGATTGACTGCATAATTTTCCCCCCTGTGCAGATGTTTTAATTTTAAGAAAGCAGTATGTCTAAAGCGTAAAAACATTCAGAAAACGAGCAGGACGCTTTAAGCTTGTCGTTGTAAAGCAGCTCGAACGCTATGAGATCAATTTGCGACGGCTCGCCCGTGATGTAAGGATATTCAGCAAAAATGCTTTCGTCATAAACCGCGGAACAAAACGGCATTCCGCAAATCCTCATGATCTCCTTTGAAACAGATTGACTTCGCTCATTACCTGTCGCGTCGCCTATTGAGATCTCAATGTTTGCCTCATAAATTTCACCTGTGTTATTGATGGATTTAAATGTGCCGGAGGTGTTTATCTCACTGACTTTTTGAATGAATTCCGTCGCGTCGTCTGTGTTTTCAGCCTCGTCGCGGTCACGTTTGTCAGAGATATAAACTCCGTAATTAATGATGAGATTCGCGTCGTTTTTCGTGTCGGCTTTAATCATCCCCGGAAAGCCGTCAATGCCGTTTAAAACACGCGCCATGTCCTCGACAGCCTTAACGTCCGTGTTTGTGTATCTTCCGGTGATGAAATATTCTATCGTTTTGCTCCACTTTTCAAGCTGTTTACCATTTGATTTTTTAAATCTTGAGCTGCCGAAAACGACATCAAGGAAAAAGTTCCTCACATCCTCGGCTTCATAGCTGTCGGAATAAAACACGCGCGTGGAACCAATTGATGATTCCGTGTAAGATTCGTTTTGCGATGTGAGAACCCCCTGAAGCTCCTCGTTTGACTTGAGAGTAAAAGGCTTTGTTGTCGGGGCGGCGCCGTCTGTGATTGCGCCGCATGAACCACAAAGCAAACAAAAAATGATTATGACCGCCGCCGCTGAAAATCTGTTCATACCCACCTCTTAAATTTTATCTGTCCTTATTCAGCTACATAAATTATACATATTCAGCAGCCATAAGTCAATCAAAACACGCTGTTTGTTATTATATTTTCTTCCGTTTCGCATACATTTCCGTCGATTAACTCTTACATTTTCGCTCACACCTCAACTGATTGGCTTTTGCAAATCCGACGATTGATTTATTGACAACGGTCTGCTTTTCTTGTACAATAATTATACTGTGTTTTTAAAATTTATAAAGGGGACATATTGATGAAACGAACAACAAGTCTTACGCTTATTTTTGTTTTCAGTTTAAGTCTGCTCGCTTCTTTCGCCGGTATCACAGGTTTTGCCGCCGACAACAGCCTTAAAGCAATCGTCGCCGCCGACCTGCATTTTGAATCGGCGCGCTTTTTCGGAAACATCGAAAACAGCATAAGCCTGCCCGATTCCGAGCTGTATAAATTTGTCCGATATAACGGTCAGCTGATTTACGAGTCAGAAGCCATTATCAGGAGATTTTTTGAAAAAGCCGCTGATTCGGACGCCGAATGCATTCTTATTCCCGGGGATCTTGTAAACGGCGGTTATAAAATGTGCCATCTTGAGCTGGCGGCCATTTTTAAAGACTTTGAAAGAAGCACCGGCAAGGAAATATTCGTGTCTGTCGGCAACCATGACTGCAAAAGCAACACGACAATGAGCGAGTTTGAAAACATTTACAGTGATTTTGGTTTTTCGCAGTCGCTAAGCAGGGACGAGGACACACTGTCATACACAGCCGATTTGGGCGGTGATTACAGGCTTATTTCAATCAGCAGTGCGACATATGACGACAAATCATCTGTTATTGGCGATTCCACTATGCAATGGATAAAAGCACAGTGCGAAACGGCAAAAAAAGACGGCAAACACCTTGTCGCAATGACGCATTACGGTGTTTTGCAGCACGCCGGATTTCCCATGGGGCATCTTGTCGACGCTTTTACAGACGCGCGGATTGAAAACGCCGACAATTGTGCAAATCTCTTTGCCGACTGGGGCATCAAATACATCTTTACGGGGCATGTCCACATCAACGATATTTCAAAAAAGATTACGTCAAACAACAATGAGATTTATGACGTCGTCACAAGCGCGCTCGTAGGATATCCTTGCACATACCGCTTGGTTCATTTTTCCGATTCCGGAGTCGAGTTTAAAGCAAACTATATCACCGATGTTGATGCCGCTTACCTCCCCGCGGAGTTCAGCGACTTGCAGCTTGAAAAGATTGCAAACGATTTTCAAGGCTACGCGCGCGGCATGGTGGGGGCAAGCATCCAGCATATGCTGCACAATTTTTCAGTTAATCCGAACAGCGCGGTTTCATTTTTGACAGTCGATCCGGAAAGTAAAATTGCCGACATAATCCGAAAGCTTATACCGCATTTGTATGAGGTTTCATGTCTTCCGATTTACAAAACACAAGGTTTCGACAGCAGCTTTGAAGAGCTTGCCGAAAGCTACGGCGGCGTTCTGCCCAAAAGCGATTTCAAGACCTTTTTCGAGCTTGCCGGATTTTTTGTTTCAACCATTATGGCGGGCGATGAAAATATAACGGCGCAGTCCACAGAGATGAGGTTATTTTTAGAGTGCTTCAAAGCAGCTCTCGTCTTTTCGTTTGACGGCGTCGAGAAGGATGTCGACAGCTTTTTGCAGTCTTACAGCCTGCCTTTCACATATTCACAGCTGAAAACCTTTGGCTCAAAGCTTACTTTCCGCAAAACGACAGCTTCAAAGCTGGTGTCTGTGTTTTTCTCACCTTTGATTGAAAAGCTGACAGTTGACGATAACAACCCCTCGGATTTAAACGTGACGCTTCCCGCTTATATCACCGCTGCCGAAAAAAGAGGCGTTTCGTTTTGGTTCGCTGAGATAATTCGCATAATACGCGCTTTCTTCACAAGATTTTTTGCAATAATGTTTTCATAAGCTATAAAGAATGCGGGGTTTTAAAATGATTCCATCTAAAAAGTATTTTGCTGATAAAATCCAAAGCGCCGCGCGGGCGGCTGTGTCACTTCTCCCCGATAACCCTTCTTTGGTTTCAGAAATCGATTATGAAAGCCGAAACTTTTTTAAGGGTCACGACAGCTTTATTAATGCCGACTATGCCCTGAAAAACAACTGCCGATGGAGACTCGGCTTTGCAAACGCGAGCCTTGTTCCCGACGATATCTTCACAAAAAAATATTATCTCGGCGGTTTTATGTCGATGGATCACACGCAAAATTATCCTGACGGAAATGTCGTCGAGGAGGTTCTTGACGACATGAAAGTGCGCGCTGTCTGCCTTGACGACGGTTCAGGAAGGGGCGCGGCCGCCTTTGCTGTCATTGATGCCATAGGCATTTCAAACGGAGATGTTCGCACGATTCGCGCGGCGCTTGCCGATTTTGCCGCCGAAAACAATATTGTCAGCATAAACATAGGTGCGACGCATTCCCACAGTTGCATTGACACGCAGGGACTTTGGTTCTGCTCATATACAGAACGAAAAAAGAGAATCAAAAATAAAAAGCATCGTGAAAAGTTTCTTTCAGGCTATGCCGACAAATCTTTTATTGACTCGCTTTGCCTGAAAACAGCCGACGCCATCCGCTCCGCTTTTCACGACATGAAAGACGGCTCATTGTTTTATAATGAAACAGATATCGGCGGCAAAATGCATGACAAGCGCCCAAGGGAAAGAGGGCTTGACGTCGGCGAGGAGATAAGCTTTCTCTCAAACTTGTCTAAGTTCACGTTTGTGCCCGACGACAAAGAGGCCGTGCAGACAATCATTTTAAACATGAATGTCCACCCCTGCATTGTCGGTCTTGAAACCTTTTGCGAAGATAAAACAAAATTTAATTACGGAGAATGTCTTAGCAACGGCCGCCAACTTTCCGGCGATTATGTGGCATATATTGACGAGGCAATTACAAATGCCGGTTATAATATGATGTTTTTAAACGGAGCCATTATGGGCATATACGCGAGCGGAGGAGATATCGACTTCAAACAGGGATTCGCTCCGCCGCGATACCTTCGCGCCGTCGGTTACGGCAGGGAGATTGCGGATATTGTTTTGTCGATGAAGCTTGAGGACGCGGAGAAAATCACGCCGTTTTTAAATGTCCGTTGTTCCGAGGTCATATCAAAAACTGACAACCCCGTCATAATCGCAATCGGCAAGCTTGGAATAACTCACAACATATTTTTAAAAGGCGGGGATGGATACAAGGCTGTCACCGAGGTTGGCTATGTTGAAATTGGCGAGAAAAAAGCCGCCATGGTTCCGGGTGAAATTTGTCCGGATCTCATTAACGGCAAATACTCCATGACAGAGGATTATTCCATCAGCGGCAACGCTTTTCCGCTCCCGTCATTCAGCGAGGCGGCAGGCTTTGACGGCGGCAAAAACATCCTTGTGTTTGGGTTGATGAACGATGCCGCCGGCTATATTGTTCCCGACAACGATTTTGTCCTGATACGTTATCACGATATGCTTTGCTTCGGCAGCCGCTTTGCGTCCTGCCTTGTGCGCTCGTTTATGGATATTATAAAAACAACCGGTGCATGACCGTCTTTTATGACGGCGTAGAATTTTCTCTGTGACATTGACTGAACTCAAAGCTTTGCCGGGCAACGTTTGTTGCCCGGCCTTTTTGCGTGCTGTTCAGCTGTTCATTTGTGTTACGTCTCCGTTTTTGACTGAATAAGATATGTTTACACTGTCGCCGTCTGAAAGCTTAAAGCCTGCCATAGAGCTGTTTGGAAAAACGCCGTTAACACTGTAAAGCCAGCCGCTCGTGCCTCCGCAATCCCTTTCGTTCAATCCGCCTATGCCCCTTATATAATCGCCTTGCTTGTTGAGTGATATGTTGTTTTCTCTAAGGGTGCGGACTAAAAGCGTCATAACTGTGTCGCCGCTTTCAAGCTTTACGGAAACATTCAGCATTATTCCGTTTTCAGGTATAATGCCGCTGTATCCGGGGCGTTCCCTTATGCCGTAATCAACCGCTGTCTTGCAGCTGATTAACAGGCTTACATTCGCTTCCGACTGCTGCCGCGTCGTCGTTTCGTCAACAACAATAATCGAGCCGCCCTGCGGCTGTGTCGTCGTGACTGCCGCCTTTGTCGTTGTGGTTGTGGTGACTGCCGCCTTTGTCGTTGTGGTTGTGGTGGTTGACGCTTTTGTCGTTGTGGTTGTGGATGATGTGCTTGCCGCCTTTGTCGGCGCGGCGGAGGTCTTTGCCGCCGCGGCACTTGTCTTTGATGAATCCGCTGCTCCCGAGGACGACGAAGCGGCTGTGCTTTTTACTGATTGCTCCGCCGTTTGCGAATTCTTGGGTTCATCTTGTTTTTCCTGCTTTGGAGATGTGTTTTGAGATATTACCGCGCCCTGTTCCGAAACAAGCAGGGAGGACGCGTCGTAATCCGCTGTTTGCCCGCCCGTTTCGCCCTTGTCTGTCAAACTTTCAAGCATAGCGCTTTCTGTTTCACTTGTGACTGTATCAGCATCAACATTTTGACCGCGCGCGCATCCCATGACGCACAAAAACACAAGCATTGTTGATATCAGCGGCAGCAATCCTTTTTTCACTTAAAATACCCCCCTGCGGAATATGCCTTTAAAATGTGAAGATGCCCCAAAAGAATCCTATGACAGTGCAAATGAAAGCGGCGAACCTTGGCATAGTTTCTCCAAAGTTTGAATACAAAATTTTTGTGCGAAGCAGCTCAAGACTGCTCATGTCATACACGCCGGACATATCTCTGCCGTACCGTTCATATGCATCGATTGCCATCAGCATCTGGTAAGAAGTCATCACATTTGACGTGCCGTCATAGCAGCGCCCGCCTCCGTCTGTTTGAATAAATGCTGAAAGCGCGTCGATTATATTATTTCCTCCGCTCATATAGTCAGACGTGAGCGGATCAATGCCGAGACTGCACAAAGCAAGCAGAACCTGCGAAGTCGATTCGGCGCTTTCAGATCCGTAGGACTCGTAGCCCGCGGTCGGGAGCTTGTTTGTTTTGATAAATTGAAGCGCGTCATTAATGACCGAAGCGCATTTTGTGTCTGTTTTGTAAGGAGCGAGAGCCTGAAGCACCATTCCTGTCGCGTCAATTTCTCCGTCGACAGTCCAGCTCTGTTCGGCGTCCGCTTCAAGATATGTGTTAAATCCGCCGTCGTCACGCTGCGCCTCGATGAGGAGGTCAATTATTTTTCCCCTGTCCGCGTCTGTCCCGAAGGAGTTTGAATCAAGCGCTATCAGCGCGAAAGCCAAGCCCGCGGTAAAAAACTCCGCTGTCAAATCGGTGCTTGTTATCTTTTTAATCAAGTCGACTCCGCCGATGTTTTTAACGTCAAGACCGGCGGCGCCGACCGCAAGCACATATCTTGCGCAGTCCGAAAGATAAAGGGAATCGGCATTTTCGCCGACGGCTTTTTTAACATAATCCTTATAAGCTTTGTCAAGAGTGTTTACACCGCTTCTTTTCAACGCCGTAAATGTCCAGTCAATGTTCGGATTTTGGCTGCCGTCCGCCTCAGGGACAGACACATTTGACAAAAGCCAGCCTTTTAACCCCGCTTTCATTTCAGACGCGCTAAGAGCGGACGCCTGAGCCGTGAAGGCAAAAATCATCATAACTGCCATCAACAGCGCTAAAACCTTTTTCATTTTCATTGATAACATCCTTCCTTTTGTTTAATAAATAAAAAACGCGGGTCTTTCGACCCGCATTTCAACAACGTCATAAGGCACATCTTAAAAAGATATACCAACGCCTCAAATGCTTTCCCGCCGAAAGAATTGATTAAAAGTCGTTTTCGGCAGGTCTCCTGGCTTAACATCAACCTCGATTCTTCCGCCTTCCCGGAAACCCAGTGGCATGAGTGAAGAATCTCGTCCGTAATACAGTAGCGGGGGCTGCCACGGCATCGCACCGTGTTCCCTTTTAATCCCATGTGTAAGCATGGGAACCAAAAACGATTAAATTATAGTTAAATCATACCATGATATAAATAAAATGTCAATTATCTTTTTAACAGTTTAATTATTGACTGTTATTTTTTTAACAGCTTGATTATTTCACAAGTCAAAACATAAGCTCTGGTGCTTTTAAGCATAAAAACAATTTTGTTAAAAAGGCTTTCAAGCGTGAGCTTCTCCTCATATTTTAAAGGCTGTGTGCCGTCGTCGATGATAAAGGCTTGGGAAAAGCACATCCCGCCGTCTCCCAAAAGCTCGGCGCGCACATAAAGAAACTCATCGCTGCCGTCAATTAAATCAAGGTCAAGGACAATGTTTTTCGCCGGTGATTCCGGGGTTATGTCGCTGTTTTTATATATGACTTCGCCGTTCGCAATCCACTGAATTTGGCGGCAATCCTTGACTTTTACTGTTATTTTAGAGCCGCTGACATCAATATAAGTGAACATCGGATAGGCAAAGCCTTGGTTTGTGACGCTAAAATCAGCTTCAGGACCTAATTTTGAAGTTGATTTGACATTTCTTGTCACACCGAAGAACGCCCCGTTTTGCATCGTCTTTTTAATGTTTTCAACACTGTTTTCTTCCATCATAAACACTGAAAAGGTGGAATCCACCATCCCGGTGCCGTGCGCGTCGCTGTTGCTGAAGCCTATGACCGTCCTGCCGTAGGGAATCACTTCCTTGAGAAGATTATCCCAAAGTATCCTGTCGTATCTCGTCGTGTTGTTTGAGCCGTTAAAAACCTCTGTGCCGAGGCAGGTTTTATATTTCAGCAGCAATCTCGCAAAAAGTCCAACTGTATCAGGGTTTGACACCTTTTCTTCGCCCTTGCCCTCAATCCAGTCGCCCGGGTGATTGATGTGTGAAATGCCGCCGTTTTTCTCAACAAGCCTGACGGCGTATTCATAGCCGTTTTCAAAGCCGATGTTTCCGCTGCCGACGTTATCGGGCAGAAAATAGCCGTTGACATGGCTTTTTGACGCCGTGAGGGCGTTAAGCTCGTTGCCGCCCGAAATGCACGTCATGGGAGTCCCGCGCGCCTCACCCGTGGATACCAAGGGATACCAACCTGTTGTGATGCCTTCATACTGCGTGTCAGACAGCCAATTTTGCCTGTTTCCTATTATGGGTTGATAAATGTAAAGCGGGTGGAAAAACGGTCTCTTGTTCCACTCCCTGCCTGTTATCCCATGCTCTGTCATGGCGAGGAAGTCAAAGCCCTGGTTGTAATACTCTGTTATCATGTCAACCATTGTGTCGTCGCCGTCGCTCGTTGTGGAGTGCGTGTGGAGATTGCCCTTGTACGCTTTCCAGGTCTCCCAATCAACCTCACTGTACGGCGACTTTATCTCATAGCCGCCCGACGAAGCCGAAACACTCATTATGAACGGCATAACAAGCACGGCGGGTAAAATCAACGCAATCAGTTTTTTTATAAACATTTTATTCCCTCCATTTAAATATTGTCTGAATTATATCACGCCGCGGGGAATCAGCGCAATTGTTTTTTTCGCCTGTGTTCAATAACTTTTGATATCCCGTCCGCAAACGTCACCGATGGGACAAAGCCCGTGTCAGCCGTCAGCTCGGAAATATCGACGCAAAGACAAAGCTGCTGATGGCTGTAATAATCTCTTGAACCGAAATCAGGGCTTGCCGAGCTGTTTGTCAGCTCTTGTATTTTCAAAACATAGTCGGCAAGCGGCGCGCATTTGCCGCTGCCGATGCAATAGGACTTTCCGTCCTTGCCCTTGCCCCCGACAGCAAGCAGAGCGGCGGCGGCATCGCCGCAATAAATATAGTCCCACATCTGGCGGCAATCCGTAAGCTTTGGTGAAATATTGCTTAGAAAGCTGTCCACACAATAGCTTATCAGCGAAGAATCACGGTCGCGCTCGCCGTAAACGCTTAGTATCCTTGCCCAGCAGTGTCGGATTCCCTCCTGCCGACAAAGCAGAAGGCTCATTTTGCCGGCCGCGTATTTTGCAATTCCGTATCCGCTCTGTGGGTTAACGGGCGTGTCCGCGTCTATGGGGCTTTTTAAAACACCGTATTCCGCCTGTGAGCCCGCGCCGACAAAAACACCGCATCCGCATCTTTTGGCAAGTCGGACAGCGTCAAGCGTGTAGCCGATGTTGTTAAGCTGAGCGTCTGTGTCGTCCCTGCCCTCCGCAGTCGTCTTTTCCCACGCAAGATGAAAAAGCGCATCGCATCTCTCATCTAAGGACAAACTGTCAAGCTCTGCCAAGTCATGCCGAATGACGTGAAGATTATCCGAGGCAAACGGCATACATTTGCCGGGACGCACGACGGCGTAAACCTCCAGACCGTTTTTAAGCGCAAGCTCCGCGAGGGAGGAGCCTATCATCCCCCCGGCGCCTGTGATTATTATCCTTTTTAGTCCTCCACTGCTTCCTTTATGCATTTTATCATATACCCCGTCATCTCGTCTGTCATTCCCGGATAAACGCCAATCCAAAAGCTTCTTTCCATGACGGCGTCAGTGTTTTCAAGCTTTCCGACGACGCGATATGACTCGTTATCGTCCCTTAAAGAATCAAAGCACGGATGCCTTATCAGGTTGCCCGCGAAAAGCGCGCGCGTCTGGACTCCCCTGCTCTCAAGGCTTTGCACGATTTTGTTTCTTTCGACTCCCTCACGGCAGGTCATAAGAAACCCAAACCAGCTCGGGTCGGAATTTTCGCACGGCTCAGGCAAAATAAGCTTGCCGCGCAAGCCGCTTAAGCCCTCATAAACAGCCGAAAAGTTTTGCTTCCTTTTTTTTGTGAAATTCATAACCTTTTCAAGCTGGGCACAGCCAATCGCGGCCTGCATGTCAGTCGCCTTTAAGTTGAATCCGAAATGAGAGTATACATATTTATGGTCATATCCTAAAGGCAGCTCGCCGTATTGCCTGTCGAACCTGTGACCGCATACGTTGTCGCGGCCTGGCGGGCAGACGCAGTCGCGCCCCCAGTCGCGCATTGACCTGATGATTTTGGAAAGCAGCGGGTCGTCTGTGTAGACAGCGCCGCCCTCGCCTGTCGTCATGTGGTGCGGAGGATAAAAGCTTGATGTGCCGATGTCGCCGAAGGTGCCTGTGAATTTGTACTCCCCGTTTTTGAGATAACGGCTGCCAAGCGCGTCGCAGTTGTCCTCTATCAGCCACAGCCCATGTTTTTTGCAAAAATCGACGACAGCTTCAAGGTCAAACGGATTGCCGAGTGTGTGCGCCGCCATTACCGCCTTTGTTTTGTCTGACAGCGCCTCCTCAAGCATTGAAATGTCAAGATTATACTGCGGGATTGTCACGTCTAAAAAGACGGGCACAGCACCAAGCTGAATTATCGGCGCCACTGTTGTGGGAAAAGCGGCGGCGACCGTTATCACCTCGTCTCCCCTTTTGACGGCACGCTCGCCTAAAAGCGGAGACGTGAGCGCCGCAAAAGCAAGAAGGTTTGCCGACGAGCCCGAATTTACAAAAGCGCAATGCTTCACACCAAAAAGCCTGCAAAACTCTTTTTCAAACATATCGGTGTATTCGCCTGATGTCAGCCAAAACTTCAGTGCGCTGTCTGTCAAGCTTATCATTTCGTTTTTGTCATAGACACGCGACGCGTAGGGTATCCGCTCGCCCTCCGTGTATGGTTTTCTGACATTGTGGAACGTGTCGCAGTATTCACCGACAGCATTGAGAATCGATTTTCGCGCCTGCCTTTCGTCCATTCCCTCAAACATGGTGTTCAGCCCCCTTTGTCGGCTAAAAATTCTTGTATCTGCCTGTTCATGGTTTCGTTGATATCCCTGCCGTAAAGAAAGCTTTTTGTCCAATCGACCGTCTTTTCAACGGCTGTGTAAACATCCCAAACAGGACGCCAGCCAAAAGTGGATTTAAGCTTTGAGCAGTCAAGCTTCAAAAACTTTGACTCGTGGGGCGCGTCCTTAGCGGCGGCGCTTTTCCACTTTATGCCCTCGCCCCAGCACTCGCAAAAAATATCGGCAAGCCTGCCGGTTGTGACACAGTCCTTTTCGTCGGGGCCGACATTGTAGCTCCCGGAAAGAGAGCGATCGACATATTGGCTTTGCATAATCATAAGATACGCGTAAAGAGGCTCAAGCACATGCTGATAAGGCCGAACGGAATAAGGATTTCTCAAAATTATGTCTGTCCCCGCCTGTGCGGCCTTTATGCAGTCGGGAATTATCCTGTCGGGCGCGAAGTCGCCGCCGCCTATGACATTGCCGGCGCGAGCTGTTGAAACAGCCGTTCTTTCGTTTAAAAAAAATGAATTTTTATAGCCGGATGTAACAAGCTCCGAACATGACTTGCTGTTGGAGTACGGGTCAAAGCCATTGAGGTTTTCATCCTCACGATAGCCCCAAAACCACTCTTTGTTCTCATAAACTTTGTCGGTCGTTACATTAAGAAACGACTTAACCGCTCCGCTGCCGCGAATACATTCAAGCACGTTTACAGTGCCCATTATGTTTGTTTCGTATGTATATCTCGGATCTTTATAGCTTTCACGGACTATCGGCTGCGCGGCAAGATGGATAACCATATCCGGCTCATATTTTTCAAATGTCTTTTTTAAGTTACCGAAATCGCGTATGTCGCCGGTTATGGAAACGATATCTTTTTCCGCTTCGCAAATTTCATAAAGGCTCGGTCGTGTCGGAGGCTCAAGGGCATAGCCTATGACCTTGGCACCCGCGCCTAAAAGCATACGGCAAAGCCACGTCCCTTTAAATCCTGTGTGCCCCGTGACAAGCACACATTTGTCTTTGTAAAAGCTGAGTTCACCCATTTGAACGCTCCTTTCAGCCGCGGTCACTTCCAAATCTTCCACGGGGCGCCGCCCGAATCCCAAAGCTTTTCAAGAAGCAGCTTGTCGCGCTGTGTGTCCATGCACTGCCAAAACCCTTTATGGGAAAATGCCTTGAGCTGTCCTGTTTTTGCAAGGGTTTCAAGCGGATCTTTTTCAAATATGGTGCCGTCTCCGTCGATTAAATCAAAGACTTCGGGATTAAGCACCATAAATCCGCCGTTGATTATGTTGCCGTCGTTTTCCATCTTTTCGCGGAACGCCGTAACGCTGCCGAATTTGTCAATGTCAAGGACACCGAATTTTTGACCGACATTGATGGCTGTCAGGGTCGACGACTTGCCGTGAGATTTGTGGAACTTTACAAGCTCGGGTATGTTGACATCTGACACGCCGTCGCCGTATGTGAGCATGAACGGCTCGTCGCCGACGTAGCTTTGCACTCTCTTGACACGCCCGCCGGTCATAGTGTGAAGGCCCGTGTCGACCAAAGTCACTTTCCACGGCTCCGCGACATTGTTATGTACTGTCATCTTATTTGCATCGCAAAAGTCGAATGTGATGTCGCTCCTATGAAGATAATAGTCCGCGAAAAACTCCTTGATCATGTGCTGTTTGTAGCCGCAGCATATTATAAAGTCGTGGAAGCCATAGAACGAATAAAGCTTCATTACATGCCACAGTATGGGCATTCCGCCAATGTCAACCATCGGCTTAGGTCTTAAATGGCTTTCTTCGCTTATCCTTGTGCCGAATCCGCCCGCAAGAATTACGACTTTCATTATGCCACATCCTTAATTATGATTTTAGGTGTTGTTTTTATTTTAAATTTACAGTGACTAATCTCTTGAAAAAATGTCCCTTGAATAAACCTTGTGCATTACGTCGGACAACTCGGCGCTTGTCCTGTTAGCCACTATGATATCGCTTGCCCTTTTAAATTCGCCAATATCCTTTATCACCTCAAAATCCCAAAATGTTTCATCGTTCAGTGACGGCTCATAAATAACGGCGTCCCTGCCGGCCTCCTTAAGGCGGCGCAGCACGCCGAGTATTGCCGAATGTCTGAAATTGTCGGAGTCTATTTTCATTGTCAGGCGGTATATGCCGATTGTCCCGTGGGTCTTTTGAAGTATTTGCCTTGTTATATATTCTTTTCTTGTCTTGTTGGCTGATACAATCGAGGTGATAATGTCGTTTGGGACGTCGCTGTAATTGGAGGCAAGCTGCTTTGTGTCCTTTGGCAGGCAATAACCGCCGTAACCAAACGACGGATTGTTGTAATACATCCCGATGCGGCTGTCAAACCCCACTCCTTCTATTATCCTGCGCGAATCAAGCGAGTTCATTTCGGCGTATGTGTCAAGCTCGTTAAAAAACGCGACACGCATGGCTAAATAGGTGTTGGCAAAAAGCTTGACAGACTCTGCCTCGGCCGCCGGCATAATCATAACGGGGATGTTTTCGCCAAGCGCGCCCTTTTGCATCAAGTCGGCAAAACGGGTTGCCAAACGCTCGTCTTTGCTTGAGCTGACAATGATGCGGGAAGGGAAAAGATTGTCACGCACCGCTTGCCCCTCACGAAGAAACTCCGGAGAAAAAAGAATGCCGTCGTCGCCGTACTTTTCTCTTAAAGAATCCGTAAATCCTATGGGCACGGTTGACTTTATGACAATCGCGGCACTTTTTGACGCTTCGCGCGCTTGCCTGTAAACGCTCTCTACCGAGGATGTGTCAAAAAAGTTTTTTTCAGGGTCATAGTTTGTCGGTGTGGAGATGATTATAAAATCGGCGTTTGAATATGCGGATGCCGCGTCGTCCGTCGCCTTGAGATAAAGCTTGCCCAACGACAAAAGGCGCTGCGCTTCGCGGTCGTGAACAGGCGATAAGCCGCTGTTGAGCATATCCACCTTTTTTTTGACAATGTCAACGGCTGTCACACTGTTATGACGGGCAAGCAAAACGGCGTTTGAAAGCCCGACATACCCGATGCCGGCAACAGCTATATTTGTTTTTTTTGTTTCAAAAGCCATCAGCCGTCAACACCTTTAAAGTCAGATTTTGATTTTGTGGAAAACTTTTTTGCCTTTTTTGATTATGATGTGTCCGCTCTCCAGCCTTTCGCGGGGGATACGATACGCAAAATCGGCAAGCTTTTCATCGTCAATCATGACGCCGCCCTGCTCAATCAGTCTGCGCGCGTCGCCTCTGGATTTTGCGATGCCCGCCTTAACCATTACGGCTGTAATCAACGCTCCGCCGTCTTCAAAGTCATCATCCGAAAGAGCTGTCGTCGGCATATCGCTGCTGTCAGCGCCCGACGAAAACAGAGCCTTTGCCGCGTTACGCGCCTTTTCTGCCTCGTCCTCACCGTGTATAAGCTTTGTGACCTCGTAGGCAAGCATTTCCTTTATCGGGTTCAATTCGCTGCCCTCAAGCTTTTCATATTTTATTATTTGGCTGACAGGAATAAATGTCAGCATTTTAAGACACTTTATGACGTCGGCATCGTCGACATTGCGCCAATACTGGTAAAATTCATAAGGCGGCGTTTTTTGCGGGTCAAGCCAGACGGCGCCTTTTTCTGTTTTGCCCATCTTGTTGCCCTCGCTGTTGAGCAGCAGGTTAAATGTCATGCCGTAGGCTTCTTTGCCGTCCGCGCGCCTTGTGAGTGAAACACCGCCCAAAATGTTACTCCACTGGTCGTCGCCGCCAAGCTGAAGCACGCAGCCGTATTTTCTGTTAAGCACAAGGAAATCGTAGCTTTGCATTATCATATAGTTAAGCTCAAAAAATGTCAGCCCTTTTTCCATCCGCTGTTTGTAGCATTCCGCGGCAAGCATACGGTTTACGGAAAAGTATATGCCGATTTCACGCAAAAACTCAATATAGTTGAGTTTCAAAAGCCAATCGCCGTTGTTTACCATGATTGCCTTACCTTCTGAAAAATCGACAAGCGCCGACATCTGTTTGCGAAAACAGTCAATATTATGGTTGATTATCTCCTTTGTGAGCATCTTTCGCATATCACTCTTTCCCGAGGGATCGCCAACCATGCCGGTCCCGCCTCCGAACAGGGCAATGGGAGTGTGCCCCGCTCTTTGCATATGCGCCATGACCATGACCTGAACAAAATGCCCGACGTGGAGGCTGTCGGCCGTGGGGTCGAATCCTATATAAAACTTTATCTTTTCTTTTGTCAGCATCTCCTCAATTCTTTCGGGGTCTGTCATCTGCGCGACAAGACCTCTTGCCTGCAATTCCTCAAAAACGTTCATCGTTTAAATTTCCTTTCAATTTACGATTGCTTTGCCCGTTACAATTGCTTTGCCTGCCCGCGTCAGTTAAAAACATACGGCAGAAAAAGACCGGCTCGCCGACTTCACTCAAGTTATTTTTACCGAAGGCAGGAGCTTTTTATCCGCGCCCTCAAATTAATCTTTGCCGTCGGCAAGAACTCTTTTGAGCGCGTCCTTAAGCACTTCTAAAGACTCGGCAATCTCCGCCTTATAGTCGGCGCCAAAACCGGCCTCGACTGAAAGCCGCGGACATCCGGCGGCGTGGAGAGGGGAGATAAAATCATATTGGTCAAAATCGTCATAAATCTTTAGAGGGCAAACCCTCTTGTTGTTTACTTCGCGCGGATATGATGTGTGAGCGTGAGCTATCTTGCCCTTGTTTTTTGTTATGTTTTTTAAGTCGTCGTTGTTATAAAACATGTGATAAACATCGGCAAGCCCCATTACATTGGCGCGGCGTGTCTCCTCGGCTGCCTTTACGCCTTGAGCGACTGTGTTAATAGCGTTGCACGCGCCGAAGCGCAGCGGCTCTATGGCTATCATTATGCCGTATTTGTCCGCCTCGGGCGCGGCAATGTCGGACAGGAACGAAACAATCCGCCCTAAGCCCTCCGAAAGCGGCATTCCATCGGGGATTTTTCTTGCGCCGCCGCTGCCGAACACTATGGTTTTAATCCCGAAAAGGCTTGACCTGTAAACAGCGCGCGCCACATAGTCCTTTATGACTGCCTCGTCGGTCGACGGCTCGGTGATTTTGATTTCGGACGGCACAAAGCAGCAAGCCGCCTCGCAAGAGATGCCCGTCTCTTTCATGCCGCTTAAAATCTCGGCAAATTTGCTTTCTTCAAGATTGGCGTATTCGTTGACGCTCAGCTCCGCATAATCGTAACCGTGTTTTTTTAAAGCGGCCGCCTTGTCGATGTTTGTTCCAATACAGCATCCTAATTTCATTTGTAATCTCCTTTATTTTTAGCTGATTTCAGCATTTCTTCAGCATTTTTTAATTGAAGCTCCGTAACTTTAAGACCGCCGGTTATTCTTGCTATCTCACGCTTGCGCCCCTCGAAATCAAGGCGCGTGACATCGGTGAATGTTTTACCGCCGCGCGTCGATTTTGAAACAAGAAGCTGCTCGTCTGCGTGGGCGGCTATTTGGGCAAGATGTGTGACGCATATAACCTGCCTTCCCCTTGAAACCTCGCGCAGCTTCATCGCCACCTTCTGCGCCGCTCTCCCGCTTACTCCGGCGTCGATTTCGTCAAAAATCATTGTCTGCAAAACATCTTTGTCAGCAAGAACACACTTGACGGCAAGCATTATCCTTGAAAGCTCGCCGCCCGAAGCGATTTTTGCTATGGGCTTCGGCTCCTCGCCGGGATTGGCGGATATCATAAATTCTATCTTGTCGGCTCCGTTTGACGAAAGCGCCGAACAGCCTATTTTTACGACAAACTTAACGCCCGGCATATCAAGAAAATCAAGCTCTTTTCTGACATCCTCCTCAAACCTTGCCGCCGCCGCCTTGCGTCTGTCCGTCAGCTTGTCCGCCAGCTTTATCGCAGCGGATTCGGTGTTTTTGATTTGTTTTTCAAGCCCTGATATGCGGATATCTGAAAACTCAATATCTTCCCTTTCCTTTTTGGCAGCCTCAAGGAAGGCTATCATATCATCTTCGGTGGCGCCGTATTTTCTTGAAAGCCTTGAAAGTAGGTCAAGACGCTCGTCGATTTCATCCATTTCACAGGGGTTTATGTCAATCTCCGAAAGCGCGTTTTTTGCCTGCGACGCGTACTCATTTATATCGTAAGTTATGCTGCGCAGTGCCTCGGCGGCTTCTCTTAATCCGCTCAAATATTCGGACGCGTCATCAAGGCAGTCGGCGGCCGTCATAACCTTTGACGATGCGCCCTCAGTCTCGTCGCCGCCCAAAAGCTGCTCATATGCCAAGTTTAGAGCTGAAATGACCTTTTCGGCGTTTCGGAAAAGCTCTCTTTTTGCCGACAGCTCCTCGCGCTCTCCGGGACATATTTCAGACATCGCAAGCTCGTTGATTTGATATTCAAGCATATCAATCCTGCGCGCCTTGTCTGACTCGTCAAACCGCATTTTTTCAAGCTCGTTTTTCAGCGAACAAAGCTTTTTGTATTGCTCGCGGTATTCGTTAAGAAGCGGGGCGTTGCCCGCAAGAATATCGATGTATAAAAAGTGTCTTTCGGGCATGAGCAAATCTTGGCTGTCATTCTGACCGTGTATGTTTATAAGCTTTCCGCCGAGATTTCTTAACATTGCCGCGGTGACGGGCGTGCCGTTAATCTTGCAAAAGTTTTTGCCGTCCTGAGATATGCGCCGCATGAGAACAATGTCCCCGCCGTCGCCGCTCACTCCTATTTCACTTAATGTTTCAAGCGCGCTGTCGCCGCACTGCGAAAAAAACGCGGTGACATAAGCCTCCGCCGCGCCGGATCTGATGATGTCCCTTGACGTTCTTTCGCCCAGCACAGCGTTGATAGAGTCGATAATAATTGATTTGCCGGCGCCCGTTTCGCCTGTCAAGACATTAAAGCCGCGCGAAAGCTCAAGCTCGGCATTTTCTATCACGGCTATGTTTTCAATTTTAAGGCTTTGAAGCATAAACCGTTATCCCACCCAATATTGTTTCAGTTGCCGGCCGCTGTTTCAGTTACCGGCCACGTCGGAAATTTCGTCTATCGCCTTTTTTATCTGCGCCGCCGTCTCCTCGGTGCGGCACAGCGCAAAAACAGTGTCGTCGCCCGCAAGCGTGCCGACAAGCCCCTCCCAGCGCATTGTGTCAAAAGCCGCACAGGCTGCCTGCGCCATGCCCGAATAGCAGCGGATGACAAGCGTGTTGCCGGCATAGTCGACGTCTTTTACAGAATGCTCGAAAATTGAGCGAAACTTTTCGCTTAGCCTGTCGGACTCTGTCTTGCCGCTCACAACATATCGGTATTGACCCGATGAGTCCATTGTTTTAACGACGCGCAGCTCCTTTATGTCGCGCGAAATAGTCGCCTGAGTGACGACAAAGCCCCTTTCGCGAAGCTTTTCCAGGAGATCGTCCTGAGTGCCTATCGCATTGTCACCGATAAGCTCAAGTATCATTTCAAGCCGCCTTTTTTTCATGAGCTACCCCCGCTTTTCTCAAGCTTCGTTTTAAGAACGTCTATAAAGGTTTCGTTTTTGATGCTGATAAATTCAGCCGTTTCGCTTGCCTTTTTTATGTATGCGCAGCAGTCTTCGGGAATTTTTGTTTCTATGCCGTCGCAAATCAGGGACATGTCGCCGCCGGATGTTTTTATGACAGTAAGCTCCTCGTCGCTGCCGACAATTATTGAGCGCGAAAAAAGAGAATGGGCGCAGATGGGGGTCAAGACAATACTCTCGATTTGCGGATCCACAACAGGCCCTCCGGCTGAAAGAGAATAGGCGGTGGAGCCTGTCGGCGTCGCGAAAATGATGCCGTCGCCTAAATAGTCGTTCATAAGGTTTTGACCGGAAAAAACTGAAAAACCGATTATATTCACGGACGCCGACCGCATTACAACGGCGTCGTTGATGCAAAGGTCTGAAAAAATCGGTTTGCCGTCTCTCCTTATTTCGGCGGCAAGCAGCATACGTTTTTCGACGGTGTATTCACCCGTGAAAAGGTTTTTGAGCATTTTAAGCTCATGCCGCTCAAGCCCCGCCATAAAAGCCAGACGTCCGGCGTTTATGCCCAGCACAGCCTTACCGTGGTTCATGGCTTTTTTTGCGGCATAAAGGATGCTGCCGTCACCGCCTACAGCAATAACCATGTCGCACAAGTCAAGCGCTTCCTCCTCCGGCAGGAACAAAGCCTTTGTCGAATTGAACTCCTCTTTGCAGCTGTCGGGCAAAAGGCATTCCGCGCCGAGCGACTTAAGCTCACAGCAAATTTCGAGCGTGACCTGCCGCGCGTTTTCTTTTGTCAAATTTGGAATAACTGTTATTTTCATAGCGCATCAACCGCCTGTCAGCTTGTCGTGCGATTGCCTGACAAGCTCAATTATATCGTTTTCCGAAAAGCTCTCGCCGGGACAAGCCGCCTGTTGAGGCTCCGCCTTGGCAATGTGCATAAGGTATTCGATATTGCCCTCGGGTCCTTTGATTGGTGAAAAAGAAAGCCCCTTTACACAAAAACCGTTTTGGCGGGCAAACGCTGAAACCTTGATGATAACGTCGGCATGGACCTCCTTGTCGCGGACGACGCCCTTTTTGCCGACATTTTCCCTCCCCGCCTCAAACTGCGGCTTTATGAGACAAACCGCCTCACCGTTTTCTTTTAAAAAGCCACGCAGCACCGGAAGAATAATCTTGAGTGAAATAAAAGAAACATCAACGCTCGCAAAATCGGCCTTTTCCGGTATCTGGCTGTCTGTCGCGTAGCGAAAGTTTGTCCTCTCAAGCGAGACGACACGTTTGTCATTGCGAAGCTTCCACGCAAGCTGACCGTATCCGACATCGACGGCATAAACCTTTTCGGCTCCGTTTTGAAGCATACAATCTGTGAATCCGCCGGTGGATGCGCCGACGTCTATACAAACCTTGCCATTAAGGTCAAGCTTGAAATCGACAACGGACTTTTCAAGCTTTAGCCCTCCCCTGCTGACATATGGGTTTTGATTGTTCCTAACCTCAATTATATCATTGTTATTTACAAAAAGTCCAGCTTTTATTGCTTTTTTGCCGTTCACATAAACATTGCCCGCCATTATCAGCGCGCGAGCCTTTTCACGCGATATATTTTGTTCCCTTTTTGACAGTTCCGAATCAAGCCTTGTTTTTTCGCTCATGTCTATTCCTCAAATTTTCCTGAAAGGCTCTGCAAACAACAGCCTCCATGCCTCCGGCGTCAAGCCGAAACTTTCTAAGCTGCGAGGATACCGATGCCTGCGGCACAAAGCAGTCGTCCACAGCCGTCAGCTCGTATCTGCCGCTGAAACCCCTTTCGAGCAGCATCAAAGCTGTTTTTTCGCCGATTCCGGCGCTTTTCACGCCCTCCTCAAAGAAAAACACGGCTTCACAGCCAAGCACGGCGCTCACTGCCTTTTCGGGAATCGGCTTAATTTTGTTCAGCTTGACAAGCTTCGCGTTTATGCCGCGGTTTTTAAGCCTGTTTACAGCGCGCGCGGCAAAAGCCGATATCCTGCCGTATGTAATAATGGCGGCGGGCGCTTCGCTGTCGCCGTAGACATCAAAGTCGCCGTATGAAAAATTAAAGTCGTTAGGGAAGGCATATTCCTCTCCGCGCGGATATCTCACTGCCGCAAGTCCGTTGTCGTGAAAGACGGCGTTTGTCAGTGCTGATCTCAATTCCATATAGCTTGACGGAGAATAAATCGTCACGCCGGGAATACTGTTTAAAAAAGCGGCGTCGAATATGCCCTGATGAGTTTCGCCGTCCTCACCCACAAACCCCGCCCTGTCAATCGCGAGGACTATCTTAAGCTTTTGCAGCGCGCCGTCGTGAAGTATCTGGTCATAAGCGCGCTGTAAAAAGGTTGAATAAATTGCCACGACAGGCTTAAAGCCCTGCTTTGAAAGTCCCGACGCAAATGTCACGGCGTGCTCCTCGGCTATGCCGACGTCGAAAAAGCGGCTGCCGAATTCGCTTTCAAAGCGCTGAAGCCCTGTTCCTATTGACATTGCCGCCGTTATGGCGCACAGGGTTTTGTCCTTTCTTGCAGTTTCGCACATATATTCGCCGAAGGTTGACGAAAAACTCACGCCGTCGCTGACTTGCTCGCCCGTTTGAATATCAAAGCGCGGCACACCATGAAACTTCCCCGGCTCTCGTTCGGCGGGGTCGTACCCTTTGCCCTTTGTGGTGTAAACATGAAGCAGAACCGGTATATTAATCATTTTAGCAGTGTCCAGGGCTTCGCAGAGGAGCTTAACATCGTGACCGTCCACAGGACCCATATACCTGAAACCGAGATCCTCAAAAAGATTGCTCCCGTACAATGTTTCTTTTGCCAGCTTTTTTATTTTAAAAAGGTGATCGGCAGTCTTTTTGCCTATGACAGGAATTCGGTTGAGAGCCTTTTGTGTCTCCTCTTTCATTTTGTAGTATTCGGGTTTTGAGCGTATCACGGCAAGATAACGCGCAAGCGAGCCGACGTTGCCGGAAATCGACATCTCGTTCTCGTTAAGAATCACTATAAGCTTGCTGCCGGCGCGCCCGGCATTATTCATCGCCTCGTAAACCATGCCGCCCGTAAACGAGCCGTCGCCTATGACGCTGACAGCATACCCTCCGCTCCCGCTGATGGCGTTTGCGGCGGCGACACCGAGAGCGGACGAGACGGACGTCCCCGAATGACCGCTGTAAAAAACATCGTGGTCGCTTTCGGACGGCCTTGAATAACCGGAGATTCCGCCCTCCTTGCGAAGCGTTGAAAATTCGAGAAACCTGCCTGTCAGAAGCTTGTGCGTGTATATCTGATGACCTACGTCCCAAATAATCTTGTCGGTCGGCGAGTCAAACATTTTGTGCAGCGCAACCGTCAGCTCGACGACACCGAGGTTTGACGCAAGATGCCCGCCGTTTAAAGAAACGGTGTCAATAAGCGTGTCTCGAATTTCGCCGCAAAGCTCCTTGATTTCATTTTCATTAAGGTTTTTAACAAATGCCGGAGATTCAATTTTGTTGAGATACTTTGTTTCGTACATTAAACGACCTCTTTATTCACAATAATCAATTAGTCCTTGATAAAAGATTAAGTGCCAGCTCACGCAAAAAATACCCTTCGCCGCCAAAAATCTTAAGTGACGAAAGCGCTGTTTGAGTTAGCTCCTCTGAAAGCTCTTTTGACTGCTTTTGCCCCAAAAGTGTAATATATGTCGCCTTGCCTTTGGCTTTGTCGCTTCCCGCGGGCTTTCCGAGAGATTCGGTGTCGCCCGTTGCGTCAAGAATATCGTCGACTATCTGGAAGGCAAGACCAATGCTTTCGGCGTATACGGAAGCCGCGCCGCGCATTTGATTTGACGCGCCCGCCGCGGCGCACCCCAAAAGGCACGAAGCTTTGATAAGCGCGCCCGTCTTGAGCAAATCCGCCTTTTTCAGCTCCTTTGCGTCAACGTCCTTGTTTTCGTTCAAAAGGTCAAGCTCCTGACCGCCTATCATCCCCTCAAACCCGGCGGCGCTTGAAAGAATTCGGCACGCCTCAACTTTTATTTCAGCGGAAAGCGGAGCGTTCATAATTGTTTCAAACGCCAACGTCAGCAAGGCATCCCCCGCAAGCAGAGCAAAAGCCTCGCCGAACTTGACGTGACAGGAGGGGTTGCCCCTGCGCAAATCATCGTCGTCCATGCATGGCAGGTCGTCGTGAATCAGGGAATAAGCATGCACCATTTCGACGGCGCACGCAAAAGGCAGGGCGGCGTAAATGTCGCCCCCGCACACACGGCAAAATTCAAGAGCAAGCACGGAGCGTATCCTTTTGCCGCCGCTTAACAGGCTGTAGCGCATCGCGTCGCACACCACGCTCTTGTTTTCGGGAACAGACTTGTTTAAAGCGTTGTTGACAAGCAAAACATAATCTTCAAATTTCTTCATCCTGTTTTTCCGTCAGCTCCGTTACCTTTTGCTCCGCCTCGTCAAGACGTTTGCTGCAAAATGTAACAAGCCTTGTCCCTTCCTCGAACAGCTTAAGCGACTCGTCAAGCGACAAGCCCCCGCCTTCAAGCGACTCGACTATTTTTTCGATGCGTTTTATGGAATCTTCATATGAGGGCTTTGCCATATCACATCTCCTCCTTAACAGAACCGACAGAATCAGCAGATTTAACAGAATCAACAAACTCAACAGAGTCAACGGTGCAGTCAAGGCTGCCGTCAGACAGCCTGATTGACAGCGCGTCGCCCTTCGATATGGGCTTGACGCCCGATATGATGCTCCCGTCCTTTGAAGCGATGGCATAGCCCCTGCCCAGCACCTTTAGCGGGCTTAGAGAATCAAGCTTGCCGGCAAGATAATTTATGCCGCCTTTGCCGCTTGATATTGTTGCGGTAATTGAGCTTTCCAAAGAAAAAGACAGCTTATCAAGCAAAAGCCTGCGGCTCTCAAGGAGCGCCGAAGCGCTTGTCAGTCCGCGTGACATTTGAAGGCTTTTAAGGTGCGCGCGCTTTGCGGAAAAATCATTTTCCATGGCGCGGCGGCACCTGAAAAGCAATCCGTTAAGGAAAGCGTATTGCTCGACAGCGTCCGGCACAGCAAGCTCGGCGGCGGCGGACGGTGTCGGAGCGCGGAGATCCGCCACAAAATCGCATATGGTAAAATCGGTTTCGTGACCGACTGCCGATATGACGGGGATTGCGGAGGCGGCGACAGCGCGGGCGACAATTTCCTCGTTAAACGCCCAAAGCTCCTCAAGCGAACCTCCGCCCCTGCCGACAATGAGGACATCGGCAAGGCCTTCTCTGTTGAACCTCTCGACAGCCGCCGATATCTGCGGCGCGGCTGATTCTCCCTGAACTTGGACGGGATGGAAAATCACGCGCGACATAGGAAATCTTCTGCCGAGCACCGTGATTATGTCCCGCACCGCGGCGCCCGTCGGCGACGTTATGACGCCTATGCGCATGGGAAGCTTTGGGAGCGGCTTTTTGCGCGAATCATCAAAAAGCCCCTCTGCCGCAAGCTTTGATTTGAGCTGCTCGAACGCGGCGCTTAGTGCGCCCGCCCCGTCGGGCTGCATATCGTCAATATAAAGCTGATACTGCCCGTCGCGCTCATAAACAGACGCCCTGCCGCGCGTCACAACCTTCATGCCGTTTTCAGGCATAAAGCGCAGGCGGCTGTTGCTTGATTTAAACATCACAGCGCGCACAGACGCGCCTTCGTCCTTTAGCGTCATATAAAAATGGCCTGTCCGATAATGGTTTGTAAAGTTTGATATTTCACCGCAAACAAAAACGTTGTATAGGTTTTTGTCGCTGTCTAAAACAGATTTAACGTATGTGTTAAGCTGCGTGACTGTCAAAATGTGTGCGCTCATGCTTTGCGCCCTTTCTCCGCCTTTAAGGCTGTAAGCACCGAAATCCCGGCGGCATTGTCGGATGAGAACTCAGGAGAGCCGAACACCGCCCCATACTTTTCCGTGAATTGCTTTCTGATAAAACTGTTTGACATAACGCCGCCCGAAAAAACAAGCGGCATTTCACCGTGATTCGCAAGAGAATATTCCGCCATTTTATCAAGCGCCGCGGAAATATACATTATGCAGAAACGGCTGATGTCGCTGCTGCTTTCACCCTGTTTTTTCATTGTTTCACACTTGTTTTGAAGTCCGGAAAGACTGCAACAGCCGTCTTTTAGGCTTATATTTATCTTGAAGCTCCTGTCGCTTTTTTGGGCAAGCTCATCCAAAAGGCTTCCGGCGGGGAAGCTCAAGCCGAGCATCGCTCCCACCCTGTCGACAGCCTGTCCCGCCTTGAGGTCAAGCGAGGACAGCAAAACCCTGCACTTTATGATATTTTCGTCGTCCGGCTCCGCAAGAACGACTTCTGTCGTGCCGCCGGACACATGAAAAGCAATAAATCTTTCTTGCAGCAGGTCAAGCCTGCCTGCGGAAAAAAGCGACGCCGCTATATGACCCGACTGGTGTGAAAATAAACACGGCTTTGTGCCGTCTGCCGCGGAAACACACCTTGCGGCGCTTTCGCCGACAAGGAAACACGGCATATAAGAGCCTTCCGCGTCTCTTGGGCGGGACGAGGCTCCGACCGCCGTGATATTGCCGCCGACTTTGCCCAAATCGTCAAAAAGCTCCTCTGTAACTTCGGGCAATTGAACGGTGTGATGAAACACGGCGTCGCTTTGGCGCATGCCAAGCTCGCCGCGTTTTACCGGCAGAAGCCGCTTTTTGCTGACGACACTTTTGGACGCGCTGTCATACACCGCCGCCGATGTCGTGTAATTGCTGGTGTCAAACCCGAGATACAGACCCATTTCAGCCGTCCTTTTTTTCTTCCAGCTTTTTTGCGACCGTGCCGAGTACCCCGTTTACAAAAGAGGCGTCTTCCTCGCCCGAATAAAGCTTGCACATTTCGACAGCCTCGTTTATGGAAACGCCTATCGGAACATCTTCGATGAAAAGCATTTCGCACAACGCGAGCCTCATTACAGCCAGCGAAACTTTGGATATTCTTGTTTTGCGCCAGCCCCTTAGATTTTCCTCGATAAACTCGTCGATTTCAAAAAGTTTTTTGGATGCGATACCGGCAACCATCTCAACATATTCATCATTCTCGACAAGTCCGCTGTCAAAAGCAAGCGCCGCGATATCTTCAATGTCCGTTTCGGGGTGAAAGGACTTTTCAAAGAACAGAAGAAACGCCTGCTCCCTTGCCTTTTTCCTTGTCATGTCATGTACCGTCCCTTACTCTTTCACAATTAAAATAAACACATCTGCTTCCCGCCCAGCTTCATGTCTGTTTCCTGCCCGGCTTCACATCTATTTCTTGTCTGTCTTTTCGTCGCCGAACCCCATACCCGCAACGGTCACATTGACTTTGTTGACGACACGGCTCGTCATGTTTTGCACGGCGCATTTGACGCTGTGCTGGACTGCCGAGGCAACTTCGGGAATCCTTGCCGTGTCCGAGATGATAATATTGATGTGAATCTTTATGTCGTTATCGTTGCTGAATACGCGTACTGATTTGTTGCTGTCGCGTCCGATATTGAAAACAGATTGCACGAAATCGGGAGTGCGCGTCGCGAAGCCGGTGACGCCGTCTACATCTTTTGCGGCGTTGACGGCTATCGCCGCGATAACCTCGTCGGAAATTACAAGCCCGCCGACACCGTCGTTGCTTCTTATATATTCCTGCATATTACCGAGCCTCCTTCTTCCGTATATTATAACACATCCTTTTAATTTCTCAACCTTTTAATTCAACAATTGTTATATTTTTAGATGAAAACCCTGTTTTATTTAAAATAATATCCTTAATTTGCACTGTGACAGTATCATTAAGTATGCCGGGAGGCACAATAACCTGCGCGCTTTCATCATCAATTATGACAAGACAGCTCTTCCCCGTCTTGGCTGATATCAGTGTTTCGACATCCGCTTCAAGCTTTATCTGTTCTGAAAGCTTTGCAAGCTTTTCCGACGCCTCCTTAACGGCCGTTTCAGACGAGCTTTCGTCCTTTATGATTTTTTGAAAAAGCTCCGCCGCCTCGTCGTGCGCCTTTTTTCTGTTTAACTCCGACTGCGCGAAAAGATCTTTGCCGTCTGAATTGCCGCTTGCGATAACATACTGCGCGTCGCCGAGGTTGTCTGCCTCCCTGACATCCTGAACGCTTTTTGCCGTGTTTGCGGCTGCTTCGGCTTTTTGCGCCTCCGGTTTCGTGTAATACCAGTTGACGAAAACCGCCGCTCCGAGAGCAATAACAAGTGTTGCTGTCACAAGCTGCCGTTTTTTGATTATCATGTTCATTGTCTTATTTTCCTTTCAATATTTGATTAGCCACCGGCTATTTTTGCTGTTTGGATAGTTTGCGCTATGTTTGCTATTTTTGCTGTTTGGGCTGTTAGTGCGCCATTTTTGAAACGCTTATGCGTGCGGAGCTTATGCCGAGAACGGCCGATATCGCCTCTGTCACATCTTTTCTGACTTGCGCCGCCCCCGCTCCCTCGCAAACAACGGCTACCCCCCTTACCTCCGGCTGTAAAATCTTCAAAATAAGCCCGTTTTCACCTTTGCCCGCGTCAATAATAATATATTCCCGCTCGACGCTGTTTTTTATGTCTGTCTCATTGTCGTTCGTCTTTGAAAGAGTGTTTTCACTGTCAAGGTTTTCCGCGTATACCTGCTCTGTTCCGCATTCAAGAGTGACCATCACGCATGTTTTCCCCGCTCCGTCAATTGATGATATAAGCTCCGTCAGACGTTTTTCGATATCCTCCGAATAGCTTTTAATGTCTGTTTCGCTCACTTCTGTACAAGTATCCGTATCAGCCTTTTTATCGCCGCCGCCCGTTATTTCAGAAAGAAGAAGCAGTATAATTGCGACAGCGCCGACGGCAATGATAATCAGAAGCTTTTTGTCTTTCATCAGTTTTTCCGGCAGAAAACTTAAAATCTTATTCAAGCGTTACAACCTCCGCTCCCGTTGTTCCGGCGATTTCTGATTTGATGGCTTTGTCGCATCCGCCGTAACCGTTTTTTGAATAAACCGTTATCCTTTCGGCGTAAACAACGCCGTCTTTTTGCTTTACATCAACCTCAATTCCGCAGTCCGTCAATCCGTATTGGCTTAAAACCTCCTTTGCCTTGACAACCGCCGCCGCCGCGACGTTGTCTGAAATCTGTTCATATAAGGCGTCGTTAAGTTCGTCTGAGTTTAATGCGAATCCGTCTGAAAAGCCGCCTGAAAGACTGTTGCCTTCGCCGATAAACGGCGATACGGCTGCGACAAGAATAAACAAAGATACGGCGACGCGAATTATTCTGTCTGTCGCTCCTTTAGGTGAAAAAGCATAGGCAATTCCGCCTGTTAACGCGGCGAAGGAGACGCCTAAAAGCCACCCTTTGACACCTTCCATTATCCCACCTCTTACAAATCCGCCTTGATAAGCAACATAAGCGCTGTCGACATTATCACAAGCACGGCGTTAAATATTACACAGACATTCAGCAGAGAAAGCGACATCGCCGTCGTCTTCAGGAGGCCGGACGCCGTTCTGACCTCAAGTATATCCGCAATCACCGCGGCGGCGCTCAATGCGGCAATCCACAGCACAAGCTCCGCGACAACCGGCAGATTTATAAGCGCGACGGCAATGACTGCAAACGTGCCTATTGTCGTTCTGACAATCATAAGGCTCCCCACTACTGACGAATATGCCTCGCTCAACTGCGAGCCGACGACGGGGATTGCGCTTCCTATCGCAAGCTTAATGCCTTTAGCCGCCAATGTGTCTGCCGAGCTTGCAAGAACCCCTTTAAACGATAAAATCCCCGTAAACAAAGCGGCGGCAAATCCAAAAACCCATGACGCCGCCTTTTTGATGAATTCCGCGGCGGATGTGAGATGAAGCTCCGGCACAACGGCGTCGACGACGCCTATTCCTGCTATAAGCCCGCAGCAAGGCGTAATGACGGAGGCGGCAAGCTGCGCCACTCCCTGCGCCGCCGCAAAGGCGGCCGAATTATAACATGCCGCAAGAAGTATGTTGCCCGACGAGGCTATTACGGCGGCAAGAACGGGAATCAAGGCAAGCATGAATTTGCCGCTAAGGGCGACGGCCGATGACGCCGCCGCTATAATTTTTGATATCGGCGCCGCCACCGCGGAGACTAAAAAAACACCTGTGACGGCGTTCAGCGACGCCTTCGATTTATCAATACCGCTCATAAAGCCTTCGGCGCATGATATGAGTATGATTATGCCGGACAGCGCCGCCAAAGACTTTACCGGAGCGGCTAACCCGCCCTTGAATATTTCTATTATTAAGGAAATAATCCTGCGCGGCGACGTGTTAAAAACGCTGCTGAAATCAATATCCTTTATCCCAACCTCATCAAGGAGGTTTTCTGTTCTGTCGTCAAGGCTGTCAAAAAGCTCACGCGCTCCGCTTGCCTCGATCCGCTCGTCCATGTAACCCCCGTCGGTGCGGGCGTGGGCGAATGACGGCAGGAAAGCCAACAGCAGCGCCGATATGAGAATTACTTTCACAGTCCTCATTTTTATTCCCCTTTTATTTTCCGATAAGTCCCGCGGCAAACTCCGCGACCTTCACAAGCATCGGCGCGCACATCGCAAGCATGATGAGCTTTGCCGCCAGCTCGACATTCACGGCAAGAGCAGACGCCCCGTTGTCCCTGCATACAGCGGCGGCAGTCTCAGCCGCGGCGGCGGTAAACAGAACCTTTACCAGCAGGCGCAGATACTCCCCGTTTATGCCCGCCGACGTAAGCATTGACATGACTGTTTTAGCCACGTCGGACGCGTATGACGCGACATAAAAAATCAGGAAAGACACTCCGGAAAGCTCTATCAAAACAGCAAGCACGGCATGGTCTTTTTTTATTGTGAGCATCAAAACCACAATGATTACCGCGCAAAGCGAAAGCTGTAAAATGCTCATAAGCCAAACGCCGATTGAAGCATGGAATATAGCTTTGTCACCTGCGGAATAAGCATCATAACCACAACGATTATTCCGGCTATCGTCGTCAGGGTAGCGTATTCTTCCCTGCCCGACTTTGAAAGCATCTGATTCATAACCGCGACAATAATGCCGATTGCGGCAATTTTGAACACAAACGTCATATCCATGCTTTATCATTCCTCACAAAATCATCAGACCCGCTATTATTCCCGCCGAGACGCCGAGGCTTGTATAAACTTTACCGTTTTTATCAGCTTCCGTTCTTGCCCGAATTATTGTTTCGTTAAGTATTTCTTCGTAAAGCGTCAGCTTCACAAGCTGACTGTCAAGATTGGCCGAACCGATTGCCGCTCCTATGGAGAGAAGCTGTTCCAAATCATTTTTTTTAAACGGCGGCGACAGCCCGCCTTCAAGAACGGACTTTTTCCACGCGTCGCAAAACGGCATACCATCACATTCCAGCCTGCGGCACTCCTCAAGGAAAAAAAGCCCGCCAAGCCCGTCCGCCCTGCACAAGCTGTCAATCAGCTCGTCGACAGGCTCGCGGTAATATTCCAGGCGTCCTTTTACTGTGACAAGGAGCAGGTGTGTTTTTTCAAGCAGTTTTACTCTTTCCGCCGCTATCCGCGTCATTCTCAGCCCCGACATCGCAAACGTCAAAGAAATCATTACCGCCGCCGCGTATCTCATTGAGCAATTCATCCGTTCTGTATATTTTTTCTGTCCGGCATGGCCCGCCGAGGGGTGAAAGCATAACAGTGTTTTCAAACGCGCCCGAAAAAAGCAGCTCCTTTGCCGCCGGTCTTTTTAACATATCCTTTATATCCGACGCGTGTACGCTCACGGCAAAACAAACACCGGAATTAAAGCCTTGCCGTATGGCGTCAATTTCCATTGTGTGTGAAACTTCATCACATATAATCATTTCCGGCGACATGGAGCGCAGGGCGGAGATTATTGCCTCACCCTTTGGGTATCCTGTGAACACGTCGGAAAATCCGACGTCAAACGAGGAACGACCATATCTTGACGCCGCCAGCTCGCCGCGCTCGTCTATTAAAGCGACTTTATATGCGCGGCCTGTAAACCCGCTCGACAATCTTCTTGCCAAATCGCGCAATATTGTTGTTTTGCCCGTAGACGGCGCACCGGCTATGATAACGCTTCGCAGCCCGTTTGGAAAAAGCTCGCCGCATATCTCCGACGCCGCCGCCGGATTTTCCCGCGCTACGCGCAGGTTGATTGAGGAAATGCTGCGTATTCCTTTTATCAGACCGTTATTTATAACCGCCGCGCCGCATATGCCGGCACGATGACCGCCCTCCACTGATACAAACCCGTTTTTTATGTCGTCCTCGTGACTGTGGATGGAGTAATCGCAAAGCTTTGAAAAAACCGCTTCCATATCATGGCGGGATATGAGCCTGCCTCCGCCCGGGGGAAGCTTGCCGAGACGGCCGCTGCCGCTGACAAAAAGCAGTCCGCCGGAGCCGAAAAGCATTATGGGTGAACCGATTCTAAGGCGTATTTCCCATGTGTTTTTCTTTGCGCTCTCATCAAGGAGATCAAGGCTTTGGCGCAGCGCCGCCGTAAGGCATCCTGTCGCCTCGTCAAATTTCAAGCTCAATGTTTTAACAGTCCTTTCCAAGAGGTGTTCAGAACTGACGCCGCCATAAACGGCTGTTCACAATAAATCTATTTCATCTTGTCCCAAGTTAGAACACGATTTATGAACATTCTGATAATTTGATTGTTTAAGCTTGCAAGAGCATGATGTTTTTGATATAATTCATTTTGGATTTTTGTGTTGGAAGGAATGTTAAATAAATGATAAAATCTGGCGAAACGCCGCAAAACGGCAAGCTCGAAAAAAAGGGCTTTTTGAAAACGATTTTGGGCAGCAACGCATATGTCCTGCTGTCGTTTTTTTGTTCCGGTGTGATTATGCTGCTTGTGTTTTATTGTTTTTCCGTCAATCCGTTCGGAGGCAAAACCATCCTCCGCATGGATCTTTATCATCAGTACGGCCCGCTTTTTGCCGAGCTTTACGAGCGCCTCAAAAGCGGCGGCAGCTTGTTGTATTCCTGGAGTACGGGACTTGGCGGCAGTTTTCTCGGCAACTTTTTTAATTACCTTTCAAGCCCGCTCGCCGTTGTCATTTTGTTTTTTAACCATGTCGGCGTAGTTGACGCAATCGCCCTCATGATTCTCCTTAAATGCGCTTTTTCCTCCGCTTCTTTTTGTTACTATATTAAAAATTCGCTTGGACGTCACGACCATGTTTCCGTGGCGTTCAGCGTGCTTTATTCGTTTTGCGGTTTTTTCATAGCTTATTATTGGAATGTCATGTGGCTTGACGCAATGATGCTTTTCCCGCTCGTAATTCTCGGTATTGAACGAATAATCGACAAAAGAAAATGGCTGCTGTATCTTGTCACGCTTTCTTTGATTTTGATAAGCAACTACTATATGGCGACAATGGTTTGTCTTTTTTCAATCCTTTATTTTTTATACAGATATTTTTCCGTTTATTCAATTAATTCACCTGTTTGCGAAAACAGCGGCAAAGGCATCGTCGCAAGGCTGAAAAATTCCCGATTTTTAAGCTCCGGATTCACTTTCGCCGCCGTTTCCTTGACTGCCGTTTTGCTTGCTTTATTTGCCCTGCTGCCGACATTGTTTATTCTCCGCACCTGCTCCGCCACATCAGGCTCATGGCCCGGCGACGCCAAGTTTTACTACTCTATTTTTGACTTTTTGGCAAACCATTTCGCCGGACTCAGCCCCACCATACGCAGCAGCGGGGAAAATGTCCTGCCAAACATCTATTGCGGGATTCTCACGATTATTCTTGTCCCTCTTTATCTTTTGACAAAATCCATTTCGCTTAAGGAAAAGACTTTAACCGTTCTGTTTCTCGGCATTTTTTATTTCAGCTTTAACCTTAATTACATCAACTATATATGGCACGGACTTCATTTTCCAAACGATCTTCCTTACAGATTTTCATATATATACTCATTTTTCTTGATTGTGCTTGCGTTGAAAGCATTTGAGCGGCTCGATGAATTAAGCGGCAAGGAAATTTTCCTTTCCGGGCTCGGTGTCGTGTTTTTTCTGATTGTCGTGCAGAAAATCGGCTCAAAAAATGTCGACACAAACACTGTCCTTGTGACGCTTGCTTTTTCCGTGTTGTACACGCTTGTCCTCTGCCTTTTCAGGACAAAAAAATACCAGACGACATCTCTTGCCCTGCTTTTGCTCTGCTGTGTCATATCAGAATCGGCAATCGCGAACACAAAGCATTACGTCATGAACCAGACAAAAGAAAGCTACACAGGCGACTACAATGAATTTGCAAAAATAAAGTCGGAGCTTGACGAATATGACGGCGGACTTTATCGCATGGAGCTGACTAATCTGCGGACAAGGATGGATCCCGCCTGGTATTTCTATAACGGCATATCAGTTTTTTCTTCAATGACTTCCGAAAAGCTTTCAAATCTTCAAAGCCATATGGGTATTTACGGCAACTATATAAACAGCTTCACCTACAACCCGCAAACTCCCGTTTACAATGCTGTTATGGGGTTAAAGTATGTCGTCAACAACTCAAAAACCATAAAGCTTGAAAACGACCGATTGTACACAAAAATCATAACGAGTGACAACTTTGATGTTTTTGAAAACATTTACAGCCTTCCTGTGGCTTTTTGCGCCGGCTCCGCTGTCAAGGGTTGGGTGTCGGACGACGAAAGCCCGTTTGACGTTCAGTCAGATTTTTTCTATAAGGCGACCGGTCTTGACGGCGTTTTTAACGATATGGAGCTTGTGGATGTATATTACGACAACATCCAGGAGTTTTACGCGGGGCTTGACACGGGAATACTTTCATTTATCAAAGAAAACGATGCCAATGACGGCAGCGTCACATTCACCTTTACACCGACAGAGACTCAAAACTGCTATCTTTATGTCAAGTCGCGCAGCGTTGATTCCATAAGCGTGTCACATGCCAATCTTGACAGAAGCCAAGATATTGACGAAGCGTATATACTTGACCTCGGCATATGCGAGGCGGGCGGCGACGTCGTTGTCAACGTGCCTTTGAAGGACGAAAGTAATTCAGGCAGCGTCAACATATACGCGTGCAGCATCGATATGGACGCTTTCAAAGCCGGATATGAGATTCTTCAAAGGGGCGGTTTAAAAATTGACAAGTTCGGCGACACCCACATCTCCGGGACTTTTACGGCGCCTGAAAACAGCGTGCTTTACACCTCCGTTCCCTATGACGACGGATGGAAAATATATATTGACGGTGAGCGCGTCAGCCGCGATAAATATATCAAGCTTGCCGACGCTCTCCTTGCTGTAAGCGTCACTCCCGGCGAGCACACCATAACAATGGACTATTCGCCTGTTGGCTTTAAGTTCGGCTGTGCCGTTTCCGGGTC
>JAAYIY010000020.1 GCA_012523185.1 Clostridiales bacterium
GTTATCTGAAAAAGCCTTTCAACATCCGCTCCGCCTTTGAGAGCCTCAAAAAGAGTGAACACGCGTAAGTCATCCATGCTCGCAAGCCGCTCCTCAAGGGGCTTTTTTGTCTTTGGCTGCATATTAAGCGTGTCTGTCGATATTTCGGCGCCCCTGACAGCTTTCATCAGCGCCATTTCAAATGTCGGCGCTATCGCCATGACCTCTCCCGTTGCCTTCATTTGTGTGCCGAGCCGCCTATCGGAATTGACAAACTTGTCAAAAGGCCATTTGGGGAGCTTTACGACGACATAGTCAAGCGACGGCTCAAAGCAGGCGTATGTCACGCCCGTTATGTCGTTTTTAATCTCGTCCAGAGTGTACCCGAGCGCAAGCTGTGTCGTGACCTTGGCTATCGGGTATCCCGTCGCTTTGCTCGCCAGCGCGGACGACCTTGAAACCCTTGGATTCACTTCTATTACAGCATATTCAAAGCTGTCGGGATTAAGCGCGAACTGGCAGTTGCAGCCGCCCACAATCCCGAGCGCCGAAACGATGCTTAAAGCCGCAGCGCGAAGCATTTGATATTCTTTGCTTGAAAGTGTCAGCGCGGGTGCTACCACTATGCTGTCGCCCGTGTGGACGCCGACAGGGTCAAAGTTTTCCATGCTGCACACGGCAATAACATTGCCGTGTGAGTCCCGCATGACCTCAAACTCGATTTCTTTCCATCCGAAAATATATTTTTCGACAAGAACCTGCGTTATCGGCGACATTTCAAGCCCTGTCGCGGTGATTTGCTTTAGCTCGTCGGGCGAATATGCCACTCCGCCTCCGGCGCCGCCGAGCGTAAATGCCGGACGTATAATTATCGGGTAGCCGATTTCCTCCGCTATATTAAGCGCCGTACCGACATCATTTGCCGTCCCGGACGGGATTATCGGCTGCCCTATTTCATTCATGGTGTCTCTGAAAAGCTTTCTGTCCTCGGCCTTATCTATTGCTTCGGCGTCTGTCCCAAGCAATCGGACGCCGTATTTCTTTAAGCATCCGTCCTTTGAAAGCTGCATTGCAATCGTCAGACCCGTCTGCCCGCCAAGTCCTGCCAGCAGGCTGTCGGGGCGTTCTTTTTTTATTATTCTTTTAACTGTCTCCGCAGTCAGCGGCTCCAGATAGATTTCATCGGCAAGCGCTTTGTCAGTCATTATTGTTGCGGGGTTTGAGTTTACGAGCACGACGTTTATACCCGCCTTTTTTAAAACGCGGCAAGCCTGCGCCCCGGCATAGTCAAACTCCGCCGCCTGACCTATCACTATCGGACCCGACCCGATAACCATCACCTTTTTGATATCCTTGCAAAGAGGCATTACATTCCCTCCCCCATCACGTTGATAAACCTATCGAACAGCATGGGCGAATCAAGCCGTCCGAAACTAAGCTCTGTTTTGGGATGAAACTGGACAGAAAACGCGCCGCGGCCGTCATAGTCTATACCCTCGCAGGTGCCGTCGTTTGCATTGACATATCTTATCGTCCCTATGTGTCCGGACTTTTTGGGAACGACTGTATACCCATGATTTTGTGTCGTGATATATGTTCTTGTGCCCAAAAGATCGCGCACAGGCTGGTTGGAGCCTCTGTGCCCGTATTTAAGCTTGACTGTGTCCCACCCGTTTGCAAGGGCAAGAAGCTGATGGCCAAGCCCGATTCCGAATATGGGCGCTTTTCCGAACAGCTTTTTAAGCTCGTCCACACATCCTGTGTTTTCGGCGGGATCTCCAGGGCCGTCAGAAAGAACTATGCCGTCGGGGCGGCAGGACAATATTTCTTCAGCAGCAGCCGCGCTTGACATCTCCGCAACCGCGCAGCCTCTTTTTTGAAGCTCACTCACTATGCTGCGCTTTGCGCCATAATCAACAAGCACGACTTTGAACTTTTCGTCACCGAACGACGGAAAAATGCGTCCGTTGTTTTGGGAAACAGCTTTCACGGCATTTGTTACTTTAAAGTCCTGAATTTCTGCCAAATCGTCGGGAATCTTTTGACATATCTTTGCGTTAACGGTTCCCTGCTCCCTGATTATTTTTGTGATTTCCCTTGTGTCAACGCCGCTTATGCCGACGACGCCTTTATCTTTAAGGTATGTGTCAATATCGTACAAAGAGCGGAAGTTTGACGGCGCGGAACACCATTCGCGAACCACATAGCCCGCTGCGGCGCACTCCCCCTCCAAATCCTCCTCAATGATGCCGTAGTTGCCGATGAGAGGAAATGTCTGCAAAATTATTTGCCCGTAATAGCAGGGATCGGAAAGAGTTTCGATGTAGCCGTTCATTTCTGTCGTGAAAACAAGCTCGCCGACGCTGTCGCGGCGGGCGCCGAAGCTCTCGCCCTCAAAAACCTTTCCGTTGCTTAAAACAAGGTATGCCTTTTTCACTTGTTTTCCTCCGTCATCTTAAATTTGCTCATCGGCTCAAGCTTAAACCTGTTTTTTTGGTGAAGCGTGTCGATTTTTGACTTTGCCGCCGCGTCGCCGCACACACCCGTTCTTATATATTTATCAAGCGTCTCATAAGAGAATCCGAAGCTGTCCTCGTCAGTCTTGCCGCTTAGCCCGTCCGCCGGAACCTTGTCTGTGAACTTTCGCGGCAAACCCAGCGCGCCGCCTATTTGCTTGACTTCACCAACAGTAAGGTCTGAAAACGGGCTGAAATCACCTGCGTCGTCGCCGTATCTTGTGGAATATCCGACCCAGTTTTCAGAAAGATTGCAGGTGTTCACAACCCTCCCGTTTAAGGATTGGGAAACGGCGTAAAGCGACGCCATGCGCAGGCGCGCGGGAAGGTTAAAAGTCGTCTGCCGCAGAGGATTTATCCCGTTTGTCGCCATCTGCTCAAGAATGTCGTCGTTAGCTTTTCGGATATTGATGATATATCTGCGTATGCGAAGAAAATCAGCAAGCTCGACGGCATCGGCGTCGTCGGCGCCCTCGTCGCCGTTCGGCATGAGAACGCCCACAACCCTGTCTTTGCCGAGAGCCGCGACGCAAAGAGCGGCCGCTATTGAGCTGTCTTTTCCGCCGGACAGCCCTATAACCGCATTGCATCCCGATCCGTTGGCGTCAAACCACTCTCTGACCCACTTGACTATCTCGTCTTTTACAAACATTGCGTCAAAGCTCGTTTTAATCTCCTCCTTGACAAAGCCGCCGTATATGGTTATGACCGTGCATTATTATAAACACACCATGCCGCCGTTGATTGCCTTTAGCATCGGTTAGTTTCCGCTAATTTCCGCCGACTTAATTAATTCCCGCCGACTTTAGCCGACTTCCGCCGACTTGATTGATTCCCGCCGATTCCCGTTGATTTCCGAAAAAACAGATTGTTGCGTTATACCTTTTCCGAAAACAAGCTTTTAAGAAAAGCCGTAGAATCAGTTGTTTTTTAAGATTGCTTCTATCCTTGCCATGGCTTCTTCCGCGCTTGCGCGGTCAGAAAAAGAGGTGAGCCTAAAAAAGCCTTCTCCGCACTTTCCGAAACCCTCTCCCGGCGTTCCCACAACATTTGCCTCTCTTAAAAGGAAGTCAAAAAACTCCCATGACTTCATTCCGTTCGGGCAGCGCAGCCAGATATACGGCGAATTCAGACCGCCGCAGTACCATATCCCGAGCCTGTCAAGCGCGTCCGTGATAACCTTGGCGTTTTTTCTGTAATAGTCTATGTTTTCACGTGTTTGGCGGATGCCCTCGTCTGTAAACACAGCCTGCGCTCCCCGCTGGACAATGTATGAGACGCCGTTGAACTTTGTCGTTTGTCTGCGCAGCCACAGCTTGTTAAGCTCCGCGCCGTCCCTGACAAGCTCTTTGGGGACTATCGTGTATCCGCACCTTGTGCCCGTAAATCCTGCCGTTTTTGAAAGCGAGCAAAACTCAACAGCGCAAGAGCGCGCGCCGTCTATTTCAAAAATACTGCGCGGCAGGCTTTTGTCGGAGATGAAAGCCTCGTATGCGGCGTCAAAAAGTATGACGGCGCCTGACGAGTTCGCAAAATCTACCCATTGCTTCAGCTGCTCCGCGCTGTATACCGCGCCTGTCGGATTGTTGGGAGAGCAAAGATATATTAAGTCGGCGCGTGTGTCTTTGCCGGGCAGCGGGAGAAATCCGTTTTCCATGTTTGAATCAATGAGTGTGATGTCCCTGCCGTCCATTATGTTTGTATCCATATAAACGGGATAAACGGGGTCCGGAATCAGAACCTTGTTATCTTCACCAAATATGTCCAAAATGTTTCCGATGTCGCTCTTTGCACCGTCAGAAACAAATATCTCATCCGCTTCAAGCGCAACTCCGCAGCCCGCGTAATATCCGACTATGGCATCCTTGAGAAATTCATAGCCCTGCTCCGGGCCGTAGCCCTTGAAGGTGGCGGCGTCAGCCATGTCCCCGGCGGCCTTTTTCATCGCCTCTACGACGACAGGCGCAAGCGGGAGCGTCACGTCACCTATGCCGAGCCTTATAATCTTTTTGTCGGGGTTTTTTTCGGAAAAATTTTTAACCCTTTGCCCTATCTCATAAAACAGATAGTTTTGTTTTAAGTTAAGGTAATTTTTATTGATTGAAGTCATCGCAAAGCACTCCTTCAAATACAAAATCAGCGGTACCCTTCATTATGACCGTTTTATCCGAGCGGTACATCACCGACAGCTCCCCGCCAAGCAGGGATACAGTCACAAAGACATCGTGGTCGCAAATTCCGTTTCTTACGGCCGCGCTGACCGCGGCGGAAGCGCCTGTGCCGCATGCCATCGTCTCGCCGCTCCCGCGCTCCCACACCCGCATTTTGAGATGTGTCTTATCTTTTATCTCAACAAACTCTGTGTTGATTCTTTCGGGAAACATGGAATGGTTTTCAAACAGAGGGCCTATGTCGGAAAGCGGAAGATTGTCTATGCCGTCTGTGAATATAACGCAATGCGGATTGCCCATCGACACGCAGTTTATCCTCCAGTCACTTCCGGCGACATTGACAGGCTCGTCAATTACCTCCGCTTTTTCAAAAATGACAGGTATTTTTGCCGAATCAAACTCGGCTTTGCCCATATCCACCGACACGGATTTCACCTTTTTTCCGTCAGTTTCGAGCGTCAGCGTCTTAACGCCGCCAAGCGTTTCAAGAGTTAGCACAGTTTTATCGGTCAACCCTTTTTCAAAGACATATTTTCCTATGCATCTTGAGGCGTTGCCGCACATCTTGCCTTCACTTCCGTCGGCGTTAAACATACGCATCCTGAAATCGCACGTTTCGGACGGCATAATCAAGACAATTCCGTCGCCGCCCACGCCAAAATGCCGATGCGACAGCCTTATCGAAAGCTCCTGCGGATTTGCCACATTTTCCTCAAAGCAGTTGAAGTAAATGTAGTCGTTTCCGAGACCGTGCATCTTTGTAAACTTCATCACACAGCTTCCTTTCATAACCATAAGGCGAACCAAATCACAGCTCGCCGCTAATTTGCTAATATCGTCGATACGCCGCTAAAATCATTTTCCGAGAAGCCTTTTTCTGATTTCGTCATAGGCGTCCTCGACACCGCCGAGATCGCGGCGAAAACGGTCTTTGTCAAGCTTTTTGCCTGTCTTGCTGTCCCAAAAACGGCAGGTGTCCGGAGAAATTTCATCCGCAAGGATGATTGTGCCGTCAGCCGTCCTGCCGAACTCTATTTTATAGTCTATAAGCTCTATTCCCGCGTCCTTCAAGTACGCGCTTAGAAGATCGTTTATCTTAAACGAATATGCCGCGATAGTGGCAAGCTCCTCGTCGTCAGCTATGCCGAGAGCGGCAATGTGATATTCGTTTACAAGGGGGTCTCCCAAATCGTCGTCCTTGTAGCAATATTCGAGAACGGTTTTTTTAAGCTTTTCGCCCTCCGGCAGACCAAGCCTTTTTGAAAGCGAGCCTGCCGCTATATTCCTGATTATGACCTCAAGAGGTACAATCGAAACTTTTTTCACAAGTGTTTCGCGGTCGTTCAGTTCCTCCACAAGATGGGTCGGTATGCCGTTTTGCTCAAGCATCCTCATCAGGTGGTTGCTGACAACGTTGTTGACTGCTCCCTTGCCCTCTATCGTGCCTTTTTTGAGTCCGTTAAAAGCTGTCGCATCGTCCTTGTATGAGACTATGCAAAGATTTTCGTCCTCGGTAGCGTAGACCTTTTTTGCCTTTCCTTCATAAAGCTGTACTGTCTTTTTCATCAAAAACTTCCTCCGTTTTTTGTTTTATTTAAAGCTGATTTCTTATGAGCTTAGTCTTGCCGCCCGACGGCAGAAACATCAAACTTTTATCACAATTTCCGCGCCCGTCAAAGCCTTGTATTTCGTCAGCACCGGCAAAACACGGTCTGAAAGGAACTCCTCCGTCTGCTCCTTTGCGCGGCCCGTAAAGCGCCCCGCATCGGCTATGACGTCTATTTCCTCACGCGTAATCCCAAAACGCGCGTCAGCCGCAATCCTGTCAAGAAGATCGTTTTCGCCGCCGTTGTGCTTTATGTTTTTCGCCGTTTCGACTGAATGAACTCTTATCGCCTCGTGAAGGTCCTGCCTGCTTTTTCCTTTGTTTTTGACGCAGTGCATCAGTATATTTTCCGTCGCCATAAAAGGCAGCTCCTCGCCAAGGTGTTTTTCGACAACCTTGGGATAAACAACGCCGTTACGTATGATGTTTATATAAAGCGACAACACGGCGTCAGCCGCAAGGAAAGCTTCGGGTATTGAGATTCTTCTGTTTGCCGAGTCGTCAAGCGTGCGCTCAAACCACTGCGCCGCCGCCGTCATTGCCGGATTAAGGACGTCAATAATGATATATCTTGAAAGAGAGGCTATCCTTTCACTGCGCATCGGATTTCTTTTATATGCCATTGCCGACGAACCTATCTGCCCGCTTTCAAAAGGCTCGTCAAATTCCTTAAGATGTGACAAAAGCCGTATGTCGTTTGAAAACTTTGACGCGCTTTGAGCAATGCCGCACAAAACAGACATAATGTTGTAATCCACCTTGCGCGAATATGTCTGACCGGAAACGGCGTAGCATTCGTCAAATCCCATCTTTTCTGCAATAAGCTTTTCAAGCTTCTTTACTTTTTCGTGATCACCCTCAAACAGCTCAAGAAAGCTTGCCCCCGTGCCGGTGGTGCCTTTGCAGCCAAGCAGCTTAACAGATGAAATCAAAAATTCGAGCTGCTCTAAGTCTGATAAAAGATCCTGTATCCACAAAGCCGCTCTCTTTCCCATTGTCGTGGGCTGCGCCGCCTGAAAATGAGTGTAGGCAAGGCATGGAAGCGATTTATGCTTTTCGGCGAAGTCGGCCGCCGCGGCTATGCAGTTGACCAAAAGCCGCCTTATGACAAACAAGCCTTCCCTCATCACAATCAAATCTGTGTTGTCGCACACATAACAGGAGGTGGCTCCGAGGTGGATTATGCCCTTTGCGGACGGGCAGCAATCGCCGAATGTGTGCAGGTGCGCCATCACATCGTGGCGCATTCGTTCCTCGTAACGCGCCGCCTTTTCATAATCTATGTCATAAAGGTGCGCTCTCATCTCTGACAATTGGCTTTCAGAAATATCGATCCCAAGCTCTTTTTGGCTTTCGGCAAGCGCCACCCAAAGCTTTCTCCATGTGCTGAACTTTGTGTCGTTTGAAAAAATCCTTTTCATCTCGTCGCTTGAGTAACGCTCGCATAGCGGGTTTTGATAAACATCGTTCATTCTTGCCACAGCCCTTTCGTGAATACTTCGCCTGCGCTTCGGCGACTTTGACTCAAAATCCGCCGTAAAACCGCATTAAATCCGCCGTAAATCCGCCGTGATTGGATATTTAATAGGTTTTTAAAGGAATATTTGCATAATTATACACCTTTATTCATCAATAATCAATCTCTTTTTCGGATTTTAAAGCTTTTTAAAAGTTTTTGAGGTTTTTATCCCGACTTTTAACAATCGTTCGTTTTCAGACAGTGTGTAAAAGCGCGGAAAACGCCCGCTTTGGCAGCGTGAATCGGAAACTTTGCGCCACAGCCTGCCCTCGCGCGCCGATTTTGATTACTGACTGCTAATTATACCAAATCGTCTGCCATACGTCAAGATTTTACAGTCTTTTTCGCTTTTTTCCCGCTCTACAGTTGTCAAACATATGTTACATCAACCTAAAAAAATATGGTAATATATTTCGTCTTATATTCCTCCGAAGTCTTTGCCGGCATATATGGGATGTAACCCCGTGAGCTTATATTCTTTCCA
>JAAYIY010000021.1 GCA_012523185.1 Clostridiales bacterium
ATAAGAAACGCGGTGAAATAAGATAAATAAATATATATATATATATATTAATAGTAGTCGTAGTAGGGGCTGTGGAAAGTTTGGAAAACCTTAGAAAATGTTCATAATAAAGGAACAGAGGCAAAATTTCCTTGTTGAAATAAAAAGGAGAATCGGAAGTTTTCAACAGCCCGCCGCGGGCAAGTGTTGAAACTGTTGAAAACCGGCTGTTGAAAACTAAAGAAACAGTGGAAAAGAATTAAAAGAAAAACCCGTAAAATCAAAGGCTTTTTCGCCCCTCAATTGCCTTTGATAAAGTTACTTCGTCTGCATATTCGAGGTCGGCGCCGACAGGAATCCCGTATGCAAGCCGAGAAACCTCAATACCCAAAGGCTTTATTAAGCGTGAAAGAAAAACAGCCGTCGCCTCGCCCTCAACAGTCGGATTTGTCGCCATAATGACTTCCTTGACGGAGCTGTCGCTAAGGCGGGAAATCAGCTCTTTTGTTGTCAAGTCTTCGGGTCCGATGCCGTTCAGCGGAGAAATAACTCCGTGAAGCACATGATAAACACCATTATATTCATGAGTCCGCTCTATCGCCATTACGTCTCTCGGATCTTCAACAACGCATATGACGCTCCTGTCTCTTGAGACGCCTCCGCAGACGGCGCATGTTTCGGAATCAGTCAAATCACAGCATACAGAGCATCTTTTTATCTTTTCGTGTGCTTCCGTGACAGCCGAAGTGAAAGCGGATACTTCGTCGCGTGACATATTAAGAACATAAAATGCAAGGCGCTGCGCGCTTTTATGTCCTATGCCGGGCATACGCTCGAATTGAAAAATAAGCCTTGAAAGCGGCGCGACTTTTTCTCCCATATCAGAAAAGCCCCGGCAAAGACAGACCGCCTTTTGCCTCCTCAAGCCCTTTTTCCATCGCTTCGGAGGCTTTGCGGATAGCTTCATTGACAGCCGCGATAACTAAATCTTGCAGCATTTCAACATCGTCGGGGTCAACCGCTTCCTTTTGGATAACGACGGACAAAACCTCATGCTTTCCGCTCACAGCAGCCTCAACAACTCCGCCGCCGGAGGACGCTGAAAATTCGGACTCCTCTATCTCGCCTTGAATCCTTGCCATATCCTCCTGCATCTGCTGAATCTTTTTCATCATATTCCCGCCGGCGGCGTTTGGAATTCTTGCTTTCATCTTCATTAATCCTTTCAGTTTTCAATTAGAAATATCAACACCTGAATGCTTGTCAGCCGCCCGCCATGCTGTCAAACTTGCTGACAAGCCTTGAAAGCGGGTCGGACGTCGGGTTTTCATCCTTATCGTCCCGATAAGGCATTATACGCGGTTTTTTCCCTGTTGTCTTAAAAATCGCATCTTCAAGCGCAAGGTAATAGGACTGTATATCAAGAAACTGCTCAAAAGCGGCGTTTTGCGACTTTATGAGAACAATGTCATCGTCTTGAAAAGCTTCTGAATTTAGGAGTATTCCTGCCAGCGGCGCGGAAGTTCTTTTAAGAGTTAAAAGGACCTCCTGCCAGCACTCAAACAGTGGCGGCGGAAAGGACGCTGAATTTTCATCGACTGAAACCGGGGCAGAGACAGAAGCTTTTGCCGGTTTTGGAATCTCGGCAAGCTTGTCATCGGAAAAAATGTCGTCGGATTTATCAGGAGCATCAGGGGCAACAGGAGCATCAGGGACACCGGAGCTTGCCGCTTTGGCGGAAGGCGCCGACTTTTTTGAAGCTTTGGATTTCGGCAAAGGCTGCGCGGAAAGCGGCGGAGAGGGGGACAGGGCGCCGGTTTTTAATGCCGACTCAAGATCCGAAACTCGTTTTAAGATTGCGGAAGTGTCGCACCTTAACGACGCGTCGCAAAGCTTTATGACAGCCATCTCCATCTCAATTCGCCTGTCAAGGCCCCTCTTAAGGTTAAACGCCGTGTCCTCAAGCACAGAAAGCGAGTAAAATATGGATTCGAGCGTAAAGGAGCAGGCCTGCTCCTTTAACTCGGCAAGCTCGTCATTCGAGCATATGATAAGCTCTTCGGCAGAGCGCACCGTCTTTGAAATCATTAAGTTCCTGAAATGGTTTAAAAGCTCTGAACAAAGCCGCTCCATGCTGAATGATTCGCTGTTAAGACCGCCGACAAGCGCAAGCGCGCCGGAGGTGTCGCCTTTTTTTACAAAGTCGGCCATTTTAAAAAGGTAATCATGACCCGCTATCCCGGCGCAGTCGCTCACGGTGTCCGCCGTCACCTTAACGCCGCGCGCTGAGCATCTGTCAAGGAGTGAAAGCGCGTCGCGAAGAGAGCCGTCGGAGATCCTCGCGATAAGCAAGGCCGCGTCCTTGTCAAGCTGTATTTTCTCGCTGTCGGCGACAAACATGAGCCTTGCGGAAATATCCTCAGGCGGGATATGCTTAAAATCAAAACGCTGACAACGTGAAAGGATGGTGGCGGGCAGCTTGTGCGCCTCTGTCGTCGCAAGAATAAAAATAACATATGGAGGAGGTTCCTCAAGAATTTTCAAAAGCGCGTTAAAAGCGCCGATTGAAAGCATGTGAACCTCGTCGACAATATAAACCCTGTATTTTGCCTTGACCGGCGTAAATGACGCCTCCTCGCGCAAATCGCGAATGTTGTCAACTCCGTTGTTGCTCGCGGCGTCAATCTCAATCACATCAAGAACAGAGCCGCCGTCAATACCCTTGCAAAGCTCACATTCACAGCACGGACTGCCCTTCTCGGGGGAGAGGCAGTTGACAGCTTTCGCAAGGATCTTAGCGCAGGAGGTTTTCCCCGTTCCTCTGGAACCCGTAAAAAGATAAGCATGGGAAAGCCTGCCCGACTCAACCTCGTGCGCGAGCGTGTCTGTGACGTGCGGCTGGCCGGACACGTCTGAAAAGACTTGCGGCCTCCACTTTCTGTAAAGCGCCTGATACAAAAAAACGGCTCCTTTCAAAACAGAAAAAAGCCCTGTTTTAAAAAAACAGAGCAACTCTCAATCTTGGTCATATGGCGGTAGGCGGACTGTGGCGCGCAAAGCGGATCGCTTAATGCTGCTCGGTTCCCCGCCTGACATGGTTCACGGCGCCTCGCCGCACAGGACCCACACGCCACATGACCAAAACGAAGCCTTACCCTGTTTTGCAATCATTAAAGAAGATTCAGCAATTATTATAATATATTATATTCAAAAATGCAAGTTGTTTAACATAAAAAATCTAACAAATCTTTTCCGCAAATTTTTCCGAGGAAATGATTCAAAAATTCATGGGCGCAAAAGGGTTGTGAAAATTGCCTTTTAAAAGCGATTTTAAAACAAAGAATAAAAGGCGGATTAAAAAGGAAAGGAGATGAAAAGTCGAACGGAGGAAAATAATCATTGTGCAGTGTTGCCCTTGCCTTTTTGTTTCTGTTGTCATATAATTAAATTGCACAAATTTCCTGTTTAATTTTAAAGGGAGAAGTGATTATGGACAGATATGACGCTATTGTCGTCGGCGCCGGAAACGGAGGGCTGACAAGTGCCGCGTGGCTTGCGAAAGAGGGGAAAAAGGTGCTGCTTGTGGAGCGGCACAATCTTCCGGGAGGTTTTGCCACAAGCTTCAAACGAGGGCGTTTTGAGTTTGAGGCGTCATTGCACGAGCTTTGCGGGTGGGGAAGGTCGCCCGGCGAAGGTTCCGTGCGAAAGATACTTGAACAAATAGGCGCGGCGGACAAAGTCGAAATGTGCCGCATTCCCGCGGCATATCGTGTTATTACGATGAACGACAAAGAAAACATAGACGTGACAATGCCGTTCGGAATAAACGAATTCACAGACAAAATGGAGGAGCTTGTCCCGGGCTCCCGTCCATCTGTCGAAAAGTTTTTCAAGCTTTGCTCCGACGTCGTAAAAACAAGCGCCTTTATGGGGGAGATTGGCGGAAAGTTTGACAAGGCGGCGATAAGCGCCGTCCTTAACGAACACATGGATTTTGTGCGAGTCGCGGGGTACACGGTTAACGAAGTTTTTGACGCGCTGAATATGCCGCAAAAGGCCAAAGATATCCTTTCGGCATATTGGTCATATCTCGGCGAGCCTTTGAGCGAGCTGGGTTTTGTTCATTACGCGTCAATGATGAACACATATATCGAGGGCGGGGCAGGTGGTTGTGGCAGGATTCGACTCTGATTTCGGAAATTTTGTTAAAGTGCATCATGGGGACGGATTCTATTCCCAATACATGCACTTGGACAGCCGGATGTTTACCGTAAGCGCAAGCGACCCGCCTGTCCCCATCGGCAAGCGGCAGATGCTCGGGGTAAGCGGTAATACGGGCGACTCTGAAGGCTATCATCTGCATTTTGAAATATTCTTTGATGACAACCGGGCAAAGGCTGTGAATCCGCTGACAAGCTATCACAGCGGCGATACGCGTTCCGGCTGGACAAATCCTAACCCTCTCTTTATTTTAAGCGACGGGCAATATGTATTCGACAGCGGCTTTGACCGTGCCTATACGTCAAATGAATACACTTCGCACAGCACCGCCTACCGGCGATAAAAGGAGTTGGCCGTATGGTAAGAAAAACAGCGCTTGCAGTTCTGCTGCTCTTTACATTTTTGCTGGTGTCGTGCGGAGAAAACGCAGGAGAAGATGCTTCAGGTTCATCTGAAGAAAGCTCACAAACAGATCTCACAATCGGCCAGTACGAAACAACGACAAAGGGCAATTATCCGTCCAATACCAAAACAACAACCGTTGTGGCAACAACGGAAACAACGACAAAGCCCCTGCCGACCGGTTTGGAGTACATCCCGGGTTCAATACCATTGTTGGATAATGACTATTATGGTTACGGGGTCTATCGACCATACCGTATTCTATATTATAGAATTCCGGATTATATCTGCGATTTGGTTTCCAGTGATGATTTAAACAAATGGGCAGCGCAGCATTGGAAAGGGGGAGTGCCGCCTGATAAACGTCATGAAATGGGGTTGGTTAAGTTCGTCAAATACTTCAATATTTCCCGCGAGGATTTCGACAAGGCCGTTGCCATTGGTAACAGCGTATACTCCGAATACATTAACAGCTCCGAAGAGTACGAAGTACCAAACTCAGACGTCATTTACACCTTCGACAACGAGATTATCAACAAGTACTATCGCTACGAGTAAAACATCTTTGGGGCGGTCTGATAAAAAAAGAAGTCAGGTTGCCCCTTTTCTCTCTCATTTTAAGGAGTTGACTGTATGGTCAGGAAAACAGTGCTTGCGGGTTCTGCCGCTCAAAGATTATTTCCGGCGACGTTTTCATATCGGAAAACAACGACGGCAGACGCGCCGCCGATCTCCAATTCGGCTATATTCACCCGTGCTGCACATTTCCGCGCGGCGATGTCGAAATAAGGCTGTAAATTAAGCCGTATCCGAGACTCAAAAATATAGGGGGAGCAGAGATGAAAAAAGACATACTTCACATGGAAAACCAGGCGGATAATTGGGAAAACGCGACGCCTGTCGGCAACGGCAGGATTGGCGCGATGCTTTTCGGAAGGACAGGCACGGAAGAAATATTTTTAAACGAAGAAACTGTTTGGTCACAAAAAAAGCATTCACCGCCGGACAGCGATTTCAAGGAAAAGATAGAATATATCCGCAAGCTGTTCCGCGACGGCAAAAATGACGAAGCCGACAAATGGGCGGTCGAAAATCTGGGGGAGTTTCCGCGAATAGCCTCATACGAATACGCGGGAAAGCTTGTCTTTAACCACGGCGAGACAAACGACGCGCAAGATTACAGCCGAGACATTGACCTTGTGCGCGGCGTGGCGAACATATCTTACAGCCGCGGCGGCGCAAAGTACGATATCGAATGTTTCGCGTCACACAAGCAGGACGTGATAGCTTACAGGCTTGAGTCAGGCGCGCCGTCCGACTTTTCAGTTTGTTTTGAGCGTGAAAACACGCTTTCCGTTTCATCCTCCGACAACCTGCTTTCGGCTGTGTGCGAGACGGCGTCAGGCAATCACCGCTTTTGCGCGTGCGCAAGGATTTGCTCCGACGGCGCCGTATCAGCAAAGGACGGAAAGCTGTTTGTCGTCGGCGCGCGCCGCACTGTCGTTTACATTTCCATGGCGACGGCGTTTCGCGGCGGCGACTTTATTTCGTCCTGCAAAAGGCTCGTGTCAAGGACGGCGGACGAATACGACGCAATTAAGGCGGAGCATATTGCCGACTTTTCCGCGCTGATGAGACGCTCAGACATAACCTTTTCGCACGACGGCAAAATGAGCGGCGAGCCGATAGCCGCGCGCCTGAAAAAGCTTCGCGAAGGCGGCGCGGCCGATTTTGGGCTTATTTCACTTTACTTTCAATTTGGCAAATACCTTCTCATCTCGTCAAGCCGCGAGGGCACTCTCCCGTCAAACCTACAGGGCGTCTGGGCGGAAAAGATATCAAATCCGTGGAGTTCTGACTACCACACAAACATAAACCTGCAAATGAACTACTGGCTTGCGGAGCCTGCAAATCTTTCCTCGTGCGCATTGCCGCTTTTTGATTATATGAACAAATACCTGCTCCGCCAAGGCGAGCGCACAGCCGCGGAATATTACGGTGTGAGCGGCACTGTGACTCATCACGTAAGCGACATATACGGCTTTACGGCGGCGGCGGACTATCTTTACGGGCTTTGGCCGCTCGGCGGCGCGTGGCTTGCGTTTCATATGTGGGAGCATTATTTATACACGCAAAATCGAGACTTTTTACAAAACACGGCATATGAATATATAAAAGCGTGCGCCGTTTTTTTCATGGAATATATGTATGAGGACGGCGGTATGCTGCTTTCGGGACCCTCGATATCTCCGGAAAACAAATATCTTTTCGGTGAAAACAAGACGCCCGTTTTCCTTGCCGTTTCACCGACAATGGATATTATGATAATCGGCGGGCTTTTAAAGTTTTATATCGAGACCGAAAAGATTTTAAACATTGATCCGTCAAAAGCAGAGGCGGCGCGTCAGGCGCTTTGCAAGCTGCCGCCTTTAAAAATCGGCAGACATGGCCAGTTGATGGAGTGGCTTGACGACTATGACGAGGAAGAACCCGGTCACCGTCACGTTTCTCATGCATTTGCGCTTCATCCCGACTGCGCCGTAACGCGCAAAACGCCGGAGCTTTATAAGGCGATACGCGTCTCGCTTGACAGAAGACTTCAGCACGGCGGCGGTCACACAGGCTGGAGCCGCGCCTGGCTTATAAACTTGTTCGCAAGACTGCGCGACGGCAAGGCGGCATATGAAAACCTGATAAAGCTTTTCACACTCTCGACAAATGACAATCTCTTTGACACACACCCGCCGTTCCAGATTGACGGCAACTTCGGCGGCGCGGCCGGAATTTGTGAAATGCTGATGCAAAGCCACGAGGGCTTTATATCTCTTTTGCCCGCGGTGACGGAGGAATTCAGCGGCAGCTTTGACGGGCTGATGGCAAGGGGCGCGGTGGAGGTTTGCGCCAAATTTTCACACGGCAGAATAACAGAGTTTTCCCTGCGCTCGCCTGTCGGAAAAACTGTCCTTGTCGAGCTGCCGGAGCGCATGAGGGGAGCTGTCGTAACTGTCGGCGGCAAGCGGCTTGACGTGTGCGGCGACGGGCTTTATGAAGTTTCTTTGGCGGCTGGTGAGACTTGCCGCGCCCTTGCGGCAGTCTGACGACAGCTAAGCCCGACAGAAAGGGTTTTGACACCGAACAATGTCTTTGCCGCAACGGCAAAATAAATGCCTGTCTTTGCATTTTGAACACAGAAAAAATATGCTTTGTTTATGAGAACATCCCGCCTTTTGTGAGACACGCGTTTTGTCGCGGAAACACTGCGCCACAAGGCCGAAACTGTCTTCAACTTTCATTTAAGTTTACAGTACGTTCAATCATTAGGAGGGTAAAAGTGAAAAAGATTAAATTAATGTTAGAATATTGCTGTTTTCCTATTTGGATATACGATGAAAACAGAAATTTAATTGATAACGATATTCCAAACGAAATGAATGATGAAAAAACAAGTTCCATATGCATCGAAATACAAAAACAGTATGATTTATTATTTATGGATAATGAAAAGGAATTTAAACATATTGGATTTCATGATGAAAATTCAAAAAATGAGTTTATTAAAAAAACAATTAAGATAGAAGAAATGCTAAGGGAAAAGGCTGGAAAACGCTTCTTGATAGAAAATGCTGTTAATGTCAATGATTTTATAGTCAAGGACGGAAACGGGGCGAGATACAACACAAGGGACGGTTCTATGTCTTGACAGACGCAGCAACGCGCCACGGGGCAGCTCTCTTGCCGCGCAGTGTTAATAAAGAACACAGGGGAGTGGCGGGGAGATTTCTTTTGACACGCCTCGGATACAAATCCGCCAACCAAAGGACAGCTTAAATTTAACCGTGGTCTTTTTGAAGTTCTCGGGCAATTAAACTTGCAATTTGCAATGTGCAGAAACATGAGTGAAAAGTTGTTGACATTTTAACAGCGATACTATATAATACGCTTCAGAGGTTTGGGCGTCGAAAGCCGCGGCTTCAATTAGTTTTTGCCCGTGTCAATATGCGGATTTTGAACAACAAATCGACATATCACAGCGTCACCACATAATAGGGGCAGCAGGGCGGCACAGCAAAGCAAAAGAAAGCCGCAACAGTAGCGGTGCGGCCGTCAGAATGTTCAGCGAAGTCAAAATCCCGTGTTTTTTCAGAAGCCGCTTTTAAAATAATGCCTGTGTGAAACATATGTCTTGCCGTCGGGATTTTTTGTCAATCTGCCTTGATTTTATGTTCCGACTATAACAAAACACATCGCTTTTTTGAATCCGCAGTCAATCCAAAACTTAATACGGGGGCGTGGCGCAGCTGGGAGCGCGTCTGAATGGCATTCAGAAGGTCTCACGACGTTGATAAAGGCACTAAACTCAAATTGAAATTTGAGTTGGCAAAACGGCTGAGGTATCGCAAAAGCAATTGAAAATTTAATAGTACACAGTTATGTGGGGGTATAGCTCAGCTGGGAGAGCGCTTGAATGGCATTCAAGAGGTCAGCGGTTCGATCCCGCTTATCTCCACCACTTAAAGGGCTTGCAGACTGAACTGCAAGCCCTTTGTCCTGTTAAAATACATATGTTACAAATAAAAAAGCAACAACCGATAATTTGTGGTAAAATGATTTCATGACAAAACATCATCCACAAAAAGAAAGGTTGTTGCAAAATGAGTGTAACATACACA
>JAAYIY010000022.1 GCA_012523185.1 Clostridiales bacterium
AGCGACACCTGCACCGTGACAGTCAAGCTCACCTTTTGGCAGTGGATTGTTAAAATGCTGAAGTTTGTATGTTATTTGACGCGCATGTTTTTTGAAATGTTTAAGGTGTTTTAAGAGTATTTAAAAAAGTAAAAGCACGGGGCGGCGAAGAAATGTATCTTGGCCGCTCCGTGTTTTTGTCATACTGCCTCTCCTCTTAGGAGAGGTGGCTCACGGTTTAAATTGCCTCTCCTCTTAGGAGAGGTGGCTCCGCTTCAGCGGAGTCGGAGAGGTTCTTTGCGGGAGAAGTTGTGGAAAAACTCCCCTCTCAGTCGCTTCGCGACAGCTCTCCCGGAGGGAGAGCCACGTGTGAGGGAGAGCCGCTGTGAAAGGACATGCGGTTCGATAAAATAAATAATTGTTGTTGCATTTTGGTTGCTGAAAATGGTATGATTTATATATGGGAATATCTATCTTTTTTCAGAGTATAAGTTTTATTGCAAAAAGCTTTGCCGTAAAGACTTAAATGTTCCCAACGCTCATCTAAACTTACAAAACAAAAATAATTTTATGGAGGAGACTGTTATGGCTTTTTGTACAAAATGCGGCGCGTTTGTCGACGACACCGCAGCCTTCTGCACATCGTGCGGGGCACAGACCGGGAGCGGTGCGGCGTCGGGAGGCGGGGCGGAGCAGCAATCAACTTTTGACAGGGTAACGAACACCGAGGACGTAACATCCGCGTTTACGCCGGAGGATATCGAGAAAAACAAGGCGATGGCTATTTTTTCTTATATCGGCATTCTTGTTATTGTTCCGATTTTAGCGGCAAAGGATTCACCGTATGCAAAATTCCACTCAAATCAGGGACTTGTACTTTTAATTGCTTGGGTTATTTACAGCATAATAACCGGAGTTATTAACAACATCTTAAACCTCCTGGCGCTTAGGATGATATTTTCGCTTGCAAGCCTTTTGTTCATAGCACTGGCCGTTCTCGGCATTGTGAACGCGGCGGGCGGAAAGGCAAAGAAACTTCCCTTAATCGGCGAGCTTACAATTATAAAATAATGCTGCCGCGGGGCGCTTTAAGGTCTGACCAAAAAGAAAAGCCGACTGTCCGAAGCTTTGGACAGCCGGCTTGCCTTAATTTATTCCGCCCTATAAGCGGCGAAGCGCTTCATATCAAGCAGACCTATGCTTTTTGTGGGGCAGACCTCGACGCATTTTCCGCAGCCTGTGCATTTTTCGTAATCGACTTCGGCGCAGAAATTCGTGACGGAAACGGCGCCGACATCGCATACCTTGACGCACCTCATGCAGCCGATGCAGGCCGCCTTGCACTGTTTTCTTGCAAGCGCGCCCTTTTCTTTGTTTGCGCAAAGCACAGCCGCCTTGGGCTTTGTAAGCGGCAGCATTTTTATGATCCCTTTTGGGCAGCTGTTGACACAAAGACGGCACGCGCGGCAAAGGGCGGGGTTGATTCTTGCGACGCCGTCGCAGATGCTTATGGCGTCAAACGGGCAGGCCTTTACGCAGTCGCCAAAGCCGATGCAGCCGTATATGCAGGCTTTTGGTCCGCCGAAAACCTGAGCGGCCATGCGGCAGCTTTCGACGCCGCTGTAAATAAGCTTGTCGGCGGCGTTGTGGTGATTTCCCTGACAAAGCACGACGGCGGTCATCGGCTCCATGTCGCCGACCTCAAGCCCCGCAATCTCCGCTATCTTAACGGCGGTTTCCTTGCCACCGGGCGTGCAAAGCGTCGTGTCTTTTGTCTCACCGCAGGACAACGCCGACGCGTAAGCGTCGCAGCCGGAAAAGCCGCACGCGCCGCAGTTTGCCCCGGGCAGAAATTCTCTTATATTTTCCGCTTTCTCATCGACCGGCACAGCCATAATCTTTGACGCTATGGCAAGGCCGACGCCCGATATAAGACCGATGGCGGAAACGACTGAAACGGAAAGTAAAACTAAACTCATTTTATCATCCCCCCGTCAACCGAAAATGTTTTCGACAATCCCGCCGAAGCCCAAGAACGAAACAGACACAATGGAGGCGGCGATGAGGGTTATCGGCAGCCCCCGAAGGCTTTTGGGTATATCGCAGGACTCCATCCTGCTTCTGACACCCGCAAACATAATCATCGCAAGCATAAAACCGACTCCGCCGCCGACAGAGTTAAACATAGACGCAAGAAAACGAAACGACGCTTCGGAGCTTGCGCTTTGGACATTTAAAAGCACAACGCCGAGAACGGCGCAGTTCGTTGTTATCAGCGGCAGATAAATCCCGAGGGCGCTGTAAAGCGACGGGACATATTTTTTGAGGACTGTTTCGACAAGCTGAACAAGCGCGGCGATGACAAGTATAAAGACGATTGTCTGAAGATAAGCAAGCCCCTTCGGCTCAAGCAAATATTTGTTGATGGGATATGTGACTGCCGTTGACATCGCCATAACGAAGATTACGGCAAGGGACATGCCTGTCGCGGTTTTAAGTTTTTTTGAAACGCCGAGAAACGGACAGATTCCAAGAAACTTTGAAAGAACAAAGTTGTTTGTCAGAACAGCCGTGAGCAATATCGAAAAGTAATATTTTGTCATTGTGCGCCGCCTCCCGTCATATCAGCCGTTGCCGCCGCGCCCGAACGGCGCGCGCCGATGCCGTCAGCTTCGCCGTCCTTTATGAGCGAGCAGGAGCCGGACATCGGGCACGATTCGCAGCCGTGCAGCTCGGCTCCGGGCTTTCCCTTGCCCTCGGCAATTTTGTTGGCAAGCGCCATCAGGATCCCAAACATGAAAAACCCGCCCGGCGCAAGAATAAATATTAAAATCGGCTCTATTTTTAGGAATTCGGGAAGACGTGAAAATATCTCGATTCCCGTAAATGATGTGATTCCAAAAAGGCTTAAAAGGCTGTCGGCGCCTGAAAAAAGAGTGCCGTTGCCTAAAAACTCCCTGACAGTCGCCATGCAGAGCAGGGCGGCCGTGAAGCCGGCGCCCATTCCGAGACCGTCAGCCGCCGAGGCCGCGACAGAATTCTTGCCGGCGAAAGCCTCCGCTCTGCCGAGGATTATACAGTTGACGACAATCAGCGGGAGAAAAACTCCGAGCGCAGAATCAAGCGCCGGGACAAAAGCCTTGACAAGCATTTGAACGATGGTGACAAACGACGCTATCACAACAATATAAGCCGGAATCCTGACCTTTGACGGTATCACGCGCCGCAGCATCGAAATCGCGATGTTCGAGCAGACAAGCACTATCGACGCCGAAAGCCCCATTCCGATTGCGTTTACCATGGATGTGGACACCGCAAGTGTGGGGCAGGTGCCCAAAACAAGCCTAAGAACAGGGTTCTCGGCAATCAGTCCCTTTGAAAACTCATTAAAAAGCGATTTTTTCTCAGCCATTTGCGCCCGCCTCCTTTACTTGCTCAAACAGCAAAAGCGCATCGTTGACGGCGTCTGTAACGGCCTTTGTCGTTATTGTCGCGCCCGTTATGGCGTCGACGCTGTTTTCCGCGCCGCCGCCGGCAGTCGAAACGCCGATAACGCCGCTTTTTCCGATAAAACGGCTTCTGAAGCTTTCGCTTTGTGCTTTCATGCCAAGCCCCGCCGTTTCGTTAAGCTCAAGCGCCGTGATTCCCGTGACCTTGCCGAAGGTGTCGATGCCTGTCATTATAACAATATCGCCGCCGTAGCCCTTGGCAGATGTCGTGAATGTAAAACCGACGATGCCGCCGTCTTTGTCGCAGCCGACAAAGTATGTATAATCGTTGCCGTCATATTGCAAAGACTTGCCGCCGCAAAAAGACACGGCATCCGGCAGGACTTCGGTGCGCGAGCTTTTTTCCGCGTCGTCGGCAAGCGCCGCAATCCTCGGCGCGGTGACGCTGTTTGTCATCGCAAGGAGAAATGTGGCGACAAGGCAGATGGCAAAAAGCACAAACGCGGGCACTGCTATTTCCTTAAAGCTTTTCATGTCGAGGCAACCTCCTTTTCGCAGGCGTCCTCCGCGGACTGCTTTTTTCTTTTCCGCCTTTTTTCCTTGACGACACCGAACGGAGTCGGCGCGGTCATGTTGTCGATGTGGGGGACAAGTATGTTCATGAGGATAATGGAAAAAGAAACGCCCTCGGTCATGTTGCCGAAAACTCTTATGACCGATGTGATAAGGCCGCAGCCCACGGCAAAGATTATCTTGCCCTTGATGCTAAGCGGAGAAGTTGTGTAATCCGTCGCCATAAAAAAGGCGCCGAACAGCAAGCCGCCGCCAAGCAGATGATAAAGCGTGAAGGAAAGGGCGTCCTTTTGTGACACTGCGCCGTAAATAAACATGAACACCGCGACGGTGCCTATAAAACAAACAGGTATGACGGGCAGTATCACGCGCTTTGCCATGAGATAAAGACCGCCGAGTATCAGCGCAAAAGCGCACGCCTCGCCTATGCAGCCGGAGCGGGCGAAAAACATCTGAAAAAGAGAAGGCGCGCCGCCCGTGCCGCCGAGCGCGGCAAGCGGTGTCGCCGACGAAACAGCGTCTATGCCGCCGCCTCTCCACGCGAAAGCGTTTTCCCAGCTTGAAAGCATTGCCGCGGGAAAAGAAACCATGAGGACAATGCGCGCCAAAATCGCCGGATTTACAAAGTTTTGACCGATGCCTCCAAACATCTGCTTCGCGACGACTATCGCGATGACAGAGCCGAAAGCCGCCATCCACAGCGGAATCGTCGAGGGCAGATTAAAAGCAAGTATGAGTCCCGTGACGACGGCGCTGAAGTCGCCCAATGTGTTGTGCCGCTTCATCACCTTGCGCGAAAGGTGTTCGGAAACAACGCTTGCGGCAATCGTGACGGCCGTCACGGCAAGCACTCGCGGACCGAAAATTATCACTCCGGCGGCAAGCGCGGGAATAAGCGCTATTATCACATCGAGCATAATGCGCGAAGTCGTCGCCGGCGACTTTATATGCGGCGACGCGCTCGCGGTTAAGATACGTTCATCGCTCATTTTTATCACCGGCTTCCTTTAAGATGTATTTTGCAAGGCGCATTGTTTGGACAAGCGGCTTGCCGGCGGGGCAGGAATAAGAGCAGCTCCCGCACTCCATGCATATTGAGGCGCCCGACGCCTTTAAAGCTTCAATGTCGTCCGCTTTTATGAGTGCCTCGACGACTGTCGGCTGAAGGCTGAAGGGGCAGACAAAGGCGCAGCGCCCGCAGCGGATGCAGTCGCGCTCTCCCTTGAGCATGTCCTTTTCAGTGAAAGCGAGCAGCGCGTTGTTTTGCTTTAGTATCGGCAAATCAGTTCCTATGACCGCAAGACCCATCATCGGGCCTCCTGTAATAATCTTTTTTGGCTCCTCCTTGAATCCTCCGCAGAAGTCAAAGATTCCGCCGATGTTTGTGCCTATCGGCGCGCGGATGTTTTTCGGCTCCGAAACGGCAGAGCCGTCAACAGTCAGCGAGCGGCTTACAAGCGGCTTGCCTGTTTTCAGATAGCGGGCGATAAAAGCGACTGAGCAGACGTTCATCACGACACATCCGACGTCGGACGGCAGCCCGCCCGGCGGAACACGCCGCCCTGTCGCGGATTGTATCATAATCTTTTCGGCGCCCTGCGGGTAACGCGAGCTAAGTGTCATGACCTTTATCTCGTCAACGCCCTCCTCCTCGGCGGAGGCGATGGAGGAAAGCACTTCGATGGCGTCGGGCTTGTTGTTTTCGATAGCTATTATGACGTTTGGAATGTCTAAAAGCTCTTTTATCGCCTTGATGCTTGAAAGTATATCCCAGGAGTTTTCGATGCATTCACGGTAATCCACTGTTATGTAAGGCTCGCATTCGGCGGCGTTGACGACGAGTGTGTCGATTTTACCCTGCGGAAAGCCGAGCTTGACATGAGTGGGAAAGCCCGCGCCGCCAAGCCCGACAAGACCTGAATTCCTCACGGCCTTTAAGAAGTCTTCGCGTGTCTCAACCTTCGGCGGCTCAATGCCGTCGAACAGCCTCATCTCGCCGTCTGATTCGATTGTGACCGCCTTTGAAATGTTGCCGTCGGGAAGCTCGACCTGACCGACTGCCGTGACCTTGCCGGAAACGGTGGCGTGGATGGGAGCGCTGACAAAAGCGGTGCTGTCGCCGACTATCTGGCCGACGGAAACGATATCTCCGACATTGACGGCAGGCGCGCAAGGGGCGCCGATATGCATACGCATCGGGATGACTACCTTTGAGGGGGTGGGTATGCGGACAGTTTCAAGGTTTGCGGTGTTTTTGTTGTGTGACACACGCACTCCGCCGCGAACCTTTTTGACAGCCGTTAAAATGCCGCTGCTTTTTTGACCCATTGCTGTTTGACATCTCCTTTGCCGAAATGTGCGCCCAAGCGCGCGCAATAAAACAATTATATTATATAGCAACAACAGCGAATAATCAAGAGTAAAAAAACGCCGCGGGGACAGGCGCGGGGCAGGTATGTGTATGCCGCGGGGATAAATTTGCGCCAACGTGTTTTTTGCGGCATAGAATTTTAAATATTAAGCGTTGATTCCCGCGGCTTTTACGCTTGAAAGGTTTGCCGCAAAAGCCGCGCAAGCCTTCGGACAGCGGTTTTTGCCGCTTATCGGTTGACTTTTACGGGCGTTTGGATATAATAAATGTGTTGTAAAAAACAGGATTATTCCTCTGAAGTTGTTTAAACGTGACGCTTTTTGACGAACAATGCTGAAAGCGCCAACATTTCGTTCACGGGGTCCGCACATTTGCGGAGCCTGTATTTTTGCGCGGAGCCGTCAAAAGATGTTTGCGCGGACACTCCAAAACAAAAAGCGAGGTCAACTGAAAACTAAAAATTAAGGAGTCTTTTAATGAACACGCTGTCGGCTGTTTCACTCATTATTTTCGCGGCGACATACATACTGATGCTGTCGTTCCAAAAGATACGCCCATATGTCGCGATTGCTTCCGCCGCCCTGTTTGTCGTCCTTGGCAGCATTTCTCTTTTCGACGGTTTCAGCTACACTCTGATGGACGCCGTCAGGGAAATTGATTGGAATGTCATCATGATGATAGCGGGGACGATGGGGACTGTCTACCTCTTTATCGAGTCAAAAATGCCGCAGCTGATGTCGGACATACTCATATCAAAAATGCCGAGCGTAAAGTGGGCCGTCGTCGCGCTTTCACTTTTTGCGGGGATTATATCCGCGTTTGTTGACAATGTGGCGACTGTTTTGATGGTGGCGCCCGTAGCGCTTGCGTTTTGCAAAAAGGTCAAAATTTCGCCTGTGCCGAGCATTATTTGCATAGCCGTTTCGTCAAATCTCCAGGGTGCGGCGACGCTTGTCGGCGACACCACGTCCATTCTTCTCGGCAAGGCGGCAAACCTTGACTTTATAGATTTTTTTGTTGACAACGGACACGTCGGGATGTTTTTTGTCGTGGAGGCGGGAGCGCTTGCCAGCGTTGCAGTCATTTTGTGGATGTTCCGAAAGGAAAACAAAAAGATAAAAATAACAGGCAGGACAAAGGTTGAGGACAAGGTTCCCACTCTGCTTCTTGCCGCGACAGTGCTGACGCTGATAGCCGTGTCCTTTATTCCATACAAGTCCTGCGCGGCCGAAGGTCGGTTCTGCAAGCCCGACGTCACCAACGGAGTTATTTGCGTCGCTTATTTCGTCATAGGGCTTATAAGGGAAGTCGCAAAAACAAAAAAGCTCGACGTTGTCAAAGCAGCTTTCAAGGAAATAGACTATTACACCATCGCTCTGCTTGCGGGGCTGTTTGTTGTTATCGGCGCCATTACCAGGGCGGGGATAATCGAAATGATTGGCGAAGCTATCGCAAAAATCGGCGGAAACAGCGGCGGATCTGTTTTTCTTGTTTATTCAATCATATTGTGGATGTCCGTTTTACTCTCCGCGTTTATAGACAACATTCCTTACACCGCCACAATGCTGCCAATCGTTTCCGTCATTGCGGCAAGCCTTTCAGCGTCCGGAAGCATTGTCGAGCCGAAGCTGCTTTATTACGGTCTGCTTTGCGGCGCGACACTTGGCGGAAACCTGACGCCGATAGGCGCAAGCGCGAACATTGCCGGAATCGGCATCCTCCGGAAAGAGGGCTACGAAGTCAAGGCAGGCACATTTATGAAATACGGCGTTCCCTTCACATTGGCGGCTGTCGGCACAGGCTATCTTCTCATTTGGGTGATTTGGAAATAAAGGTTCTTTTGCATTTAAAGTCTGCCACTTTACATTTAAAGCCTGCCTCTTTGGGCAACTACGTGTCGGCAGGCGCAAAGGTGAGCGGAGCAAAAGGCTTTTTAAAAAATCACCTTTTGGCAAGCCTTATGCCGCGACAAACAAAAGCACAAACAAAAAGAAACATCGCAACGCGCGACGTTTCTTTTTTTATCTGTCAGGTGCCGCTGACAAATTAAATTTTGCGGTAAAGCGCCGCTTGTTCGGCGCGCTTTGACTATTCGGGCAGATAAACGGCGCGGCTGCCACCTATATATTTGGGGCGTGTCATGGCGCAAGTGAGGTGTGCGCCGCCGATAGAATTGATTGAAAGCCTTATGGGGACAGCGACGGATTTCAAGTGCATCCCTATCAAGGTGTCGCCGATGTCCATTCCGAGATCCGCCTTTATCGCCTCGACGACGACAGGATTTGAAAATGTCTCGTAAGATATGGTTGCAAACGAGCCGCCGGCCTTGACACGCGGCACGACACAGACAGGCTCAAGCCCGCGCTCCCGCGCCGCGCTTTTTTCGACGACAATGGCGCGGTTGAGATGCTCGCAGCACTGCGCGGCAAGGAAGATTCCCTTTTCAGAAAGCACAGGGTATATGCCGGAAAAGACAGCCCGCGCCGCTTCCTCGCTTGAGCCTTGACCGATGCGCTCTCCGAGAATCTCGCTTGAGGAGCAGCCGACGACAAGGACACAAGACGAAGGGGGATTCGCGGCGCGCAAAAGCTCAAGCGCCGCCGCCCTCGACTCATCTCTTATTTTATTGAAAGCTTCTTTTTGTAAATCCATTGCACAACTCCTTGCGGCATACGCGGGATTTTATTGAGTTCGCCGATCTGCGAGCCGCACATATCAATCAGCGAATAAAAACAGCGACAATGTTTCTGATGTTTAACAGGACAATCAGCACACCGACGGCGAGCATCAGCTTTTTTTCGGGCAGCTTTTTGCAAAGTATGGCGGCCATCGGGGCGGCTATAACGCCGCCGAGCGCCAAGCCGGCAATCACGTCAAGATATTCGCCGACCCCTAAAAACACGGCGAATGTGAGAGTCTGGACGATGGTGACAAAAAACTCTGCTGTATTGACAGAGCCTATGGTGTATCTCGGGGTGTGACCGGACGCGACCATTGTCGAGGTCACGATTGGCCCCCAGCCTCCGCCTCCGACGGCGTCAAAAAAACCTCCGACAAGCCCGACAGGAATAATCTTGTTGCCCTCAATCAGCTTTTTGGAGACGCCCTTAACTGCTCTCACAATTACGATTATGCCCATAATGAGCAGATAGGCGTTAACAAAAGGCGAAAGAGCTTCTCCCGGAACACTGACAAGGACATAAGCCCCCAAGGCTCCGCCTATGACGCCGGGGACAATAAGGCGCTTGAATATGTCCCAATCTATGTTTTTTGCCCTCCAGTGGGAAAGCCCTGAAACAAGCGTTGTGAACACCTCGGCGGTGTGGACGCTGGCGCCGGCAATTTTTACGGGAACGCCGACAGTTGTCAGAAATGTCGTCGAGCTTACGCCGTAGGCCATGCCCAAAGAGCCGTCTATCATCTGAGCGAGGAAGCCCACCAAGGCATAAACAGCAAGCTGCTTAAAATCCACAAAAACACCTCATAAACTAAAAGGATGTTATATTTTGCGCCGCGTTAAATATATCTGTTGCTTGACGTGAGCTTTTTTATATCAATTTTGTCCAGAGCAAGGCCTATAACGACAAAGAGCGCCGCGCCGCCCGCCGACTGGATAACATTAAACGGAACGGAAGCAAGCGGCACAGCCCAGCCGCAATTATAAATAAGCACCTCCGCGAGATAATAGCCGCCGACAGTCAGCGCCGCGCCCGGTATGAGCGCGAGCAGATTTCTCTTTGTTATGATACGCTTGCTCTTTGACGAAAATGAAATAGCCATCAGCGCCTTTATGACGACAGTCGGTGCAATCCACATCACGGCGCCGCTCAAACCGTCGGCAAGTCCGCCGCCTATCGCGCCCGCGAACAGTGAATAGGGCAGCGGCAGGAAGCAGGCGGCAAGATATACAAATGTGTCGCCAAGATGAAGATAGCCGCCGTTTGTCATCGGCGCAGGAATGTGTATAAATGTCGCCACTGCAATTATCGCGGCAAAAAGAGCCGTTACACAGATGTTAAAAACAGTTTTTTTCAAGACAAACCACTTCCTTTCATAGTTGTTTAAGTCCTTTCAGCGGCAAAAGTGACAGCCCGCTAATCAATGAGCCTGAACATAAACGCGGCGCTTTCTTTTGTCGCGTGCTCCGCAACGTTTAAAACTTCGGCGCGGGTGGTTTTTGAGCCTGTCTGAATTTCAATGACGTCTCCCACCTTAACATCGTAAGACGCGCGCGCTGTTTTGCCGTTTACCGTGACATGCTTCGCGTCGCACAGCTCATTGGCTACGGAGCGCCTTTTGATGATGCGTGAAACCTTTAAATATTTGTCGAGCCTCATGTTGTCACCCCCTCCGACCGTCTGTGCCAAAGCAAAAAAACGGGCTCCCGAAAGGGAGCCCCTGCGGATAAGATGCTATTTTGCTACCGCTTCTTTAAGAGCCTTGCCCGCCTTAAACGCGGGTACCCTTGTCGCCGGGGCTGTGATTATTTCTCCTGTCCTGGGATTGCGTGCCTTTTTCTCGGCTCTGTCACGCACCTCAAAAGTGCCGAAGCCGATAAGCTGGACCCTTTCGCCGTTTGAGAGCGCGTCTGTGATTGCTCCGAGAACGGCATTGACTGATTTTTCAGCGCTTTTCTTATCGAGATCGTTTTTTGCGGCTACCGCATTGATAAGTTCTGCTTTGTTCATTTTTAGTCCTCCGTTTTAAGTTGAAGTTTTATAGATGAAATACCAAAAAAGTATATCATTTATGCTTTATTTCGTCCCAAAGCTTGTCCATCTCGGCAAGGGACGATTTTTCAAGGTCTATCCCGCGCTCCTTCGCAAGCCGCTCAAGCTTTTGAAACCGCGCGATGAATTTGTCTGTGGCGCCGGTCAGCGCCTCCTCCGCGTCGCAGCCGACAAAGCGGGACACGTTGACTGCGCTGAAAAGCAAGTCGCCAAGCTCCTCGGCGCACAAATCCTTGTCGCCGGACGCGACGGCGTCAAGCAGCTCGCCCTGCTCCTCCGAAAGCTTTTCCGACGCCCCGGAAACATCGGGCCAGTCAAAGCCCAGCCGCGCCGCCCTCTGCTGAACCTTTGACGCGCGCATAAGCGCGGGAAGCTCGCGCGGCACAGACAGCATTGTTTCGCTGCCCTTTTTTTGACCCTTTGAGCGGCGTTTGATGCTGTCCCAGTTAGCAAGCACGTCGCCGACACTGTCCACGATTATATCTCCAAAAACGTGCGGATGGCGCTCAATGAGCTTTTTGCATATCCCGTCGCACACGTCATCAAAGCTGAATCTGCCGGTCTCCTCCTCCAAACGGGCATGAAAAACGACTTGCAGGAGAAGGTCACCAAGCTCCTCAAGGAGCAGCGCCGAGTCACCCTTGTTGATGGCCTCGATGACCTCGTATGTCTCCTCAATGAGGTTTTTCTTTATGCTCTCGTGCGTTTGCTCCGCGTCCCACGGACAGCCGCCCGGCGCGCGCAGTCTGCTCATTATGGAAACAAGATCGTCTATATTGTAAGAGCTTTTAGGCAAAAAATCGTCAGTCATATTAACCTCTCAAACGTCGTTAAACATATTTTAACTCAAAAGTCCATATTTTTCAAGCTTTTTTGCAATTTTTTCTCCCTTGGGCAGCATTGTCACATCATCTTTTGACAAAGCCCTTAGCAGGAGAAGGGAAAGGATGTACACGACCACCGCAATCCCTATCGCTAAAAGAGTCGAAAAGGTGTTCGGCGAAAGGAGCCTGGCCGCTATCCCCGACACGCGGATGCCCGACAATTTTGACGAAAGAAACCTTTCGCAAAGGGAATATGAAGACCACGCGGAGGCGGCGCTTAACGCGGCGCATATAAACGGTTTGAGGAAAACAGAGGCAAAGTTTATGCGGGTTTTACTGATGCGGAGAAGAAAATATATGTTAAAACCCACAATTATAATATAGCAAAGGATGGAGCCGATGGGTGCGCCGTTTATGTTGAAGCGCGGCGTCCCGACAAGAATATAGTTCAAAACTATTTTGACGATTGCGCCGGCGACAAGAGTCTTGACGGGAATGTCCGCTCTCCCCAAGCCTTGAAGCATGCTTGTAACTGGCGACGAGGCCGCCATTATAAATGTGGCCATGCCGTAAACAGTCATGAGCGGCACGGCTATCGGTATTATGTCCGCGCTGTTTGAATAAACAAACGACAAAATCGGCTTGGCAAGCACGGCCATTCCAAACCCGGCGGGCAGCGCTATGAGCATCGTCACCCTTATGACGGATTCGATTGTGACGCGTATGTTTTTTTTGTCATTGACAGTCCACGCCGCCGACAAAGCGGGCAGCGCGCTGACGCCGAGAGACATCGTGATTGTCGGAATGAGGTTTCTGAAGTCAAGGACAGATCCGTATGTGCCGTAAAGGTATTTGACATAATCCTTTTCAAGCGTCCCGGAGGCAGTGAAAGAGGCGTTGTACATTGACTTGATAAGCTCCGGGTCAAGCTCGATAGCCGTCATCAGCCGCCTTTGAATCGTCACCGTGTCGATAAGATTTGTTATGTTAAGTATAAGCGCGCTCGCAACCATGGGGATTGCGAAAGCTATGATTCTTTTTGCCAGAAACTTGTTGCTGTCAGCCTTGGGCGAATTGACAAGCTCTGTGCGCGTGAAGCCGTCGCCTTTGAATCTGTGGCGGAACATCAGATATAAAAGGCCGAAAACAGTGCCCGCCGTGACGCCGAGAATCGCGCCCGCGGCGGAATATGGGTAAATCAGGCTGTAAGCCTCGGAAAGGTCGGCCGCTGACGAGCCGAAAACGGTCTTGCCCGAATTAAATCGTGAAAGCCCGTATTGAAGTACGCCGTAAGAAACACCTAAGCCGAGCGCAAGCTTTGTTATCGCTTCTATAATCTGCGAAACAGCCGTGGGGGTCATGTTTCGCAGACCCTCGTAATAGCCTCTGTATGACGACATCGCGCAGCAAAAAAAGATTGACGGCGCGATGGCGAGGACGGCGGGCAGATTGCGCGGGTCGGCTATATAGTGCGTGTAAGGATAAGCAATCAAAAACATCAGCGCGGTTCCCGCGACGCCTGTTATCAAAAATATTTTTGACGCGACTTTATAAATCGCCCTTGCGTTGCTGTAGTTGCCGAGGGCGACGCTTTCTGACACAAGACGCGACACCGCGACGGGCAGCCCCGCCATTGAAATCGCGTAAATCGGAGTGTATATTTCGTATGCGGAGTTGAAGTAACCTCTGCCGACGGCACCGATGAGGTCCGTCAGCGGTATTTTATAAAGAGCGCCTATCAGTTTTACGAAAACGGTTGCGACGGCGAGTATGATTGCCCCGTTCAGCATGGACTGCTTTTTTGTGTTAACAGACAACGCGACACTTCCCGTACATGAAATCACCACAATGTTGAAATTATATCATGTTTGCCGATATTTGGCAAACAGCAGGTTCAGAAGCATAAAAGAAGAATCAGGAGCAGAAAAACTCACGCAAAAGCGAGTCGTCCGGCATGAAGGACGGAGAGAGGGGGACAAACTTTTTAAGGTTTTCGACAAGCGACAAACACTTTTTGAAATGGACGCTGTCCGGCGAAAGTGTGCCGAGGATGTCGGCGGCCTCATCTCTTATGACGCACGGCTCATAAGGGAAAAATGAATTAAGCTTAAAATCAGCCCTGTCCTCAAACGGAAAAAGATATTTGACTTCGCCGTTTATCACGCTTGACCATATATCAAAAGTGTTTTCCACAGAGCTGTTGCGGTGCTTGCTGTCACGCACAGCGCGCCTTATCAGCCTGATGTCGCGCCTGCTGAGAACAACGCTGCCTGTATCGTCATAAATCCTTGTCGAAACGGTGACATAAAGCTTAAAAAGCCTTTTTGGCGGGAACATATCAGTTATAACGGGGTTTAAAGCATGAAGCCCCTCAAAAATCACGACGTCGCCGTCATTTAACGAAAGACGCCGCGGATTTATACCGCGGGTGCGCGTTTTAAAGTCGAACAGCGGCAAATCGCTTTGCCCCGACGACAAGATGTCGTCCACAGTCTTTCTGATGAGCGAAAGATCGAGAGCAAAAACGGACTCAAAATCGGGGGAGCCGTCGCTTGAGACGGGAGCGCTTTTTTCCTCAAGATAAAAGTCGTCGAGCGATATTTTATAAGCCGAAATGCCGTTTTCAGAAAGCCGAGACATAAGCTTGCCGGCAGTCGTCGTCTTGCCCGACGAGCTGGGGCCCGCAAGCATAACGACAACATTTTCGCCGTGATGCGGGATAATGTCGGCCAAGCCGCCGATAGCGGAGTTATATCTTTTTTCGCAGGCGTCGGCAAACGCGCGGGGATTGCCGACGGCGTGAGAGTTTATATCGGATATGATGTTTAATTCATCGAGCATTTGTTGTCCGCCTTATATTATTATGATTCATAAAAACTGTTTATTCTTTTTTTGCGCTCTATAAGCTCGCTGAAACGGCTTATGTATTCGTAAGGATATTTAAAGTTGAAAATTCTTTCTATGCGTCCGCTGACAGGATGGCGGAGCTTTGTGACGCCTCCCGCGCCCGCCGCCAAAACGGTGTGGCACTCCTCCATCATAAAGATGTTGTACGCGCATTCGCGCCCGTCAAGGCACCAGCCGACATTTTCAAAGTTACCGACAGAGCGGCTTTGGCGGTACATATAATAAGGATGATAGCCGTTTGCGGGCAGCTTTCGTTGCGCGAACTCAAGCATTTTTGCGACTGACGAGCCGTCAGGGACAAAGGCGTTTTCAATGGCGACAAGCGACGACGAACGCTTCAGAGCCAATGTATGCACAGTGACGCTCTCAGGCTTCAGCGAAACAAGAGAGTCAAGGGAGTCTGAAAAGCTGTCGGCTGTGTCGCCGTAAAGACCTGCTATCAAATCCATGTTGATATCCTCAAAGCCTTCGCCGCGCGCCAAAAAAAAGGCGTCAAGCGTGTCTTTCGGCGAATGCTTCCGCCCGACACTTTTAAGGACTTCGGCGTTCATTGTCTGGGGGTTTATGCTTATGCGCGTAACATTTCGGGATTTGAGAACCTTTAGCTTTTCTGCTGTTATCGTGTCGGGTCTGCCGGCTTCAACAGTATATTCACGGCATGTTGAAAGGTTAAAGTTTTCTTCGACAGCTCCGCAAACGGCGTCAAGCTGTTCGGCGCTAAGCGCCGTCGGAGTCCCGCCGCCAAAGTAAACGCTTTCAAGCCTTAGCCCCATTTCGGCGGCTATCCTCGCGTTTTCGCGAAGCTCCCCGACAAGCATCTCGACATACGGCGAAACAAGCTTTTGCGCGTTTCGTCCCGCTATCGAGTGTGAAACAAACGAGCAGTAGCTGCACCTGGAGGGACAAAACGGGATGGATATATAAAGACTGTAAGAGTCGGGGCGGGACGAGCTGATAATCTCCTTTTCACGCAGTGCCACATCAGCGGTAAGCTCTGTTTTTTCGCGGCTTACAAGCAGGCTTTCAATGAAATATCTTTTTGCATCCTCCGGCGAAGATGAGGAAATGAGCGTATTCATCAGCTTTGAGGGACGAACTCCTGTCAAGATTCCCCAAGGCGGCTCATAATTTGTAAATTCTGATAAAACAGAAAAAATCAAAGCGGCAAGCAAAAGCTCTTGATCGCCGCCCGCCGGAGCAGAACGCCGCTTTTCGACTGTCCTGCCGTCCGTGCCGACCGAAACAAACAAATCGCCGCCGCTTATCTTTGTGCAGACGGATATTTCGCCGGGCTTGTCGCGGCAGTCGCCTTCAAACACCGCCACGCTTTCGTTTGGAAAAAAGGCGCGGCAGAGATTTTCTGTTTCATAGCGGAAACTATGCCCGCAAAGGTAAAGGTTCATTATATACTGCCTTGCCGCCTGCTTTGCCGCCTCATATAAAAATTGCGCGTGCGTTCCCGCTCAAGCGTGGTGCTTCTGTTATGACCCGGGTATACGTCATAATCTCCGTCAAGGGATTGCAGGCGCTCGACGGATTCGATTATTTCTTTGCAGCTTCCTCCCTCAAAGTCTGTCCTGCCGACAGTGGAATAAAAAAGAGTGTCGCCCGAAAAAATCATCCTGTCCGACTCGCAAATAAAACATACGCCGCCCTTTGTGTGGCCGGGCGTGTGCATTACCTTTATTTCCTTGCCGCCAAGCTCCAAAACATCGCCGTCGCGCAAAACAATGTCGGCGCGCACAGGCTTAAACGGATATCCGCTGCCGTCGGCAAGGCTCTTTTTCTCGTCAAACAGGCAGTCGGCGTCGGACTCGTGGATGGCGACTTCCGCGCCCGTGTATTCGCGCAGGTCATGCACGCCGCATATATGGTCAAAATGACCGTGCGTGAGAAGAATATATTTGACGCCGCCGGCACGGTCGACGGCAGCCTTAAGCTCGTCCGTAAGCCAACAAGGGTCAATAACGGCTGTTTCGCCGCTTTTTGAGTCGGTGAGGATATAGCAGTTTGTTTCTATATGACCGATAACAAGTGTTTGCAGATTCATTAACAATCCCTTTCCGTTTAATCAACTTCTCCTGCTCTGCTTAAAAATGTCGGAGTCTAAAATGATGGTGACAGGGCCGTCGTTGTCAATCCTGACAGCCATATCCGCGGCAAAAACGCCTGTCTTGACACATCGGACGCCGTTTGAGCGCAGAGCTTTCGCGTAATGCTCATAAAGCTCCTTCGCCTTGTCCGGGGGCGCTGAGGACGAGAACGACGGGCGGTTTCCCTTGCGGCAGTCGGCGCAAAGAGTAAACTGTGAAATAACAAGGATTTCGCCGCCTGTGTCGACAATCGACAAGTTCATCTTTTCACATTCGTCCTCAAAAATACGCAGCTTGACCGTTTTTGCCGCAAGCGCTTCGGCCTCGGCGGCCGTGTCGCCCTCGACGACCCCGACCAAAACATTAAACCCTCTGCCGATTTCGTTTATCAGCTCGCCGCCGACGCTGACCGACGAATAAGTGACCCTCTGAATTACCGCTTTCATTTTATATGCTACCTCTTTTTTAAAATCTGAAAAATTAACGTGTTAAACTGCTCGGCTCGGCGCGCTATTCACATTCCGCTTCCGCCATAAACAGGACAACGCCCTCTTTCGTCCCCTGCGATGATATATAAAAACGCACTAAGCAGCCCGCAGGCTTACCGCCGATTTTGTTCGGCGGATCTATAGTCAAAACGTATTCGCCCGACGATGTGTTTGTCAAGATTTTGATGTTGTCCATCGGAACGGCCGACAGCTTGCCCCCGCAGTCCACAGACGCGAAATAGAAGTTTTCGCTGTTTTTGAGCAGATTCTCGATTTGCTCTCGCAGCGGAAACCTCATCTCGAACACAGGCGCCTTGCCGTCTGAAAAAACAGCCTTACACGACACATTCTCCGACTCCCGCGCCGCCGTGATATCATCTTTGAAGTTAAAGAAAATAACGCTTTCGTCGACAGTCGCCACAATTTGTTTTTTGTCTGTCCCGCTGTGCCGAACAAAAAAGGCGGCTGTGCAGGAAAAGACAATGACTGCCGTGAAAGCGGCGGCAAAGACAAAAATCTTTTTTCGTTTATCCATGAAAAGCTCCTTATCTGCCTGTCGAGCCGAAGCCGCCCTCGCCCCTGTCTGTTTCGTCAAGGCCGCCGACTTCGGCAATCGGCAGGAGTGAAACAGGCATAACAACAAGCTGCGCCACTCGTTCGCCGGGCGATATCGTATAGCTTTCGTCAAATTGATTTACAATTCCGACGCAAATCTCGCCTCTGTAATCGCTGTCTATGACGCCGACGCCGTTTAAAAGCCCGATGCCGTGCTTTATCGCAAGGCCGCTTCGCGCGAACAAAAAGGCGGCACAGCCGCTGTCGGGCAGCTCTATCGCTATGCCCGTCGGTATAAGAGCATGACCGCCGCCGCCGACTGTCAGCGGACATTCTATGCAGGCGCAAAGATCAAGTCCGGCGCTGCCCGACGTCGCCCTTACCGGAATTTGCGCGTCTTTACGCACCTTCATTACTTTCAAGTTTTCCATAAAGCAACAATCCTTAAAATCTTAATCAATCCCGAGCCTCTTTGCCATCTCCGCTGTTTTAAGCTCAAGCAGCTTTGAAACCCCTTCTTCCTGCATCGTTACGCCGTAAAGGATGTCAGCCTCCTCCATTGTGCCGCGGCGGTGGGTTATGATTATAAATTGAGTGTTTTTTGTCATGAGCCGGACATATTTGGCGTATCGCGTGACATTTACGTCGTCAAGAGCCGCCTCGACTTCGTCAAAAACACAGAAAGGAGCGGGCGAAACCTTGAGAATGGCGAACAGCAGGGCGATTGCTGAAAGCCCCTTTTCTCCGCCCGACAAAAGGTCTATGTTTTGGACGTTTTTGCCGGGGGGCTGAACCTTTATGTCGATGTTGCACTCCAGCACGTCAAGCTGATTTTCAAGCACCAGCTCGGCCTTGCCGCCGTCGAACAGCTCTGAAAAGGTCTCGCTGAAAAAGGCGTTTATCCGCCCGAACTGCTCGCGGAACCGCTCCGCCATTTTGCCTGTGAGGTCGCCTATCAGCTTTGTCAGCTCCTCCTTTGAGCGCTCCGCGTCGTTAATCTGACCGCTGAGGAATTCATAGCGCAGGGAGATTTCCTTGTATTCTTCGACGGCGCCGACGTTGACTGTGCCGAGCGCGCGGATTTTGTTTCTTATCTCGGCAAGCTCGCGCTGCGCCTTGGGGTAATCCGAGATTTCGATTTCCATCTCCTCAGCCTCGTGCAAGGTGAGATCGTATTCGTCGTACAGCTTTGCTTTTGACGTTTCAAGCTCGTTTTCCATCGCCGCCCGGCGTTCTCCGAGCCTTGCCAGCTCGCCGCTTAAGCTTTCCTTGACGTCGCTTACGGAGCGCTCCTTTCGGCGCATTTCGGAGGTGAGCTTTTCAAGCTGTGCCCTCCTGCCCGAAAGCAGTGAAACTTCTTCGCGGCGGCGCGCAATCAATGTGCGAATCTCCTGAGCGCTCTGCTCCATTTGCCGTATCTTTTCCTTTGTCTCAATGCTGTCGGCGGCTATTTTGGCTATCTCGTCGTTAAGCTCGCCCGACTTGTCCCTGTTTGAGTGCTTCATCTGTTCATAAGACTCTATTGACTTCTGCTTTGCCTCGATATCTTTTCGCGCGGAAAGTATCCGCATATTTATCTCGGACTCTGTTTTTGAAAGCTCCTCGCGCCGCCGCTCGATTTCCTCGCGATCCCTGCCCAGCTCGCCTAATTCGTCCTGAACGGCGTCGATTTCGCCCGTGATGCCGATTATGTCTAATTCGGACTTTTTGACAGTCTCCTCAAGCGCTGAAATCCTGACGGCGTTTTTATCCTTTTCGGCGTTAAGCTCCTGAAGGGCGGCGCCGACAGACTCAAGCCTGCCCTCGACAAGCTTTAACTCGCCCTCCTTGCGGATTGCCGACTCCTGTGCCCGCGCAAGATCCGCTTCCGCTCCGCCCAAATTTGCCTCGGCGGCGGCAAGCTCCTCTGTGAGAGACTTGTGTTCCGCCTGCTTTTCTTCCGCCGCTTTCGCAAGCTCCTCCGCTTGCCTTTTAAGCTTCCCCGTCTCGTTGACACGGCTTAAAAGACCTGAATTGCGCGCTCTTGAGCCGCCTGTCATTGAGCCGCCGGCGTTGATTACCTGCCCGTCGAGAGTGACTGTCTTAAAACGCTGCCCGTATTTGCGCGCAATCGCAATCGCACTGTCAAGATCGTCCGCGACGGCTGTCCTTGACAGCTCAAACTTCATGATTTCATCATATTTTTTGTCGTATGTAATCAATTCGTCCGCCATCGCGACAAAACCCGCGCAGCCGTCAAGCCCCTTTTCGGAGAACGGCTTATGTCTGACTGTTGTAAGCGGAAGAAAAGTTGCTCTGCCGGAACGGCTGTCCTTTAAAAAGCCGATGGCTCTTTTTGCGTCGTTTTCGCTGTCTGTGATGATGTCCTGCAAAGATGCCCCGAACGCCGTCTCAATCGCGGCGGCGTATTTTTCCTCAACCTTTATCAGCTGTGAAATTGTGCCGTGGATTCCGCGGAGATTCCCTCTTTTTGACTCCTTTATAACGGCTCGGACACTGCCAGAGTAACCCTCCATGTTTTTTTCGAGTTCCTCAAGCATTTTGGCGCGCGCGAATTTTTGCTGCGCGTCAAGGTTTATTCCGTCTATCTCGTCCTTTAAGGAATCCGCCTTTTCGCGCTTGTTTTTTACGCGGAGCTTGTGTCCCGTTACAAAGTTTGTAAGCTCCGCCGCGCTCTCTTTTAAAGTGTCAAGCTCCGACAAACAGTCCGCTCGTTCAGCCTTGATTTCGGCAAGCATAATGCCGCGGCTTGAAAGCACGCTGTCAATATTGGAGTTTCTTGTTTTTATCTCGTCGATGGATGAGGACGCCGTCGTGCCTTCGACACGCTTTTCAGACAACAGCATCGTCAGCTCCGAAAGCTTTTGCGACAGCTTGAGCGAACGCTCCGTGAACGCGGCGTTTTCGTCTTTGAGGCCAAGGATATTGTCGGCCGCCTCCTTGAGGGTCTTGCTCTGCTCATCGATAAGTGCGGCAAGCTCCGCAATTTCTTTTTCCGCGCGGGATATCAGCTCGTCCACCTGAAGCTCGTCCGACGCGGCCTGCTCCAGGTCGCGCGTTATGCGCTCTATCGTGGCGGAATTATGCTCTATCGTGTTTTTTTCGACGGCGATGTCACCGTCAATACGCATCGCTTCTTCCTCCGACAAAGCGGTCAAGCGGCGCGTGTCTTCTATCTCGGCAGTTACCGACTGTCCTTCGGCGACAATGCGCTCATACTCCTCGGTGTTCTCGCGCAGCTCTCTGTCGGCGGATTCATATTGTGCCGTTGCGATGGAAAGCTTGTGTTCCTGCTCACGGATTCCGGACTTTGCTTTTTCGATGGCGTGAAGCCACAGCCCGATTTCAAGCCCCTTTTTTTCGCCCGCAAGGACAAGAAACTTCTGCGCCTTTTCGCTTTGCGCCTTTAGGGGGCCGATACGGCTTTCAAGCTCCGCCAATATGTCCCGGAGCCGTGACAGGTTGTCCTCCGCCAGCTGCAGCTTGCGCGTCGCGTCAAGCCTGCGGTAACGAAAAGCGGCTATTCCCGCCGCCTCCTCAAGCATTTCGCGGCGCTGCGGGGAGCGCGGTGAAATGAGGTCCGCGACGCGGCCCTGACCCACAATAGAGTAACCGTCGCGCCCAAGCCCGGTGTCCATAAACAGCTCGTGGAGATCGCGAAGCCTTACGTTTTCGCCGTTCACCTTGTATTCGCTTTCGCCGGAACGGTAATAACGGCGGGAGACCGACACCTCGTCACTGCCGCAGCCCTCAAGCGCCCTGTCGCTGTTGTCAAGGCGCAGCGTAACTTCGGCAAAGCCGAGCGCCTTGCGTATGCTCGTGCCGCCGAAAATGACGTCCTCCATACGCGCTCCGCGCAGGCTTTTTGAGGACTGTTCGCCCAAAACCCAGCGTATGGCGTCTGATATATTGCTTTTTCCCGATCCGTTCGGCCCCACAACCGACGTTATACCCTTGCCGAACCGAAGTGTTGTTTTGTCCGGAAAGGATTTGAAGCCCTGAATCTCAAGCGTCTTTAAATACATTGTGTTTTTCTGATCCTTTTCTCTTATGTTTAAAACGTCCGCTTGACGCCCATAAGCTCAAGCGCCTCTTTTGCGGCCTGCTGCTCGGCTATCTTTTTGCTCCTTCCGGAGCCTCTGCCGATGACGTTGCTGTTTAAATGCACCTCGACGTCAAAGCGCTTGTCATGATCCGGCCCGCTTTCTCCGGAAAGCACATATTCCACGCTTTCCTCCGGGTTTTTCTGAATGATTTCCTGAAGGCTTGTTTTATAGTCGTGAAAATCATTTATCTCCTTTGAGGCGTTTGAAACAAAACGCAGCACAAACTTTCTTGCCTCCTCGATGCCGCCGTCAAGGTATATGGCGGCGATGAGCGCCTCGAACGCGTCAGCCGTTATCGACGGCCTTTCGCGCCCGCCCGTGCCGCTTTCGCCCTTGCCGAGCAAAAGATAACTGCCGAGACCTATCTCGCGCGCGAATGAAGCAAGCGACTTTTCGCAAACCGTCGCCGCCCGAAGCTTTGTAAGCTCTCCTTCGGGCAGGTGCTTGAAGTTTTTATAATAATATTCCGCGGCAATAAAGCCCAGCACCGAATCCCCGAGAAATTCGAGGCGCTCGTTGCTCCCCGCGCTCCCCTGGCGTTCGTTTACAAACGACGAATGGGAGAGCGCTCTTGTAAGCAGCTCCCCTTTTTTAAAAGTGTAACCGATTTTATCCTGAAGTCCTTTTATGTCCCCCGACATGAAACACCATCCAATCAATCAGCCTTCATCGCAGACTTATGGCTGTCTCTACAATTTGCGTCAGATCCGACACTTTAAAAAGTGAGTTTACTTCGTCCTCGCTAAGCTCGATTTCAAATTCGCCCTCGACAGCCATGACAAGCTCCGCAATGTCAAGCTCGTCGGCGCCCAGCTCCTCAAACAAGGTGTCTTCCGTTATGCTGTCCTCGTCGATATTGAGCTGCTCGGAAATGAATGTTGTGACCTTTTCCAGAACCATATGTGTTCCTCCGTAAAATATAATAATTATATTTGTTTCGCGGCGGCCGCCGCCTGCCTTACGGCATTTTTAAATGTTCGTGCGTCTGACGAGCCGTGCGCTTTGACGACGACTCCCTTGACGCCGAGAATAGGTGCGCCGCCGTAGTTTTTATAATCAAGACTTTCCCTCATCTTTGAAAAACCCTTGTTTACCATAAGATATGACAGCTTTGAAAGAAGGTTCTTTTTGTAAATGTCTTTTAAGCCGGAAAGCATCATTGCCGCGACGCCCTCATACATTTTTAAGATTATGTTGCCTGTGAAGCCGTCAGCGACGACTATATCGCACACGCCGAAAGGAATGTCTCGAGCCTCGATGTTGCCGTCAAACCTGATGTTTTCGTCCTTCAGAAGCTTGAATGCCTCAAGCCTTAATTTGTCGCCCTTAGTCTCCTCTGTCCCGATATTAGCGAGACGTACCGACGGATTGCCCATGCCCATTGCCTTTTTCATGAAACTGTCGCCCATTTGAGCGAACTGGACAAGATTTTCGGCGTGGCATTCGGCGTTGGCGCCGGAGTCGAGCAAAAGAACAGGACCTTTTGCGGAGGGCAATATAGAGCCGATGGCGGGGCGCTTGATGCCCTCGCTCCTTTTGACAATAAATGTCGCTCCGATAATCAGCGCGCCTGTGGAGCCGGCGCTCACGAAAGCGTCTCCGTTTTCGGCGGCAAGCGCCTTAAGTCCGACAGCCATGGAGCTTTCGCTTTTTGATTTGAGTATTTCCGAGGGCTCCTCCTCCACGCCTATTATGTCCGCCGAGTGGAGGATATCCATCCCCGCAAGAGAAATGCCGTTTTGCGCGGCGCAGCTTTCAATTTTTGACTTGTCGCCCGCCAGCGTGAAAGAAAAACCAAACTCGTCCGCCGCGCCGCGGCAGCCCTTTAGAATCTCGAGGGGAGCGTTGTCGCCGCCGAACGCGTCCGCAATAATTTTCATCAAAGCACATCCTTAGAAAAGACTTTCATAAGCTCAAGGCTTCGTCTCGACAAAGTTTCGTTTCGGAGCTTCTTATCCCTCACCTTCTCGTCAAGCGCGGGCAGAAGTCCGAAGCTTGACCCCATCGGCTGATAGTCGCCGGATATATTTTCGCCGACGTGGCGGCAAAGAGCGCCGATCATTGTTTCGCGCGGCGGCACCGCCGACGGCAGACCGCTTATGAAACGGGCGGCGTTGATGCCCGCTATGATGCCTGATGCCGCCGACTCCATATATCCCTCAACACCTGTCAGCTGACCGCAAAAAAACATCCCGCGCGTCTGTCTCATTGAAAAGTCGGTGTTAAGAAGCCTTGGCGAATTGATGAAAGTGTTTCTGTGCATGACTCCGTACCGCACAAAATCAACATGGTGAAGGGCCGGAATCATCGAAAAGACACGTTGCTGCTCGCCGAATTTCAGATTGGTTTGAAAGCCGACAAGGTTTAAAAGTGTGCCCTCCGCGTTTTCGCGCCGCATCTGAAGGACGGCCCACGGCCTTTTGCCTGTCCTCGGGTCGCGAAGCCCGACAGGCCGAAGCGGACCGAAGCGCAGTGTGTCGCAGCCCCTCGCCGCCATGACCTCAACGGGCATACATCCCTCGTAGACGCTTCCCTTTTTTTCAAACTCGCGAAGCTCGGCGCGCTTTGCACGAATAAGCTCACGGTGAAAGCGCTCGTACTCCTCTTTGTCCATCGGGCAGTTTATATAGTCGTTTCCGCCCCTGTCGTACCTTGAGGCGGTAAAGGCGAAATCCATATCAACGCTTTCTGCTGTTATTATCGGCGCGGCAGCGTCAAAAAAACTTAAAAGTCCGCCGCAGACAGCGGAAATGTCCTCGGCCAAGCTGTCGGACACAAGCGGTCCGGCGGCGACTATTGTAACCTTGTCACGCGGCAGCTCTGCAACTTCGGCGCGCACGATTTTAATGAGCGGATTGGACTCTGTCTCTTGTGTGACAAGGGCTGAAAACCTTTCCCTGTCAACGGCGAGCGCGCCTCCCGCGGGGACGGAGCATTTTTTCGCCGCCTCGACGCACACGGAGCCGAGAACCTCCATCTCCGCCTTCAAAAGCCCCGCCGCCGCGGACAAGAGAGTTGACTTAAGCGAGTTTGAGCAAACAAGCTCCGCAAGACCGTCGGACGTGTGTGCGGGAGAAAAGCGGGCGGGCTTCATTTCATAAAGAGTTACGCCGACGCCTCTTTTGGCAAGCTGTGCGGCTGCTTCAACACCGGCAAGACCGCCGCCTATAACAACGCATTTTTTATCCATCACCGCCGCCGGCTTCTTCTTTTTTAGTTTCGCCGTCTTGGTCGCGGCGGGTCTTTATCTCATAGCCGCAATCGGCGTCGAGACAGGCGTGGATGCCGCCCTTTTTCTTGAACAGCGACTTACCGCACTTCGGGCAGTCCTCGCCGACAGGCTTATCCCATGTGCTGAAATCACACTTTGGCCACGTTTCGCAGCCGTAAAAAACAAAGCCTTTCTTTGAACGCTTTTCGATAACCTTTGAGCCGCACTTCGGGCAAACGGCGTTTGTCTCCGTTATAAGCGGCTTTGCGTTTTTGCATTCCGGATATCCGGGGCAGGCAAGGAATCTCCCGTAACGCCCTGTCTTGATGACCATGTTGCGCCCGCACTTTTCGCAGGCGATGTCTGTCGTATCCTCACGGAGAGTCAGCTTGACGTCCTTCATCTCCTCTTTTGCCTTTGCAAGAGTCTTTTCAAAATCGTCGTAAAATTCGCCGAGAACTTTTACATAGTTCTCTTTGCCGGCGCCGACTTCGTCGAGCGAGCTTTCCATCTGCGCGGTGAATTTGACGTTTACGATTTTGGGGAACCTCTGCTTTAAGAGCTTTGTCATTGTTTCGCCGAGCTCTGTCGGCGTGAGCAGCTTTGACGAGCGCTTCACATATTCGCGCTTGACGATGGTCGAGATGATTGTGGCGTATGTGCTCGGCCTGCCGATGCCTTCCTCCTCAAGAGCCTTTATAAGCGTCGCTTCGTTATATCTGGGCGGCGGCTGTGTAAAGTGCTGGTTGCTTATGACTTCTTTGGGTCCGAGCGCCTCTCCCGAGGAAAGCTCAGGCAGCTTGCCGTCCTTGCCGTCCTTGCTCTCTCTCGCGTCGTCGCCGCCGTAAAGAACGGTGAAGCCGTCGAACTTTACGGTGTAACCTGACGCCGTGAAAGCGCAGAACCTTCCGGCGGCGCTGTCCTCCGGCGACGCGGCGGTAATCTCCGCCTTGACGGTGTTTTGCAAGCAGCTTGCCATAAGACAGGCAATAAAGCGCTTCCAAATGATTTCGTAAAGCTTATATTGGTCGGGCGTGAGGCTTCCCTTGACCTTTTCGGGAGTCAGCGACGGAATCGTCGGGCGAATCGCCTCGTGACCGTCCTGGGCGTTTGCCCTTGATTTATAGTAATTCGGCTTGTCGGGAATATATTTTTCGCCAAATCGTTCGCGTATAAACTCCGCCGCCTGCGCCCTCGCGTCCTCTGATATGCGCAGGGAGTCGGTTCTCATGTATGTGATAAGTCCCGTTGTGCCGATGCCCTCCACATCGACGCCCTCATAAAGCTCCTGTGCGGCGCGCATTGTCCGCTGAGCTTGAAATCCGAGGCGTGCGGACGCCTCCTGCTGAAGCGTCGAGGTGATAAAAGGAGGCAGAGGAGATCTTTTTCTTGTGCCCTTTTTCAGGCGGTTCACAGAATATAAAGCGCCCTCGAGCCTTTTGAGGTATCCGTCTGTCTGCTCCTTGCACGTCAGCTTAACCTTGCCTGTCTCATCGCCCGCGAAAGATGCAGAAAAAAGCTTTTTATGCTGATTGGCAAGCTTTGCGTCGATGCTCCAATATTCCTCCGGAACGAAAGCTCTGATCTCGTCCTCACGGTCGACGATAAGACGGACGGCGACGCTTTGAACGCGCCCGGCGGAAAGCCCTCTGCGTATCTTTTGTGAGACAAACGGGCTGAGGCGATAGCCGACAAGCCTGTCAAGTATGCGCCGCGTCTGCTGCGCATTTACAAGGTCGACGTCCACGACTCTCGGGTTTTCCATGCCGGCTTTTATGCCGTTTTGCGTTATCTCGTTAAAGGTCACTCTGTTTTTGTCGTTTAAATCAAGCCCCAAAATTGTCGCAAGATGCCATGAAATGGCCTCTCCCTCGCGGTCGGGGTCTGTCGCGAGCAAAACCTGCTCGCTTTCGGACGCCTGCTTTTTGATCTCCTTAACAAGCTTCTCCTTGCCCTTTATGATGGCGTATTTTGGCTCAAAGCTGTTTTTGACGTCAACGCTCAGCTTTGCCGCCGGCAGGTCGCGGACATGTCCCATGGACGACGTGACCTCATATCCTCCGCCCAAATATTTTTTTATGCTTTTTGCCTTTGCCGGGGATTCAACTATTACTAACTTTGACATTCTATTCTCCTAATATCCGATATCCTGTATATATTTAATTATTGCCGCTCATATGTCTTTCCCTCAAGCAACTTAATAAAACCATAAATTTCAAGTTCTGTCAATGCCGCAAATATCATATTTGCTCCGATTTCAGTTTTTCTGATGATTTCGTCAATGTGTAAGGGCCCGTCGGCAAGCGATTCATAAACCTTGGCGGCGTCCCCTCCGATGTTGTCGGGAAAAGGTCTGCGCTCTTTGACGGCAGTCGGCTTCGGCACCTCGCGCTCTGTCCGCCGTTTCAAGGGAAAAGGCGCCGCCTTGCTTTCGCCGTTAAAGACAAAATTTCCGCCTGCTGCCGAAATATCAATATCAGGGTACAGATGCGCGTATTCGCACAGGACGTCGCGCGCGGAAAAGACAGGGCGCGCGCCGTCCCTTATAAGCTTGTTAACTCCCGTAAAATCGGCGCTCGTCACGTCGCCCGGCACGGCAAAAATGTCGCGCCCCTGCTCCGCGGCGCGGTTTGCGGTTATAAGCGAACCGCTTTTGTCGCCTGCCTGTATGACGACTGTGCCCCTGCACATGCCTGAAATAATCCTGTTTCTTGCGGGAAAGCTTGACCTTGTGACAGGTGTTTCGGGCGGATATTCGCTTATGACGGCGCCTTTTTTGGAAATCTCCCGCCTAAGAGCTTCGTTTTGCATCAAGTAAGGGAAATTAATGCCGCAGCCGAGGACGGCGACTGTCCTTCCGCCGCCTTGGATGGCGCCTGTGTGGGCGGCGCTGTCGACACCCAAAGCACATCCGCTTACAACTGTGACGCCCGCTTCGGACAGCGACTCACAAAGCTGACTCGCCACACTCATGCTGTGCAGCGACGCGGAACGCGAGCCGACGACAGCAATGGGCAGGGCGTCGTTCACACACGAAATGTCGCCGCGAACAAAAAGAACAAGAGGGAAATCTCTCGTTTTTAACAGCAGGCGCGGATAGTCGCGCATATCCGGCGTGACGATACTCCAGCCGTTTCTGTCGCACTGCTTCACGACGGCGGCGGCTTTGCCTGTGTCGGCTTTTTTGAGCCTGTCAATTTGAGTATATGTCAAAACGCCGGAAACTTTCCACTCGTCAACACCGAGGGCAAAAAAATCTTCGGCGGACGGACAAAACGCCAAAAGCGCGTCCGTCGCCGCACCTGCTCCCACGCCTGATTGCAGCCATATCCAAAAAGCTCTTTTGTCAATCATATCAAGCTATCCGTTTCTCGTCATTTCCCACATAAGCACTGCCGCCGCCGCCGCGGCGTTAAGGGATTCGGCGCCGCCGCGCATGGGGATTGTGACGCTGATGTCGCAGGCGTCCGCCACCTCTTGCGAAACACCCGCGCCCTCGTTGCCGGTGACGCATATGACGCCGCCGTCTGTTGAAAGTGCAAAAACGCTTTGCGCGGAGGCGTCGGGCACTGCCGCGGCCGTCAGCATTCCTTTGAGCGACGCTTCCGAAAGAAGCCGCGGCAAAGAGCTTGTCTCAAAAACAGGCAGCCTCAAAAGCGAACCCATTGCCGCGCGCTGAGCCTTTGGGTTGTATATGTCGCACCCGGAGCTTATGATGAGGCCGGAAAGACCGAAAGCCTCGGCGCTCCTGCTTATCGCGCCCAGATTGTCGGGCGACTGGACGTTATCCAATGAAATATATTTGCCTTTTTCATCTATTTTATTACAGCTTTTTGTTTTGTCAAGCATTTTGCAGACACAAAACACGCCCTGCGGCGACTTGACGTCCGAAAGCTTTGCGCAAAGCCTTGCGTCAATAAGGCAAACATATTCCGCTTTTTCGGCAATAATCGACACTGTTTCGGAGTGCTTGGCGAACGCTTCCTCCGTGAAAAAAGCGTCTTTAATCGTGATGCCGCTTTGCGCCGCGTCACGGCAAAGGCGCACTCCCTCGACAAAGAAAAGCCCCCGGCGGCGGCGCTCACGCGAGCTTGAGGAAAGCGCTGCCGCAAGCTTGATTTTTTCGTTTGATTTGCTTGTTATCTTATCCATTATTACCCTTAAAAAAACACGGGAGAACAATGATGTCCGCCCGTGTTACGGTTATATATGATTATCAGTTGAGAGCAGCCTTTGCTTTTTCGACAAGGGATGTGAACCCTTCGGGGTCGGAGATGGCGATCTCCGAAAGCATTTTGCGGTTAAGCGAAACATCCGCTTTTTTCAGCCCGTTCATCAGTGTCGAATAATTTAAGCCGTTTATCTTTGCGGCGGCAGAGATGCGGGTAATCCACAGACGGCGGAAATCACGCTTTTTTTGCTTGCGTCCGATATACGCGTACTGGCCCGACTTCATCACTGCCTGCTTCGCGGTCTTAAAAAGCTTGCTCTTTGAACCGTAATAACCCTTGGCGAGCTTTAAAACTTTCTTTCTTCTTTTGCGAGTCATCACTGCGCCCTTTATACGAGCCATGATAAATTACCTCCGAAAATTAATTTGATGATTATTATTTATAGGGGATCAGGCGCTTGATCTGCTTTTGGTTAGTTATGTCCGCAACAGACGTTTTGCGAAGATTCCTCTTGCGCTTTGTGCTTTTTTTTGTCAAGATATGTGACTTGTTGGCATGGGCGCGTATGGGCTTGCCTTTTTTAGAAAGTTTAAAGCGTTTTTTAGCACCGCTGTGCGTTTTGATCTTGGGCATCGGGGATTCCTCCTTTATATTATTTTGGAGATTTTGGGGCTATAAACATAAGCATCTGCCTGCCCTCAAGCTTTGCGGGCTTTTCGACAGCTCCCGCCTCGTCGCAGGCGAGCGCAAACCTCTCCATTGTCCTGGTCCCGATTTCGGGGTGCGCCATTTCACGCCCTCGAAAACGAATGGAAACCTTGACCTTGTGTCCGTCTCCAAGAAATCTTTTAGCGTGTCCCACCTTGGTTTCAAAATCGTGCTTGTCAATTTTGAGCGAAAGGCGTATCTCTTTGATTTCGATGATACGCTGATTTTTCTTTGCTTCCTTTTCCCGTTTGTTTTGCTCGAAACGGTACTTTCCGTAATCCACAATTTTACATACGGGCGGCTTTGCCTGCGGAGCGAACTTGACAAGGTCAAGATTCATGCTTTCGGCAAGCTTAAGCGCCTGAGGCGCGGACATAATTCCCAGTTGCTCCCCGCTGTCGGAAATTACGCGCACTTCTCTGTCGCGGATTTCCCCATTGATTTGCATTTCTTTGATACCGATATGAAAACACCTCCAAAAAAATTAAAAAAACACGGACAAAAAGCTGTCCGTGAAAAATCAAACCAACTTGCCCGACAAAAAGGGCGCGGAAAGATATTGACCATACGCAGGACAGCTCCTCGCAGGTGAGAACAAATATGTTCTTCTTTATTGCTATAACATCTTATCAGCAGCCTCGGCGTTTGTCAAGCCTTTTTTTAAAAATTAATTAATGCAGATTTAAGCTTAATTGCAAATTTAAAGGCTCTCGGCTTTGAAAGCGAGGGCGCGGCCGGTTTTGTTTCACGGCGCGGTGTTGCCTTACGGCTTGCCGAAACATTAACATCACAAAATGTCCCGTCTATGGTTTTTTTGAAATCTCCTTTTTCATATCGCGGTACCTTTGCATTGACACGGCGAAAAGCTCGCCGTTTGACGGCGGCGTGTATGTTATCGCGTTTGCTCCGGCCTCTATTGTTTTAATAATCGTGTCGTCCGTCGGGCCGCCTGTGGCAAGAATGGGTATGTCGGGGTGCTTGTCTCTTATCCTTTTTATAATAACGGGGTTTTCAACGCTTCCCGATATGTTCAAGATATCGGCGCCCGCTGAAATACGCGCGTCAATGTCCTCATATATGGAAACGACAGTTACGACGACCGGAATATCAAGCCTTTCTTTCAGCTTTAAAATCATCTCGTTTTCGGTCGGAGCGTTTACGACGACGCCTGCCGCGCCCATAAACTCGGCGTTTTGCGCGATTTCAAGGACGCGCGCGCCTCTTGTGACGCCGCCGCCGACGCCGACAAGCACGGGCATTTCCGCCAGCTGAAGTATCGCGTTTGTTATCACCGGCTGTGGAGTAAAGGGATATACCGCGATTATGGCGTCGGAGTTTATGTTGCGGATAACGGCGACGTCCGTCGAGAACGCGAACGATTTCAGCCGCCGCCCGAAAATCAATATGCCCGTGCAGCGCCGTATACATTCGGGAACGTCAACTCTGTGGCTTCGCAAATAGCCGTCGTACTTCGGAGGGGACTTTTTTAATGCTGATTTGTTTTCTGAAATCGTGTTCATATCTGCCGATTCCTCCCTTTTCAGATAAAGTTAAAGGCTTGCCTCGTAAATAAAGACAAGGCTCGTCTGCGTATTTTCCGTTGCCGCCGTGAATATCTTGTAATCCCCGCCAAGCTTCAGCCATTCGCCTGCCCGCGCTACAAGCTCGTCGGCGCTTTTTGCGAGACCCGCGTATTTTTCCATGTCGCCGCTGTCTATAATGCTGTCAAGAGCCTCAAAAAGCCCGGAAAGGCTGCCTGTCGAGCCGCTTTCAAGAAGCTTTGAAAGCGCGGTGAGAAAGTCATTATTTTCGTCAAGCAGGGAGCGGACCTCGGACAGCTTTTGCAGCGTGCGCGGCAAGCTGTTTAAAGCCGCCTGCACCTCGGGATCCTTCATCTCGGCGCTCATCGCCTCAAGCAGCGGCATCAGCTCGTTCATGTTTTCCGCCGCCGCTCCAAGCTCTGTGATAAGCGACTGAAACCTTTTGTCAAGCAAAAGATCCAGATACTCCTCAATCTCAATGTTCTTAACACTTTCGGCCGCCGTCATCAGCTTTAAAAGCGTGTCGGGCGTCAAATATTTTGTCATGACATTTAAAAGCTTCCTGTTGCCGTCGTAAAGAGAAACCGCGTCGTTTATCGCCGCGCTGAGTTCTTTAAGCCTTTCGGGGTTGGAAAGCAAAGTTGAAATCAATTTGTCCGCGCCGGAGCCTTCAATCGTTTTCCGAAACTCACGGATGTTTGACAGCATTTTTTTGATGCCGTTTACAGTTTCGGGCAATGCCGTGCCTATGTCTATTGACGAAATCGGTATAACAGCAAAGTATATGCTCCCCAGGCTGAAATTATCAGTCTGCGCCGTTATTGTGAAGTTGTCGGTGAACTCAAGACCGCCGAGATAGCCGTCGGCCGCGGCGCCGTCAAGGCTTTCCGCAAGTCCGGGCGTCATGACTGAAAAAACAATTTCCTTGCTGCCGTCGCCGAAGGAGCGCCCGTGCAAAGTGTTTACGTTTCTGAAGTTTTTCTCCGGAATGATTGTGCCGCCGACGACAATAAACGGGTTGTACATCGTGACGTCCCTGCCGTCGATTGACACCTGTCTTGCGTCCCTGTTCACAGCTTTGATATTTATTATAACACTTCCGCTTTTGCCTTTTATATCTTCAGGGGAATATTTCTTATTGTTCATAAAATATTCAAATTCAAACTCGACAGGCAGTTTTTTGTCGCTTACGCCGGTATAATAAAGATCCGTGCCGTCCATGTGCCAGACAATATTGTCGCCTTCACGGACGGAGACGGCGCTGCCCTTAACAGGAGATATTTCCTTAAGATCCGAAACATCCTCAACCCTGACCCCCGCTTTGTCGGCGTGAAGCCAGTCTGTTACGATTGTTTTTTTGACAGCTCCGGAGGCGTCCATCGTGACATAAACAGTTTCAGTTTTTTTAATGGTTCCCGGAGCTTCTGTATAAATGCTGCCGTTCGGCGGCTCGGCGCCGCCGGGTTTCGGCGTGTTTTCTTTGTTGGCGGGCGTGCAGCCTCCGAAGAGAAGCAGGAGTGAAAAGACGGTGCAGGCGGCACGCTTAGACGACGAAATCTTCATGTGTTGACTTCCTTTCCGACAAGACGGCCGAACACAGCCAGGAATGGTGTGAGCAGCAGTAAGATAACCGCGCAGCTGATAAGCGAGCCGCACGCCAGCATTGCGCAGATATTTTTTATTATTTCAAAATCGCTTATCAGATAAACAGAAAATGTTGTTCCAAAAAATACAAGCGCGCTCCCCATAATTGATTTTGCCGACGATACAGCCGCCGCTTTCACGGCGTCGGCCGCGCACAAACCGGCACGCCGCTCCTCACGCGCGCGCAGCAGGAGGAGTATGGCATAATCCACAGTCGCCCCGAGCTGAATACAGCTTACAAATGTCGGCGAAATAAATGAGATTTCGGAGCTTAGAAAAAACGGTATGGATTCGTTGAGAAAAATAGAAAGCTCTATGGCGGCGATGAGAGCGGCCGGCACCGCCGCGGATTTAAACATAAGGGCGATAATCAAAAACACGAACGCCGCCGACAGCAGGCCTGTCAGCCTGAAATCGCTGTCAGCCACGTTGATTAAATCCTCATATAAAGCGCCTTCGCCCGACAAAATCGCGTCTTTGTCGTGCTTGGCAAGCGTCCCCCTAAGAGCCGCCAGCTGGTCTTGCATCTCGGCGGTTCCCGATTCAAGCAGGGAGTTGACAAGCATAATCTGCCTGCCGTTTTTTTTACAGATATCGCGTATTTTGTCAGGTATGAGCGCTTCCGGGATTGCCGGACCTACATATTTGTTATATGCTATTACGTTTGTGACACCGTTTTCCGACTCCAATTCCTCTATAAGCGACAGCATGGAGTCGGCGGGCAAACCGTCATTTACAACGACAAAATGAGTCGTCACGATTCCAAATTTATCCCTGACTTTTTTTAAGGCGGCGACGGATTCCATGCTTTCGGGCAAAGCGGTGATAAGGGTGTAATACTTTTCCGCCTTATTATGAAGAAGGGCGCCGGGTATCAGCAGTGTCACAAGCAGCGCGGCAAAAATATTTCTGTGGCGCAGCACAAACCCCGCGGGACGTGAAAAGTCGGGGATAAGGCTTTTGTGCTTCAATTTTTCCGTATGCCTGTCAAAAACAAGCAGAAGCGGGGGAAGGACTGTGACGGCGGCCGCCGCGCCCAGGAAAGTGCCTTTTATCATAACAAAACCGATGTCCCTTCCGAGCGACAGCTTCATAAAGCAGAGGGCGGCGAATCCGGATACGGTCGTCAGCACGCTGCCGGAAATTGACTGTATGGTGGCGCGCGCGGCTTTTATGACGGCGGCGCGGCTGTCGGAACAAACATCCCTTTCCTCCATATATCTGTCAATGAGAAAAATGGAGTAATCCATTGTAACGGCAAGCTGGAGAACGGCCGATATGCTTTGCGTTATATAAGAAATTTGACCGAAGATTATATTTGTGCCCATGTTGTATGCAATCCCAAGACCAAGCGTTATGAGCATCAAAGGCGGCACTGTCCATGAGCCGGTTGTAAAAAGCATTATGACGAATGAAACCGCGGCGGCGGAAAGGATATAAAAAGGGAGCTGTCTGTCGGTGAGAGCCTTTGTGTCGGACAGTATGGCGGATGTGCCGCTTAAATAACAGCCGTCGGGCAAAAGGCTCCTCACCTCCCCGACGGCGGCGCGTGTTCCGCCCGCGTTATTTCCGCTGAAAAGTATGAGCATCAGCGTGTCGTTTCCGTCGTCGGAATAAAATATGTCTCTGACAGGCGACGGGAGCATCTCCGCCGGGAACGTCACGTCAAAAATATCGTCCGCCCAAATTACGGCTCTGACACCCTCCGCCGCCTCGATTCTTTTTTCGAGAGCGGCAGTCTCCGCCGCTGATTTTCCCTCGACTGCAAGAAACGCGCTTGACGACCCGCCGAAGTTTTCGCTTATCAGCTTTTCGCCTTTGACAGATTCAAGCTCCGGCGGAAGATAGGAAAAGAGGTCGTAGCTGACGCCTGTGTTAAAATATCCAATCGCGCATGGTATCAAAGCAAGGAACGCCGTCAGCAGCACGAGCCGAGGGCGCGCGGTCAACGCTTTAAAAATTTTTTCAGCCAATGCGCTCGCTCCTTAAGGCTTTGATATTGCGCGGCGGATGCCGGATTATGATATTTTTTGCGTTTCCGGTTGTTTTATTCGGCGTGCCGGGACTAATAAAAAAGAAGCGCAAAATTATGAGCTGTTGACTTTTTTTCTCGTTGATATAAAATAATACTTAAAGAATAAAGAACAAAAAATAAAAAAAGGGGGAAACAACATTGTGCGATACTCTTGTGGCAACGGGGAGCGTTACAAAAAGCGGCAATGTGATATTCGCTAAAAACAGCGACAGAGAGCCGAACGAGCCTCAAGTCTTGATAAGGATACCCCGCAAAAGATACGACATGAACTCCCGCCCGACGCTGAGAACAACATATCTTGAGATAGAGCAGGCGGAGGAAACAAACGAAGTCGTTATAAGCAAGCCCTCACAAATGTGGGGATGCGAGATGGGATTTAACGAGTATTCCGTAGCAATCGGCAACGAAGCGGTTTTTACAAAAGAGAAGCACGGCAAGGACGCGCTGACCGGCATGGACATGGTAAGGCTTGCCCTTGAAAGAACAAAAACAGCGAAAGAGGCTGTTGATTACATAATCTTTCTCCTTGGCAGGTACGGTCAGGGCGGCAATTGCGGCTATGCCAAGAAGATGCGGTACCACAACTCTTTTATTGCGGCCGACAGGAAAGAGGCTTATGTCCTTGAGACGGCGGGGGAATACTGGGTGAAGAAAAAGATATCCGGATTTTATGCCATTTCAAACGGGCTGACAATAGAAAATGATTTTGACAGCTGCCATCCGAGCCTTATCAAAGACAGTGTTGCGAAAAAGATGTGCAAGGGCAAAGAGGATTTTAACTTCCGAAAGCTATACTCCGATCCCTTGTACACAAAGTTTTCGGGCAGCAAAAGCAGGATGTCGGCGGCAATTGAGATCCTCGGCGAACACAGCGGTGAAATTTCTGTGTCCGCAATGGTAAAAATTCTTCAAAACCATCAAAAGGATCCTGACAAAACTTTTTACAAAGGCTCTATGAGCAACATTTGTATGCATGCCGGTTCCGTCATTTCCAGCCAGACGACGGCAAGCGTTGTCGGGGAGCTGAAAGAGCAAAGCGAATATTGGTACACCGCTTCGTCCCTGCCCTGCGTTTCTGTCTTTAAGCCGTTTGTTTTTAATTCGGATTTTAAGCTTTTTAGCGAGGATGAGCAGGAAAAGGGCATTGAGTTTTGGTCAAAAAGAGAAGAAATTTTCCGTATGATGCTCACAGGCCAAACAGATCCCTCCGAATACAAAAATTCACGCGATGAAACGCAAAGGCTAATTAATGAAATTTACGTAAAAAAGGACATTTCGGCAGTCTCGAAGGAGGAAGCGGGCGGTATTTTAAGGGAATGTGCAAAAACCGACAATGCGTTTGTTGACAAGATGTTAAAAAAAGGCAGATCCTGCAGTCCTCAAAAAATAAAAGGCGGCATAATATTTAAAAGGTATTGGTCCGCGGCAAACGCGGCTTTTAAGGCTGAGTTGTAAGCGGGTGCCTGTCAGGCAAGCTTATTTTCATAAGGGGGCTTTATTTTATGGCGGCTGAAATTTTAAAAATCATCTTTCTCGGAATAATCGAGGGAATAACAGAGTGGCTCCCAATCAGCAGCACAGGGCATATGCTGATTGCCGAAAGATTTTTGCGGCTGGACGCGAGCGACGGATTCAAAGAAATGTTTTTTGTCGTCATACAGCTCGGCGCGATTTTTGCGGTCGTCGTCATGTTTTGGAGAAAGATGCTCCCCTTTCGGTCGGGGGACAAATCACGCCCCGTTTTCAAGCGGGACACAGTTTCTCTGTGGCTAAAGGTCGCCGTCGCCTGCGTGCCGGGCGCAGTCGTCGCGCTCATGTTTGACGAATATATAGAAGCTCGTCTCCACACGCCCGTCGTGATAGCCTGCGCGCTTATTTTTTACGGAGTCGCTTTTATTTTCATAGAAAGCCGAAACAAAAACCGCGCACCGCGCACAAAGACGCTGTCCGGAATATCATACAATGAGGCGTTGATAATCGGACTGTTTCAGGTGCTGTCAATAGTCCCCGGAACTTCGCGCTCCGGCGCCACAATAATCGGCGCGCTGCTGATAGGAGTTTCACGGCAGGCGGCGGCTGAATTCACCTTTTTTATGGCGGTGCCGGTCATGTTTGGGCTAAGCGCCGTAAAGATTTTGAAATTCGGATTTTGCTTCGCCGCGACGGAAGCGCTTATGCTGGCGGCGGGTATGGCGTCGGCCTTTTTAGTGTCTGTTCTGACAATAAGGTTTTTAATGGACTTCATAAAAAAGCATGATTTTTCGGCGTTCGGGTGGTACAGAATAGCCTTGGGCTTTGTTGTTTTGCTTAGTCTGATTTAACACACAGCGCCGATATTGTTTTTAACACACAGCGCCGATATTTTTGCACGGCACAATCCGAAAGACGATTAAAGCGACAGGCGCCTTGAACACAATACAAATGAAAGCAAGCGGATACAAAAAACGCCCCCTACGGCATGAACATACCATAAGGGGCGGATAAAACTGTGTTTCAGTTTTTGTCTTAAATTTCAAAGTTTTGCGGAAAGCTTGAGCGGCTGTTTTCGGAGGATTGTGTGCCGCCGCGCTGATGAGTGGACTTAGTCCGCTATTTTTTTGCCGTTTTTAAGCTTTACCTTGCCGACAAACGGAACCTTTAACGAGCCGTTGACAGTGTCGCCGTCAAATGTCAGGGTTATCGGGATTTCTTTGTTGGGGAGCATTGATGTTGTTGCGACTGCGGTCAAGGTGTCGCCTTCCTCGACAATGTCTTTGACTGCGATATCCGGGATATCAAGGTCATTGACGTCAAGGTCAAAGCCGTATTTGCCGCCGTCGTCAAAGATTTTGATTTTTGCGTCGCCCCTAAAAAGCATTGTGTCTACGTGACAAAGCCATGTTCCGATTCCTATCATAACAAAGTCTCCTTACAATAAAAATTTTGTGGTCTATTTAAGCTCGCGCCCCGGGTGAAACAAAAGGGCTGTCGAGCAAAACAGCGGGCCATGAATGTTAAATCTGCCAATCGCCGGGTTCCGGTCGGGAAGGTTCCGGTCGGGGAGGATTCCGATCGGAGGATTCCGAATAAGCGGTGAAGCCACAATCGGCGGCAGGTGCGGAGCGCAAAGGGCATTGCGGAGAGAGGAGCCTTAAAATCCGCAATTTATTACCATTATAACAATCAAAGATTATCACTTTTAACATAAAAAGTATTGTACATATTATAGGTTTATGATATAATAAGCCAAAGATTCCGAAAGGACAGAGATAAATAAATTGGAAAAGGAACAAAAACAAAATCTTTCAAAAAGTGTGCGCAGGGTTGAGGAATATGTTTTCGCGCATATAAACGAGAGGATAACCGTCCGCGAAATAGCGCGCGAGCTGAAGTTAAACGCAAGCTACCTTAACTCAAGCTTTAAAAGGCAGACGGGCGAATGTATTTCTTCTTTTATCCAAAAGAGCAAAGTCCGCAAGGCTCAGGAGATGCTGAAAATGTGTCAGTATACGATTACGGACATTTGGACGGCGCTCGGCTATTTTGACCAAAGCCACTTTAACAAGCATTTTAAAAAGTTTACGGGCATAACGCCAAGGCAGTATCGCCTTAAAATCAACTCGTCCGCATGACTGCGTCACGATGTTTCAAAGCGGCGCGGGCGCCGCTTTTTTTCTTTGCTGAAAAGAATCGCACCGTTATGAAGCGCATAAAAATCCAAGAGTATGCGAAATCGGGTAAATGATACGGCAAACGTATTGACTTTAAACCTCTGATATTATATATTATTATGTGTATATATGTATGTTTTTGCGCTGCAAATTAACATATTTTGGCAAGGAATACTTGCCAAGGCACTCGGGGGGCGCGTCTCTTGAAGGTAAAAAGGGTTGACGTAAGCATTTTTATCCGCCAGGTGTTTCTTATTGCCGGAGATATAGCAATAATCAATTTCAGCACTTTTTTGGCGGCCGCAATCTATTTCAACTTTAAGTTGGACAAGGTGTTCATGGTTCTGCCTATGCTGGCAGGCAGGGCTTTGCCTGTCACGGCTCTTTTTCTTGTGCTTTTTTATGCTTTCGGACTTTATAGCAGCATTTGGAAATACGCGGGGCTTTACGAGCTTGTCCAATGCACGCTGGCGGGCGCTTTCGGAAGCCTTTTGGGCGTCGCTGTCGACAAAGTGGGGCAATATTTCAAGATTTTAAATCTCGGCAACTTCCCGCCGACAGTCTACATAATCAGCATGTTCCTAATAATAGGGCTGTGCGGCGCGATGAGGCTGTTTTACCGCATGGGCAGACGTGTCATACATGAAAGCGCCGGGACAATCGCCGGCAAAAGGCGGAAGAAGAAGCGGATCATGCTTGTCGGCGCCGGAGACATGGGCATGATTATAGCGCGGGAGCTTGCGGCAAACGGCTACCGCGACGGCAAGCCTGTTGTGATGGTAGACGACAACCGCCACAAGCAGGGCAAGAGATTCAACGGCATCCCTGTCCGCGGCGGCTGTGCCAGGATTCCGGAGATAGCCGAAAAATACAGCGTTGACGAGATAATCATCTGCATTCCGTCAGCGCCGCAGGCGCGTCAGCTTGAGATAATGAACATTGCGATGACGACAAACTGTGTTTTGAAAACGTCGCCGTCGCTGCGCGAAATGGCGGACAGCGCCGGTGAGATTAAAAAGATCAGGAGCGTCGAGATAACAGACCTTTTGGCGCGCCCGGAAGTCAATTTGAATATCGACCAGTGCAGGTATCTGACCGGCAAGACTGTACTTGTTACAGGCTGCGGCTCGATTGGCAGCGAGCTGTGCCGTCAAGCCGCGCGGCACAAGCCCAAAAGCCTTATACTTGTCGACAACTACGAAAACAACGCTTTTAACACATACAACGAGCTTTATGAAAAATACAAGGGCAGGTTCCCGATACACATACGGATAGGCTCCGTTCAGGATGTCGGCAGGCTGCGCGAGATTTTCAGCGAGTTCAGACCCGACATAGTTTTTCACGCGGCGGCGCACAAGCACGTTCCGCTGATGGAGGACAGCCCTTGCGAAGCTGTCAAAAACAACATTTTCGGCACATACAACACCGCAAAGACGGCAATGGAATTTAACGTCCAAAAGTTTATCATTCTTTCGACGGACAAGGCGGTCAATCCCGCAAATGTGATGGGCGCCACAAAGAGGATAACGGAGCTTATTATACAATACTTCGACAAAAAATCGGACACCACCGATTTCGCGGCCGTGCGCTTCGGCAACGTGCTTGGCTCAAACGGCAGCGTTATACCCATATTTAAGCATCAGATAGAAAACGGCGGCCCCGTCACAGTCACCGACCCGGAGATAACGCGCTATTTTATGACGATATCAGAGGCGGCGCAGCTTGTGATTCAGGCGGGAAGCCTTTCAAAGGGCGGCGAGGTTTTTGTGCTTGACATGGGCGAGCAGATAAAAATCCTGACGCTTGCCGAAAACCTCATCAAGCTTTCGGGCTATGAGCCTTATAAGGACATCGACATAAATTTCACAGGTCTGCGCCCCGGCGAAAAGCTATATGAGGAGCTGTCGATGGAGGAAGAAATCAAGGGCAGGAAGCTCACGGCAAACGACAAGATTTTTGTCACGCCCCCCGTCGATTTCGACGAGGCGGCGCTTGCGGCGGCGCTTGAAAAGCTTCGCGGCGCCGACGAGGGAAACGTGAGAGAATATTTAAAGGAAATTGTGCCGAATTTTGTGGAGGCTCCCGATTATTCTGTTGTTGAGTAGAGGAATGAAACGCTTTTGAAAAAGATTCTTTTTGTCGCCACGGTTCCGGAGCATTTTTTGTATTTTCACATTCCTTGCTTTAAAATGCTGCGGGAAAACGGCTGGGAGGTTCATGCCGCCTGCTCCGAATGCCGCGACATCCCCGAGTGTGACAAGCTGTTTGAGCTTCCCATATCAAGAAACCCCGCCGACAAGGCAAACATCAAGGCTTACAGGCGGCTAAAGGAGATTGTCGGCAAAAACAATTATGATATTGTCCACTGCCACACGCCCATGGGCGGCGCGCTTGCCCGTCTTGCGTCAAGGCGCGAGAGAAAAAACGGTGCAAGGGTTTTTTACACGGCGCACGGCTTCCATTTCTGTTCCGGCGCGCCTCTTTTAAACTGGATTTTATTTATGCCCGCCGAGTGGCTTTTTTCACGCATGACCGATGAGCTGATAACAATAAACGACGAGGATTTCAAGCTTGCAAAAAGGCTGATGAGGGCTGAAAATGTTCGTCTTATACACGGCGTCGGCTGCGATCTTGAAAGATTCAGAAGACCCGGCATCGGCGAAAAAGAGAGACTTCGTGAGGAGCTTGGTTTCAAGGCGGGCGATAAAATTGTTTTTTATGCCGCTGAGCTGAACGGCAATAAAAATCAGGGGTTTTTGATTGAGGTTATAAACCTTCTTCGTAAAACCGAGCCGCGGGCAAGGCTTGTTTTGGCGGGCAGCGACAACATGAACGGAGCGTACCGAAAGCTTGCGGCGGACACGGGCGCGCCCGTCGATTTTTTGGGCGTCCGCGAAGACATTCCGGAGCTTATGAGGGCGTGCGATGTCTATGCCGCCTCAAGCCTGCGCGAGGGGCTTCCGCTTAACATAATGGAGGCGATGGCGACGGGGCTGCCCATTGTGGCGGTGAACAACAGAGGTCACCGCGCACTTGTAAAAGACGGTGAGACAGGCTTTATCATAAAGCCGGGCGACAAAGAAAGTGCGGCGGAAAGCTAGGAGCGGCTGCTGACCGACGCGGAGCTTTACGAAAGATTTTCGCTTGCGGCAAGGGCGGCTGTGACGGCTTACGGAAAAGAAAGCGTTTTAAGGGAGCTTTCTGAAGCTTACGGAATATTATAAACGGGGTTGAAAACATGTCGGAGCCTATTCGTGTCCTGCATGTCCTGCGCTCGATGAACTGCGGCGGGGCAGAGATGCTCATTATGAATATTTACAAAAACATAGACCGCGAAAAGATTCAGTTTGACTTTCTTGTGAATGTTTTTGACAAAATGTTTTACGAGGACGAGATTGCGGCGCTCGGCGGGCGGATTTTCAGGATGCCTTTTCTGACAAGTGTGACGCCGCCTTTATATGAGCGGAAGCTTTTTAAGTTTTTTATGTCGCACCGCGAAATAAAAATTGTTCACTCCCACCTCGAAACGACTACCGGACTGATTTTAAAGCAGGCGAAGCGCGCGGGCGTGCCGATAAGGATTGCCCACAGCCACAACTCAAGATTTACGCGAACCGGCGCGAAACACGCTCTTGAAAATGCTTACAAGTCATATTGCAGAAAAAAGATTGTGCCGAACGCCACGCTGCTGCTCGGCTGCTCGGAGCTTGCCAATGACTGGCTTTACGGCAGCGACGGCAAGAGGGCGGGGATTGTCAGAAACGGAATCGAGACAGAAAAATACACCTTTTCCGAAGCTGTCCGCGCCGAAGTTCGCGAAGAGCTGAACATAAAAAGCGGCACAAAAGTGATAGGTCATGTCGGGCGCTTTAACGACCAAAAAAACCATCTTTTTTTAATCGATATTTTCAAAAGCTGTCTTGATTCGTGCGGCGACGTTATTTTGGCGCTTGTCGGCGAGGGCGACCTTATGGAGCAGGTGAGGGAGAAGGCCGAGCGGCTCGGTGTTTGCGGCTCTGTTCTTTTCTTAGGTCTGCGCCGCGACGTCAGCAGATTGATGCAGGCTTTTGACGTGTTTGTGCTTCCCTCAAAATTTGAGGGACTTCCGTTCGTGATTGTCGAGGCTCAGGCGTCCGGGCTGCCGTGCGTCGCCGCCGACACAATATCAAGGATGTCAGACCTTGGCGGCCCGCCCGTCACCTTTTTGCCGCTCGGCGACGCGCAAAATTGGGCGGCGGTCATAAAGAATTCCGGCGGGCGCACCGACGGCGCGGCCGAGGTTGCGGCAAAATCGGGATATGACATCAAGACGACGGCAAAAATGCTTGAGAGCCTTTATTTAAAAGGAGAAGACGATGCAAGAATGCACACTTGAGCTAAGCGAGATTCCGCTTCATCTTTATCAAATCACAGCGGGTTTTTTTCTGCTTGAAAAAAGCGGAAGGATTAAGCTTCGTATAAAAAGACTTTGCGCCGCCGACCCGAAAAGTCTGCCGTATAATATGCTAAGAGTAAATGTCGGAGGGCGCAGTCTGATTTACGACATGAACGACGGCTACGACAACCTTGTCAAAGACGGCGAGCGCTTTGAGGAGCTTTATGACAGGCTGCTTGAGGGCTGTGACTTTATGTTTAAGCGCAGCTTTAACGCAAAAATGAACGCAAGGCTTCAAGAGCCGCATAAAATAAAAAAAACAGCGCCCAACTTTTTTGTCACGACACGGGGCAATCCGGCGCACTTTCCCGCGCCGAGCGACCCGCGCCGTGAAAAGATTAAAAAGCTTGTAAGGCTGCTCCCTTTTTCCGAGTTTTATAACGGCTGGTGCTATGAGGAGGAGTTCCGCGCCGAGCCTGTCGTCAACGACGAACCGAAAGCGCTTTTTATGGCGCGTCTTTGGGACCCGGCGGGCGAATTTCCCGGCCAGCTCACGGAAGAAAAAAGCGAGGAGCGCCGCATGATAAACGAAAGCCGCGCCGAATGCGTCAGGCTTTGCCGCGCGGAGTTCGGCGAGCGCTTTTTCGGCGGGATTACGCCGTCGCCGTTTGCCCAAAGAGAATATTCGGATGTTTTGCTTGAGGATATGTCGATTGGCAAAAAAAACGAATATCTTAAGCACATGAAGTCTTTTGACATACACATAGCCACAATGGGGCTCCACCGCTCGACGGGGTGGAAGTTTGCCGAATATTTGGCGGCGTCAAAGGCGATAGTGTCCGAGCCGCTTTTTTATGAGAGCGCGGGCGGGCTTTCGGAGGGCAAAAACTATATCAGCTTTGACAGTCCGCTCGAATGTGTCGAAAAGATTTATGAGCTTTTTGACGGCGACAGGCGGCTTTTGATGATGGAAAACAACCGCCGCTACCGCGACAAGCATATGGCGTGCGAGACTATTGCAGCCGAAACGCTGGCGCGGGCGGGCGTCTTATAAAAAGTGAGAGATTTATCGGGGGGGTGTGTGCTTTTGCCGATGCTGACTGTTTTTACTCCGACATATAACAGGGCGTATATTTTGCCGAAATGCTACGAGTCCATGAGGCGGCAGACCTGCAAGGATTTTGTCTGGCTTGTCGTTGACGACGGCTCGACAGACAACACGCGCGAGCTTGTCAAGAGCTGGACGGAAAAAGATAACGGCTTTGAGCTGCGATATGTTTATCAGGAAAACAAAGGGATGCACGGAGCGCACAATCTTGCCTATGAAAACATAGACACCGAGATAAACACCTGCATTGATTCAGACGACCATATGCCTGATGACGCCGTCGAAAAGATTACAAGCTTTTGGCAAACCTGCGAAAGGGACAATGGCGTCAGCGGGTTTCTTGCGCTTGACGCATACGGCGACGGCAGGATAATCGGCACAAAATTTCCCGAAAACATTAAGCGCGCGACGTCGTATGATTATTACTATAAGCATGGCGTCAAGGGCGACAAAAAGTTTATATTGCGCACCGACCTCACAAAAAAGACTCCTTACCCTGTTTTTGAGGGCGAAAAGTATGTAAACCTTGCCACCAAATACAGCCTGCTTGACATTGACCACACGCTTTTAAACATGAATGAAGTCGTCTGCATCGTCGAATATCTTGAGGACGGTTCTTCAAGGAATATGTTTAAGCAATACATCAAAAACCCGCGCGGTTTCGCATACAGCCGGAAGCTTTGTATGCAGCTCCCATTCGCCGGCTTCTGCTTCAAGTTTAAACAGGCGGCGCACTATGTTTCAAGCTGTCTGATTATGAAAAACAGGCGGTGGCTGCGGGAAAGCCCGAAAAAGGCGCTGACGATTTTTGCCGCACCCGCCGGTTTTGCGTGGTGGATATATATTTTATACAGAAATCAGTAAAGGGAAGGAAAAACGGCAAGCCGCCTTTAAGCGGCACCGTATTATTTTTATATGACGGATTATATGACGGTCTTCGCCTCTATCGTCGTGTTTTGCTACTTTACGGCAGCTGTCGCAAAGCTGTACGCGCGGCGTCCCGGCGATTTGGGGCAGCCAAAGCCGAACATTTTGGGGTTTATTATTCCCGCGGTGCTGTTCACGACATTTTCAGGACTAAGGCACGGTCTCGGCGACACAGAATTCTATATTCACTCGTACAACCTGCTTGATCCGACAAGGATTGACAGCTCCTCATGGAAACTCGGCGGCGGAGTGATGTACAATATCATGCAGCAATTCTTCCGTCTTAGGACCGACGACCCGACACCACTTATTTTTCTGACAGCTATTTTATCGTGTGTCCCGATTATATATGTTATTTACAAATATGCGCACCCTTACGAACTGGGTATTTACCTGTTTGTCACCACGTCTTATTACACGTTTTCCATGAACGGGATAAGGCAGTATATGACCGCCGGCGTTTTGATTTTAGGAACTAAATATCTTTTTTCCGAAAACAACAAAGATTTTTTTAAATATCTGTTCTTTGTCTTGTGCGCATGGCTGTTTCACACAAGTGCTTTGATCATGATACCTGTCTACTTTATTGTTCGGCGGCGCGCTTGGTCGTGGCTGACGATATTTCTGCTTGTCGTGACGGCGGTAGTCACAATGATGTTCGACGTGTTTCTTCCCACATTCCTTAACATAATTGAAAACACCGACTACAGCGAATATGCGTACAACGAGTGGTTTACGAGCGGAAGAGAAGCCGGTTCAAACGCAATAAGGGTCGCGGTGCTGTTTATACCGATGGTTTTGGCTTTTTTGCAGCGTCACCGCATGGAGGTGCTGGGACGCTTCGGAGACGTAATCATCAATATGTCAATCGTTAACATTCTGTTTTACATCCTTTCGCTTTACAACTGGATATTTGCGCGGTTTGCAATTTATACGAGCGTGTTTCCCATTCTCTTAATAACATGGCTTATAACTCTTGCGTTCAAGCGCAGGGACAGCAGCATAGCATACTGGACGACTGTCTGCCTGTACGCAATTTATTTTTATAATGTCAAATATTCTATTATTTATTATACGAGCGTTAAGTTTTAAACGGAGGAAATTGCCATGATACCTAAAACAATACATTTCTGCTGGTTCGGAAGAGGTGAAAAACCCGCTCTGGTGAAAAAGTGTATGGCGTCGTGGCGAAAATACCTTTCGGATTATGAGTTTGTCGAATGGAACGAGGACAACTTTGATATCCGCCTCAACGCCTTTGTAAGCGAGGCATATGACAACCGCAACTTTGCGTTTGTCAGCGACTACGCGCGCGCAAAGGCTCTTTTTGAAAGCGGCGGCATATATCTTGACACAGACGTCGAGGTTCTGAAAAGCTTTGACGAGTTCCTTTCTCACACAATGTTTGCGGGGTTTGAGGAAAAAAACTTTGTCGGGACTTGTGTCATGGGCGCGGAGAAGGGCGCGCCGCTTCTTTTGCCGTATATGCGCCACTACGAAAACACAACCTATGTTCTTTCGGACGGCAGCTTTTACAAGGACACAAACGTCGTGCTTTTGACAAGGCTGCTTGAGGAAAACGGACTTGCGCGCGACGGCACGCTTCAAGAGGTTTGCGGAGTGACAGTTTATCCGCGCACATGGTTCAGTCCTTATGATTACATAAACGGGATAAACTATATAACAAACGACAGCCATGCGATTCACCATTTCGCGCAGCTTTGGCTTCCAAAAAGGGCACGCATGAAAACCGACTTAAAAAGGGCGGCGGCAAAGATTATCGGCGGCGAAAGACTGAAAAAACTGCGCGGCGGCCGCTAAGCACAGCTAATCGGCAACAAGCCGCAAAAGGGACGCCCTGCCGCGGCTAAAGAGTTTGGGAAAAGGTTCGTCCCTAACAGCCGTCAAAAAGGCACCCCTTGCCGCCGTTAAAGAGGCAGCCCTTGCCGTCGTTAAAGAGGCAGCCCTTGCCGCTTCATGGTGATTTATCAGTTGTTCGGAGGTGTTCGGACTGTTGAAGAAAAAGGTTCTTATTACTATAAACAGCATGGAAATCGGCGGAATTGAACGCAGCCTTGCCGGTATGCTCGGGGCTTTTGATTATGACAAATATGATGTCGATGTGCTTCTTTTTTCAAAAAAGGGCGAGTTTCTGCCGCTTATTGACAAGCGCGGCAACCTGCTTCCCGAAATACCGCAGTGCGCCACAATGCTGATGTCCGTTAAGGAGATTATAAAAAAGGGACACCTTCTTATAGCTCTTGCGCGCATTTACGCGAAGCTTAGTGTCGAGCAAAAATACAAATACTCCGACGAGACGCAGGACGCGATAGTTTGCGCGCACCTTCAGGCTTATTGGGAGCGCTGCGTGCCGCTCATGCCGAAGCTTAAAAAAGAATACGACGCGGCAATAAGCTTTATGTGGCCGCATCATTTTACGGAAAGAAATGTGAGGGCAAAAAGAAAAATCGCGTGGGTTCACACGGACTATACAAAGTTTGCCATCGACAACAAAAAGGATCTTGAGATATGGAGCCGTTTTGACGGCATCGCTGCCGTTTCGGCGGAATGCGGAAGAGCGTTTTTGAAGGTTTATCCTTCGCTTTCAAAACGGCTTGTGACTGTTGAAAACATTATCTCAAAAGAGCTTGTAAGAAGTCAGGCGGACGAATTCATGCCTGAGGATATGCCCGCGGAGGACGGATACACACGCTTGCTGACTGTCGGGAGGTTTTGTTACGCGAAGGCGTTTGACGTCGCGGCGGAAATATGCAAAATACTTGTCGGCAGGGGCTTGAAAATAAGGTGGTACGCCGTAGGTTACGGCAGCGAAGTCCAAAGGGTTGAAAAAAAGATTCAAGAGCTCGGCATAGCCGACAGCTTTATTATTCTCGGCAAAAAGCTAAACCCCTACCCCTATATGAAAAACTGTGACATTTATGTGCAGCCGTCAAGATATGAGGGCAAGGCCGTCACTGTCCGCGAGGCGCAGATACTCGGCAAGCCTGTCATAATCACCGACTTTACCACAGCAAGGGGACAGGTAAAAGACGGTTTCGACGCTGTCATTTCACCGATGGCTTCGGAAAGCGTCGCCGATGATATAGAGCGCATGATAAATGACGGCGAACTTCGTGAAAAGCTTTCAAGGAACGCCTATAATTCTGACTACAGCGCTGACAGGCATATGAAAAAAATATATGAGATGATAGAGGGGCAAGGATGATGGCGATAACATCCAAAGCACAGCTTGACGAATACATAAGAGCCGACCTTTTCAGATACAGCGGCAAGACCGACAAAAAAACACTAAGGAAATACAGACGCCGCTCCGGCGGCTTTCGCTTTACATTTTATATGAGAAAATGCTCATATTACAGGCATCGAAAGCTCCTTAAATATATTGCTTTTCCTTATTATAAGATAAAAAAGAACAGGACGGGTCAAAAAAACGGCTTTGACATATATGACGGCACAAGCATCGGGAAAGGGCTTCATATCGCGCATTTCGGATGCCTTGTAATTCACGCGGACGCCGTTCTCGGCGAAAACGTGTCGCTCTCTCACGGAGTGACAGTCGGGCAGACAATCAAGGACGGCAAGGTTCTGACGCCTGTTATAGGAAATAATGTCTATATAGCTCCGGGGGCAAAGGTCATAGGCGGCATAAAGATAGGCAATAACGCGGCTGTCGGCGCGAATGCCGTCGTGACGCGGGATGTGCCGGAAAACGCCGTCGTGGCGGGAGTGCCGGCAAGGGTGTTAAGCCACAAGGGCGCCGGTGATTATATAATCAATCCTTACGCGGGCTGAGGGGGGCGGGGCGCTTTGAAAATTTCGGTGGTTATACCTGTGTTCAACACGGAAAGATATCTTCGCGAATGTCTGGATTCGCTGACGGGGCAAACAATATTTGCCGACATGGAGCTGATAATTGTCGACGACGGCTCAACAGACGGATCGCCCGCCATATGTGACGACTATGCCGAAAGATACAAAAACATAAAGGTCATTCACAAGGCAAACAGCGGCGTCAGCTCCGCCCGCAATACGGGGATTGACGCGGCGGTCGGAGAATATATCGGATTTGTCGACTCCGACGACAATGCGCGCCCCGACATGTACCGCTTTCTCATGGAAGCCGCCGAAAAGACAGGCGCCGACATGTCCTTTTGCGGCATTGAGCATCCGTATCCCGACAGAGATGTCGTCATAAAATACCCTTTTGAAAACAATGTCCCGCTCGGAAGGGACTATATTCAAAACACTGTCGCCGCGTTTATGCTCGCCGATGCCTCTTTCAATTCCCTTTGCAACAAGCTTTTTAAAAGGAGCGTCGTCGAGAAAAACGGACTGCGCCTTTCAGACGGCAAAAAGCAGGGTGAGGACAGAGAGTTTGTGCTAAGGTTTCTTGCCGTGTGCGGGTCTGTTTGCGGGACTCCTTACACAGGCTATTATTACCGATATGTGCGGACGGGCGCTGTGCAAAAGCCGAGACAGGATTATGTCGACACAATATTCGAGCAGCTTGAGCTTGACCGAGGACTTTTTGAAAAGCTTGGTATCGTTGGCGGGCGGTTTGAGGAACCGGCAGCTCTAACAGCCGCCTCGCAGCTTGTTTGCGCGCTGACATTCGCCGAAAACAAATTAAGGGGCAGGGAAAGGACAAAGCTCATGCGCGCTGTCGTCGGCGACGGCAGGGCACAAAAGCTTATCACGGACAATTTCAAGCTGTTGACGGAACAAAACACAAGATTCAACGCGATTTTAATAAGGCTGGCAAAGGGTAAAAATGTCGTTGGAATCAGGGTTGTCATATTTCTTATGAAGATAAAGGTAAAAGCATATAACTTTAGAACAGGAGAAGCGAGATGAATAGTGAGAAGTACCGCATAACTGTCTTTACCCCGATTTATAACCGCCGCCACACAATTCACAGAGCGTTTGAAAGCCTTTGCCGTCAGACATTCAAAGGCTTTGAGTGGCTTATAATTGACGACGGCTCGACAGACGGCGTAAAGGAGCTTATAGACGAATATATCAGCAGTGCAGACTTTGAGGTCAGATATTTCCGCAAGGAAAACGGCGGAAAGCACACGGCGTGGAATATGGCGCTGAAGCTCATTAAGTCAGATTACTTTATCTGCCTTGACTCTGACGACGCCTTGACAGACAACGCCCTTGAAAGGATGCTTTTTCACTGGGACGCGATACCCGAAGAAAAGTGGGGAGGATATTGGAGCGTAGCCGGTCTTTGTGTTGATTCGCAGACAGGCGAGGTTGTGGGGGACAGATATCCCGAAGGGATAAATGAGGCGGTGTCGCCCAGAGATGTTGCGACCACGGTTAACGGCGAGAAATTCAGTTGTTTAAGGACAGAGGTCATGAAAGACTTTCCTTTCCCTGAGCCGGAGGGAACCACTTTCATAACAGAGAGCATCGTCTGGAACAGTGTTGACAAGTCATATATGCAGTTTTATGTCAACGATCCATACAGAATATATTACCAGCATGAGCCTGATTCTCTTACCGTTGCATGGTACAGAGACCATGTCGAGGAGGGCTATGTTTCAAACTATTTTTGGAAGGTCTCGACAGTCAACGACGCGGGCGGAGGATTAAAAACGATTTTTCAGGCGGTATATTACGGATTGACGGCAAAAAAGAGTCCGTCACGGATTATCTCCGACATAAAGGGGAAAAACAAATTAGCGGCCGCTCTGATGATTGCGCCGGCATTTGCGGCAAAGGCTTTGCGCGGCAAAAAATATATTAAATAACACAGCGGGGAAGTGTTTTTATGCGTGAGATTAAGACAAAAGACGACTTCAAGTTTTTTATAAAAGCCGATCTTTACAGATATTTCGGCGATGCCTCACAATCGGCTTTTAAGGCGGCTTATAAAAACATACCCGGCTTTAAATTTACATATTGGCTTAGAAAATGCGCCTATCTTTCCCGCCGCCCTTTTTATACAAGACCTTTTTTTTACAGGGCGCTCGGGAAATATAAAGCCCTGAAATATCAATACGGCTTCGATATTGAATACAGCACAAAAATTGGCGCGGGATTTTACCTCGGGCATTGGGGGGGCGTTGTTATAAACGGCGATGCAATCATTGGCGAAAACTGCAACATATCCCATCAGGTCACAATCGGCAGCGACGCGAAGCACGGCGCGGACGCCGTTCCCGTCGTCGGCGACAAGGTTTATCTTGCTCCCGGATGCAAGGTTTTCGGCAGGATAGCCCTGGGCGACGGGTGCGCCGTCGGGGCAAACAGCGTCGTCTTGTCGGACGTTCCGCCCGGGGCGGCTGTTGCGGGCCTCCCGGCAAGAGTTGTCAGCGAAAACGGCTCTAAGGGATACATAAACAATATTTATACGGAGAGCTGACATGAAAAAGAACCTTCTTTTCATCATGCCGTCGCTGCACGGCGGAGGCGCGGAAAAAAGCCTTGTGACACTCCTATCCTTGATTGACACCGAAAGGTATAACGTCGACCTCTTGCTTTTCAGAAACGAGGGGCTTTTTGCCGATCGCGTTCCGAAGTTTGTAAATGTTATAGAGGCGGGTGACGACTACCGTTATTTTGACGGCTCGGCCGCCGCCGCGTTAAAATATTTTCTGTCGCGCGGTGATTTGAAAAGGGCGGCAAAGCGTCTTTTATATTCGGCGTCGCTCAAAATCCGTGACGACGAAAAAAGGAACAAGATTTCATGGCGGCTGCTCGGCGGCAACCTGCCGCATTTGCCGAGGGTATATGACGCGTCTATAGGCTTTCTTGAGGGCCCCGCCGTTTACTTTTGTTTAGACATGACAAACGCGGCAAGGCACATCGGATGGCTGCACACAGATTACAGCAGGATAATAAGCCAAAAAGGCATGGACGAGCCTTATTTCAGGCGGCTTGACTGCCTTGTCGGAGTGTCCGCCGAATGCTGCAGGAAGGTCGAGTCGGTATTTCCGTTTTTGAGGGGAAAGACAGTTGTAATCGAAAACATTATATCGCGCGCCGCCATAGAATCCGCCGCGCGGGGGAATGGAGTTTATGACGAAAAGGCAGGCGAGACATTAATTTTGACAGTCGGAAGGCTGTCGCCGCCCAAGGGGATTGACCTTGCCGTTCTTGCGTGCGCGGAGCTGAAAAAAAGAGGACGTAAAGTTAAATGGCACCATATAGGCAAGGGTGAGCTTCAAGACGAGATAAAGGCGCTGGCGATTTCAAAAGGCGTTGCGGATGATTTTGTTTTTCTCGGCGAAAAAGCAAATCCTTACCCGTATATAAAGCAGTGTGACATATACGTTCAGCCGTCGCGCGCCGAGGGCAAGTCAATTGCCGTCGACGAGGCGAAAGGTCTTGCCAAGCCGATTGTTGTCACAAACTTTTCAACAGTTGCCGACCAGGTGACTGACGGTGTAAACGGACTTATCGCGGAAATGTCGCCCGAATCGATTGCCGACAAGATATGTATGCTTATCGACGACGCGGCGCTTGCCGAAAAGCTTTCCGAAAACCTTAAAGAAGAAAGTGTCGGCAATGAGGGTGAGATTGATAAACTTTACAAACTGATTGAGGAAATGTGAAATGTTTTTTGCTGTCGTTTTTATGTCTGCGCTGCTTCTTGCCGCCGTCTTAGTTCTGCTTGTTGACGCCGTACCCGCCGCGCTCCGATGGTATGAGCGCATCGGCATCGGCTGCTTTGCGGATGAGGGCGAATGGCGGCGCGCCGTGATACGCACAGCCGAAAGGCAGCTGAAAAAAACTCCCGCCGTGCCTGTGAGCGCGAATACACGCCTGACGGTTATCGACAGGCTTAAAGGCTCGTACAAAAGTCAAAACCTACAGCACTGGCAAAAGGCGGCACTTCTTTTGGGCTTAAGCTCCCTCGGCGGCGAATTTAAAAAAGCCGCGGACAGCGGCACAGACTTAAAAGCCGCTGTCAAACGGCAAGACTTTAAAAATTCGGTTGATTTCGTGATTCTCGGATACGCGGCGCTTTCGGCGCCGACGGCAGACAGCCAAAAGCTGCGCCCCATGATGGACAAGATTTATGCATACCTTGCGGGCTCGGCAAAGGATGGCACTGTTCCTTACAATCATAATCTGCCCGACATACGGTTTGTCGACACAGTCGGGATGATTTGCCCGTTTCTTTACAAGTACGCCGCCGAATATTCGTGTCCCGATGCCGAGGCGCTTGCAAAAAGGCAGACAGACGAATATTTTGAACGCGGGATGCACGGCGAGGTCTTTTTGCCGGTCCACTGCTTTGACAGACGCGGCGGGGCGCCGCTCGGAATATACGGGTGGGGCAGGGGCTGCGGCTGGCTTGCGCTCGGGCTTGCGGAAAGCTTAAAATGGGCGCCGCACAGCGACAAGGAGCATCTGCTTGAATTGTCAAAAGGATATGCGGGTGCGCTTTTAAAGTTTCAGTCGCGCGACGGCTCGTGGTGCCGCCAAATGACGGCTTGCGACATAGGCGAAACAAGCGCGACGGCAATGATAGGGTATTTTTTATCGTCGCTTTATAACATTTGCAAGGACGAGCAATATAAAAAGCCCGCGCTTGCGGCACGGGCGGCGCTTATGTCGCGCACGCGAAGAAACGGAAAGATTGATTACGCTCAGGGCGACACTCAGGGCATCGGTTTTTATTCGCCGCGGCTTGACTCGCTGCCGGCGGCTCAAGGCTTTGCGCTGCTGCTTGATTCGTCCATAAGGGAGTGGCCGTGCTGATTTTGCGGACAAGATTTGCGGCGCCAGACGATTTGGGCGGCGCTTTGCTCAAACATAACAGCCACTGTCCGACGGACAAAAAGGAATTTGCGCGAAGCTTTTACAGCTCGCGCATTTTGCTGTCGTCAAGCCTTATCCTTCTTCCTTCATTTGAAGAAACATAGCAGGCAAGCACCATCAAAAGAGAGGCTCTTGCCTCGCGCGCGGTGCAGACAGGCGCCCTTAAGCCGTTCAAAAACTCGCCGAGCGGCATTGCCGCTCGCGGGTAATGCCGAAAATATGACCGTGCGCAAAGCCTAATATTCCTATGTCCATACGGCACCATCCTTTATTAATAAATATCTTTGAGCTTTAAGCTCATTCACAAGGCTGTGCATGTCGCCGATATCGCGCTCAAAAACAACGCCGCCTTTGCCGAGGTGATCAATGCGGTGGAAATCAGATCCGGAAATCTTTTTAAGGCTGTATTTGTCCGCCCATATGTCGGCAAAACTGTTCCGATCGCAGGAGGTTCCGCCGTTGTAAACCTCAACTCCGTAAAGCTTGGAAGGGTTTGTGACGCTCATGCCGTCCCTGAAAGGGTGCGCCTGATAGACAAGAGCGCCGTCAGGCAAAGTTTCAAGAAAGCTGTCAAGCGTCAAAGTGTTCAGCAGCGGCGAATCATAAAGAAACCGCTCGTCAATTCCATACACAAGATAGTCGTTTTTGTCGCCGTCGAAGCGCAGCTCTATCCCCATGAGGACTTTCACACCGATTTCATCGCCTGTTTTTTTGGCGGCCCGAAAGCCGCGCAGATAGTAATCGATTATCCCGTCATGACAGCAGCCGGACAACTCATCTTTGTACCACTCAAGCGACAAGTCAAAAAAGTGGTTTGTTATGACCATGCCGTCATAGCCGACGCCCTTGTAAGCGCGGACAATATCATCGGCGTCCATTGTTACGCAAATGTCGTTTTCACGCGTGTGCGAGTGCATTTCAAATTTCATTTTTTAAACCTGCCTGTTCAAAAGTTTTGAGTGAATTGCGCAGGGAAGCTTTGAGAAAAACACGCGGGGGAGTTTTGGGTGAAGAGCGCAAGCGTTTAATTGACACCGATATAATAATATGTTAGGATTGCGTTGTCAATTTTTATATTTTAGAAAGCAGGGGGTTTTTTTGGTTATTAAAGCTGTAAAAGAATTTGTGTTTGATGAGAACGCGCCGACGCCCCAGTGCCATGCCTCGACAGTGCTGCCTATGCCCGACAAAACGGCGATTGCCGCGTGGTTCGGAGGCACGGCCGAGGGCAGAGACGATGTCAACATATGGGCGTCAAGAAGAAGCGGCGGCGTTTGGAGCGAGCCTGTTTCGATTTCGGCGGACAGCAATACGCCGCACTGGAATCCTGTGCTGTTCGCGGCGGCGGACGGAACTGTCCTGCTTTTTTTCAAGGTCGGCAAAAAGGTTCCCGTGTGGAAAACATACGTTTCAAAGTCGCGCGACGGCGGCTTAACCTGGGGAAATCCGCGGGAGCTTGTTCAAGGCGACGAGTCGGGCGGCAGAGGGCCGGTTAAAAACAAGCCGATAAGGATTTCAAACGGAGCGATACTTGCGCCCGCTTCCGTCGAGTCGCCCCACTGGATACCTTTTATTGATATTTCAACCGACGAGTGCGAGACATGGTCAAATCAGCCTTTGATTTCGTCAAAAAAACGCGCGGGAAAGCCGGTGCCGATGATACAGCCGGCACTTTGGGAGTCGGAGCCGGGCAAAATACACGCGCTTATCCGCACATCTGTCCGCAGCGCATACAGGAGCGATTCGGACGACTATGGAAAGACATGGAGCAGGGCTTATCCGACAACAGTCAGAAACAATAACAGCGGTCTTGACGTCACAAAGCTGCCGGATGGCTCTCTCATTCACATCTCGAATCCCGTCGCGAAGGACTGGGGTGCGCGCGCGCCGCTGACATTGATGATTTCAAGGGATAACGGAGCCGAGTGGGAGGAGATTTTCGTCCTTGAAAAGAGACGGAGCAGCGACGATGAGTTTTCATATCCGGCCATTGTGTCGGTTGGAAGAAAGCTTTATATAACATATACATGGCAGAGGAAAAAGATTGCTTATTGGGAGATTGAGCTGTAGAGCGGCGGTGCTGTTCATTCAGACCGCTCCTGCAAGGCGGCAGGCGGCTTCCTTGTTCAGCTCCTGCCGTTTTCGGAAGACTTGACGACTGACAGGCTTGAGGAAAACCTTAAAAGTCTGTCCGCTGTTTCGGAGCTTTTTGTCAAGGCTTATAACGCTTTTTGTATAGAAAAAACGAATTTTCGCAAAAACCGCAATACCAAATCCCGTAAGCCGCCTTTTCTGTGCTTGATTTTTTATAATATGCGCCTTGTGTCCGCTTCCCGCGCAAGCGTTTAATTGACACAGGTGTAATATGTCAGGACTGCGTTGTCAATTTTTATATTTTTGGGCAACACCGCACAATGATTGTTGTGCGATTGCATGCAACAAAGGCTTCAGCCGCTCATTGCGCGGTGTTGCCTTAGAAAGCAGGGAAATTTTTTGGTTATTAAAGCTGTAAAAGAGTTTGTGTTTGATAAGAACGCGCCGACGCCCCAGTGCCATGCCTCGACGGTGCTGCCTATGCCCGACAAAACGACGATTGCCGCGTGGTTCGGAGGCACGGGTGAAGAAAGAGACGATGTCAACATATGGGTATCAAGAAGAAGCGGCGGCGTTTGGAGCGAGCCTGTTTTGGTTTCGGCGGACATGAATACGCCGCACTGGAATCCTGTGCTGTTCGCGGCGGCGGACGGAACTGTCCTGCTTTTTTTCAAGGTCGGCAAAAAGGTTCCCGTGTGGAAAACATATGTCTCAAAGTCGCGCGACGGCGGCTTAACATGGGGAAATCCGCGGGAGCTTGTTCAAGGCGATGAGTCGGGCGGCAGAGGGCCGGTTAAAAACAAGCCGATAAGGATTTCAAACGGGGCGATACTTGCGCCCGCTTCCGTCGAGTCGCCCCACTGGATACCTTTTATTGATATTTCAACCGACGAGTGCGAGACATGGTCAAATCAGCCTTTGATTTTGTCAAAAAAACGCGCGGGAAAGCCGGTGCCGATGATACAGCCGGCGCTTTGGGAGTCGGAGCCGGGCAAAATCCACATGCTTTTGCGCACATCTGTCCGCAGTGCATACAGAAGCGATTCTGACGACTATGGAAAGACGTGGAGCAGAGCTTATCCGACAGCAGTCAGAAACAATAACAGCGGCCTTGACGTCACAAAGCTGCCTGACGGCTCTCTCATTCTCATTTCTAACCCTGTCGCGAAGGATCAAGGTGTGCGCGCGCCGCTGACATTGATGATTTCAAGGGATAACGGAGCCGAGTGGGAGGAGATTTTCGTCCTTGAAAAGCGGCGGAGCAGCGACGACGAGTTTTCATATCCGGCCATTGTGTCGGTTGGAAGAAAGCTTTATATAACATATACATGGCAGGGCACAAAGATTGCTTATTGGGAGATTGAGCTGTAGAGCGGCGGTGCTGTTCATTTAGGACGCGCTTGTAAACCATAAAAACAGAGCGCTTTAAACTGCGCGTTTGAGGAAGATAATGAAAGAATCAAAAACAGCAAGAGCCATCACCCGCGACGGAAGCGCAATGATAATCGCCGAGGAATCGTCAAGCATAGTCCAAAGGGCGTGTGAAATCCACGGCCTGTCAAAGACTATGACGGCCGCTTTGGGCAGGGCGCTGACCGCGGCGTCGCTGATGGGAGCGCTGCTTAAAAACGAGGGCGACACATTGACGCTGCAATTCAGAGGCGACGGCCCCGCGGGAAACATTTGCTGTGTCAGCGACTGGCGCGGCAACGTAAGGGGCTATGCCGACAATCCCGGCGCGGAGGCTGCGCCGAAAAGCGATGGAAAGCTCAATGTCGGCGGCGTCGTAGGCGACGGCACAATGTATGTCATAAAGGATATCGGCATGGACGAGCCGTATGTCGGACTTTCTGAAATCGTCAGCGGGGAGATTGCCGAGGACGTGACATGCTATTACGCGAAAAGCGAGCAGATTCCGACTGTTTGCGCTTTGGGCGTGCGTGTTAACAAAGACCTCTCCTGCAAGGCGGCAGGCGGATTCCTTGTTCAGCTTCTGCCGTTTCCGGAAGACTTGACGACTGACAGGCTTGAGGAAAACATTAAAAGCCTGCCCGCTGTTTCGGAGCTTTTCATGGACGGGCTGACTCCGGAGCAGGTCATAGACCGGGTGTTTTCGGGCATTGATTATGACTTGCTTGAGAGCGGCGAAGTCGGATACAGATGCACCTGCGGCAGGGACAAATATTACAGGGCTCTTTTAAGCCTCGGCAAAGAGGAGCTTACAGGGCTGCTCGACGAAGGCGCTCCTGTTGAGACAAGGTGCGATTTCTGCGGCGAGAAATATATTTTTGAGCGGCAAGAGATAAAGGACATGATACGCGACGCGAAAAGATAGTCAAACGCGGCGGGTTTTCACGCCGTGAAAAACAATGTGCAAATTTTAAGGCCGACGAAGAACCAAAGCGTTTTTCGCCGGTCTTTTTTTCGGATGTTTCTTGTCACGATGAATTAAACAGGAAAATAAGCAAAAAATAACAGACGACAATAAATCGGCGTGTTGCCGAATAAGGAGCGGATAAAGTGGGAAAGCGTGTCGTGCCTGTTTTTTTTATTTTTATATTTTGTATGGGTTTCATGGTTCTTCGCCTTTTTACAATGATAACGGGCAAATACGCCCAAAGCGGATCGTCAAACAGCACCTTGACGATAGAGGCGGCGTCCGGGAGAGGATTTATATATGACCGCGGCATGAAGCCGCTTGTAAACAGCGAAAAGTATTTGATAGCCGTCGCCGGGCCGACTGAAAAGGCCGCGGCGGCGCTGAAAGCGGCTCTTTGCGACGAGGACTTTGCATACGCTTACGGACGGCTTAGCAAGGGTTATCCCGCAACGGCGGAGGTGCCGTTCGCCATAGAGTGCGACGGCGTGACGACAGTGACGGCGTTGCGAAGATATTCCTCAAAAAACCAGCTTCTCACGCATCTTATCGGCTACCTTGACGGCGGCGGAAAGCCTGTCTGCGGCATAGAAAAAAGCTGCGGCGAGATCCTTTCTTCCGACGACAGGACAATAACGGCCACTTTTTCAGTCGACGCCGCCGGCAGGGTGCTGTTGGGCGGCGGGGCGACGCTCCGCTCAAACGGGTATTACTCAAAAAGCGGCGTCTGCCTGACTGTTGACAGGGAAATACAAAGCATTGCGGAACAAGCCTTGTCGGCAAGCGGATTCGAGTGCGGCGCCGTCGTCGTGTCCGATGTCGAAACAGGCGCCGTGCTTGCCATGGCAAGTGCGCCGTGTTACGACATTAACGACGTTTCAAAAAGCCTTGACGATGAAAACTCACCGTTTTTAAACAGGGCGATAAGCTCGTTCAGCGTCGGCTCCGTTTTCAAAATAATTGTCGCCGCCGCCGCGCTTGAAAACGGCGTTTCGGAGACGCTTGAATATGACTGCTCCGGGAGTATTGAGCAAAGCGGCGTTATTTTTCACTGCCACAAGCGCGACGGTCACGGTCTACTTGATATGCCCGGCTCGCTCATAAACTCCTGCAACACATATTTTGTGAACCTTGTGACAAAGTTCGGGATAGATGAGGTTGTGGAGCTTGCTTATTATATGGGATTCGGATTGCCGCTGAAGCTTGCCGACACGATAACGGCGGACGGCGGGCGGCTTCCCGACCCCGAAAAGCTGGACTCCGCGGCCGCGGCGGCGAACCTTGCTTTCGGGCAGGGCGAGCTGATGGCGACGCCGCTCCAGATGACGGCGGCCGTCGCGGCGATAGCAAACGGCGGATTTTACCGCGAGCCGTATATTATAAACGGATATGTAAACAGCGACGGCGGATTATATGATGTGCGCGTGCCGGGCGCGGGTCAGCGCGTTATAAGTGAAAAGACAGCAAAAAAGCTGCGTTCATTCCTTGTGTCGACAGCGGAAGAAAGCAGCATAAAAAGCGCGGCGGGCATTGCCGCGGGAGGAAAAACGGCGACGGCTCAAAGCGGCATTTACGACGGCGGAAAAGAAATGCTCAACACATGGTATTCCGGGTTTTTCCCTGCGGAGAATCCGAAATACGCCGTGACGGTCATGCGTCAAAAAGGTGAATCGGGCCTTTATGACTGCCAGCCGGTGTTCTACAAGATAGCGGACGCCGTGACGGCGGCAAAAAAATGACGGCAAGCACGTCTATATGCCGAAAAGAAGCTTGCCGTTTTCGCGCATTATGCGGCCCGCGAGATATTTTGCGTAGTTTATGTCAAAAGCGCCGTCGCTCACCATTTGTGAAAGCGCTTTTGAAAGAGTATGCTCCATGGCGAGCAGCGCGCCGTAAGAATCCTCGGGCATCCACGCGTCACAGCCCCATGTCAGGCGGTCGGAGCCGGAGACTTCAAGCGCCGTGACAATATAGTCGGCGGCGCGCGACGTGGAAAGGTACGGCACCCAGCAGACGTCCGACCAGACATTTTTAAAGGAGGCAAGCAGGGCGTATGTGTCGGAAAACCACGGGAATCCGCCGTGCAAAAGATGAAACTTTGTTTCGGGGTGGCTTTTTATAAGGTTGAGAAGCTCCAAAGGCCTTGTGCCCTCAAGCGCTGCCATCCCGGTGTGTATCTGGACGGGCAGCCCGTTTTCGACCGCCGCGCCGCAGATTGAGTGCATCAGCACATTTCCGAAAGCGGCTGTTTCGCAAGCGGACGCGCCGCTGTTTCCGAATGCCTTTTCAGCTTTTTCAAAGTCTGTAAAATCGAAATTAATCGGGCGGATATAAGCCATTGCGACTTTCAATGCCACGCAGCCGTCGGCTTTTTTTTCTTTTATCACACCGGCGGCGGCCGTAAGGAAATCCCGCAGTGTTTCGGGGTATCCGCCGTGAAAAAGAGCCGCGCAAAAAAAACCGTCGTTGTCGGGCAAATCCTTGTCAAAGCCTGAAAAAAGGCTGTCGCAGCGAAAGCTCGGCTTGAAAAGCCGCGGATGACCGAGGTTGCTTCCGGGGTTCGGCTGCCGCTCGTTTATGATGCTTTCAAAACGGCATATATCCGTCATGATGTTCAGATGATGAGCCTCGTCGGCGTGCGCCGCCCTTATCCGCGCGTCGATTGCGGGAAAGTTTTCTGCCGTAAAGGGCAGAGAATAAAGAGCCTCTATCGAGCGGGCAAGCCATCTGAAAAATGTGTTGCACCGCGCTTTTTTGATGAATCCGTCGGCGGCGGCAATGTCGAATATATCCGGTATTTCGGCGCACCATGCGGCGTAAGAGCGCTCAAGGACGTCGCGCAGACCGATGTCTTTGTAAAGCGCGTCGTCAAGGTGATGGCAGTGTGTGTTTGTTATCCGCGTCTGACTGATAAAGCGCGAAATTTCCTCGCGCGTGTCTAAGCTTGACATAAAAACCTCCGTGATTTAAAAAATTAAGAGCCGCAAAGCTCCGCGTCCGGCAAATAGTGGCGAAAATGCACACCGAGCCTTATTTTCGCAATGTCAAGGATGTGAAACAATGTGCCGTCCTTCATGGGCAGGACAGTCATGCCCTCCCCCTCCGAGCCGTCGGCAAGGTTTCTCTCAAAAGCGACGCTCACAGCTCCGCTTGAAACATCCGCCGAAAACACAGGCTGACTGCCGCGGCTTGCGGAGAGATAAAGCAGTCCGCCGTACATTTCGCCGCCTTGGATTTTGTGGACGGGCAAATCGGACGTCAGCGGGATTGTGCGCAGAAATTCCATTGTTTCGGCGTCATAGACGTTAAGCTCCTCAATGTTGTCGCGCCGCGCGGAGTATATAACTCCTTCGTCGCTGTTCGCCGCGCACCAGGGCGCGCCGTTTTCGTGGCGCTCAAGGGGCAGCGGCTTGAAGTCGATGAGCTTCAGCGTCGCGGCGTCCCAGCGCGCCATATAAAGATTTTGAAAAACCTTGCTGTCCTCTATCGTCGCGTATATTTTGCCGTCAAAGCTTGTGATTCCGCCGATATGGCGGCAGCCAAGCCTTAGCAGCTCATAAGGTATGGCGCAAAGGTTTTGGCACACAACTGTTTCGCCGTCAAGCTCTGTTTTAATCAGACCGTAATTCCAGCTGAAATAAAAATAGCCGCCGTCGTTCGTCACTCCCTGCGCGCGGAAAAGCGCGTCCGCAAGGACGAAGGTCTGTGTTTTTGCGGGATTAAGAAAATCTTTTTTAGATGGGAGGTCGCCTTTGTTCACAATGAGAACAACAAGCGAAATAATAAGAAAAAAAGGAGCTTTTAAAGCTTTTAAAGCTGTGTTTAACATTGTGACAGACCACCTTAAACATATTAACCACCTTAAACATATTGAACATATTTAAACACATTTAATCAGCAGTTGCAATCAAATTATAAAAAAGCGGCCGGGGCGGGGGAGGTATA
>JAAYIY010000023.1 GCA_012523185.1 Clostridiales bacterium
ATAAGAAACAGCTTTTACGGTCTGCTTGCCGATTATCCCGTGACGGACTTCGGCGTCACATGGTTTAAAACCAGAGCGGAGGCCGATGACAAGCTGGGTGACGTTGAACTGATTTAAGGAGGTCTTTAGGAATGATTTATGAAATATCGTGGTGGCTGTTGCCAATGTGCAATCCTGTTTTCGGATGGCTCGTCAGGCTGATTATGCTGATTGTAAAAGGGGTGCTTTAAAGGTGGAGGAAAAAATCAAGGCAAAACTCACCGAGCTCGCGGCGCAGAAAGAGCAGGCTTTAGCACAGCTCAATGCGATTCTCGGCGCGGAGCAGGCATTGAAGCAACTGCTCGAAACGGAGGTGATAACCGATGAACGGTAACATTTTCACCACACTTGCTTACCTCGGCATTCCGTCCGCCGTGACGGCTCTGTGCTTCGGCTTGCTGAAAGCGAGAATCGACAGGCGGGAAAAACAGCAGGACGCGCGGGAAAAAGCGCGGGAGAAAAACGAGGTTCTGCTCGTCCGGAGCGTCGGGGCGTCCATTGCTTTGGGCGAAGCCGCCGCGCTTGCGCTTCAGAGCGGCAAATGCAACGGCGAGACGGAAAAAGCCCTCGCCTTCGCCCGTGAGGTACGGCAGGAGCAGAAGGACTTTTTGACGGAGCAGGGGATAAAAAATTTGTACTGATGGAACAGAAAATCACAAGCCTGAATACATCAGTTTTTTAGAGGGGGTCAATTTATATATGATAACTTGCTTTTTCCGGTAAGATTCCGGTTATTTGATATTCCCTAAATATAATATCACACAACCGGACAGCTATAACATCATATTCTTCAGGTGTTTTTAGCCAACAGCGACTGCAATTCGTTATTTCTACTTTGTGTTCAGCAATCAAGTTGTCTATTGGTACATTTACCGGTATACGTTTTTCAATCATTCGCTTCTTACCGTTTGGCTGTCGCTTTAATTTTTTATGTATTACCGGGTTAATCAAAGCAGACTTTTCTATTTTGATTGTACCATCATAAGAATTGATGGCCGCTCTCAAATTCGGATCGTTTAAATTATAAACCGAATACTCATATAAAACTGTTGTTTCATCTTCAACAGATTTTTTACATGAGCCACCAATACCCATACTCATTTATAACACCTGCCAAAATCATATCATGCAAATATGTAAAGTAGACTGCCATTCGCTGGCTACTTTATAATTTCATCATAGCAAATTTTTATAACAAAATCAAGTAAAGGAAGGTAACACATCATGACATTTATCACAGACTTCATATCACAGTACGGCATGGTCATCGTCTACGCTGTACTGACGGCAATCGCTGGCTTCCTCGGTGCGCAGGTCAAGAAAATCTACGAGAAACACACCGAGGACGACACGAAAAGACAAGTTGCCGAAACCTGCGTCATGGCGGTCGAACAGCTCTACAAAGGGCTGAAAGGCTCCGAAAAGCTGAAAAAGGCAAAGCAGAACATCGTCGCAATGCTCGCGATTAAAGGTATCGACATTGCTGACATCGAGCTGGACATGCTCATTGAGTCCTGCGTGGCGGAATTCAACATCAATTTCAAAGCGGACGGTAAAAATGGAGGAAACCTTGAAAAATAAATTTTCAAGGTTTTGGTTTTGTGCTTTTCAGCCATAGGCTGAAATTTCGGCTTCGCCGAAACCGCACAATTCCCGAAAAAGGGAGGTATAAATGAAATGTCTAAAACAAACACAGGTCTTGTGTCGTATGATAATTAAAACTATGAAGCTGTCGGAACTCAGTCCGGCAAAATATAATCCGCGAAAAGAACTGAAGCCCGGAGACCCCGAATTTGAGAAGCTGAAAAGCAGCATAGAAAACTTCGGTTATGTGGAACTCATCGTGGTTAATGCAGCAAATAACAACACCGTCATTTCCGGGCATCAGCGCTTATCTGTATTGAAATGCATGGGTAAAACCGAAGCTGAATGCGTTATCGTCGAAATGGATGCCGACAGTGAAAAGGCGCTCAATATCGCCATGAACAAGGTTTCCGGCGATTGGGACAACGAAAAGCTGGCGCTTGTCATCAGCGATTTGCAGGGTGCGGATTTCGATGTGTCGCTCACAGGCTTTGACCCGGCGGAGATTGACGCGCTGTTCAGGGATACACTTGAAGACGGTGTTAAGGAGGACGATTTCGACGTCGCGGCGGAGCTTGAAAAGCCCTGCATATCAAAGTTGGGAGATGTGTGGATACTCGGTCGGCACAGGCTCATCTGCGGCGACAGCACGAAGGCTGAAA
>JAAYIY010000024.1 GCA_012523185.1 Clostridiales bacterium
CTGTCACATTGACGCTGAATGTCGTGTTAAATCCGCCGTGCGAAACTGTGATTTCGTGCGTGCCGCCGCTTGTGAACACGCCTTCGGGGCTGCATGAAAACCCGGAAGTCAAAATCTCGGAAGAACCGTTGTTGTAATGTGTTTTTATGGTAAGACCCGAAATGCTGAGCGATTCACCCGTGAACTATTCTGTTTTTGTCGGCGGCGTGTTAATTGAAATGCCCGTCATGACAACTTCCAAAACCGTTACTTCAAAGCTCTCTAAAAAGCCGCCGTATGATATTTCAACTGTCTTTGTCCCGCTTTGAGCAAAAGCCAGAGGCGAACAGGTGAAGCCCGATGTGATGATTTCTGTTTTTCCGCTGTTGTAGGAAAGCAAAAGTGACAGACCGAATGTGTTGAGGCTGTCTCCGACAAAATATGTGAGCTTATCAGGCAGGGAGTTTATTTCCATTCTTTCCAATATCACTGCCGTGACATTGACGCTGAACGACGCGGCATGACCTTCGTAAGTCACAGATATCTCCTGCTGTCCGCCGCTTGAAAAGCTTGTTGGATTACACCTGAAACCGGAATCTATTATCTCGTGGTTTCCGTTGTTAAATTTAACGCGGACGGTAAGTCCCTCGGTGTCAAGCGTGTCGCCGACATAATAATCCTTTTTTGTCGGCTCTGTTTCGATTGCGATTGAAGAAATTGCGGTTTGAGAAACAAAAACATTGTAATAAAGGTTAAAGCCGCCGTATGTTACTTTTATCTGCTGTGTCCCCGCCGCGTTAAGGACAGAGGGAGTGCAGGAGAAGCCGGATGTCAGAACAGAGCTGTCGCCGTTGTTGTAATACACGCGTATTGAAAGGCCTGATGTGTCAAGGCTGTCGCCTGTGAAATAAGATGTGACGGACGCGTCTGTTTCAAAAGCAATCCCGACTATCCCGACAGCGGTTACAGTGACTTCAAAGCTGTCTGAAAAGCCGTTGTGGCTTACGTTGACAGTGACTGTCCCGGCGCTGTCAAAAACAACAACGTCATAATCAAGCCCGCCGCTTTCAATGATTGACCTGCCGCCGTTGTTAAAGACGGCGTAAACTTGTATGCCGTCGGTGACAAGCGACTCGCCGACGTAATAGGATGTTTTTGACGGCGGGGATGTTATCTCAATTCCGGTCATTACGACAGGCTCGACATGGACATTGAAATAGTTTGTGAAGCCCTTATATGTGACAGAAATTTGCTGATTTCCCGGAGCGTCAAGAAGCGTTGGCGAGCAGTCGAAACCGCTTGTTATTATCCTGTCCGCGTGATTGTTGTATGACGCTTTAAGCTTCAGTCCCGACGTGTCAAGCGTGTCGCCGACAAAGTAGCTAAGGGTTGCCGGATTGCTTTGAATGACGACGCCTGTCAGAATCAGCTGTGTGACGGTGATGTCGCAATATGCGAAATATTCAATCCCATTAACTAATATCTTTGCCTCGACAATGGCTGTTCCGGCTTCAAGCCCCGTTACAACGCATTTGTCCTGGCTTACGTTTATTCCGATTACTCCATCGGCGGACGACTCTTTAATTCTCCACGACGGCATTACGCCCTCGGGACTGACTGTCGCCGTGAGCTGAATCTCATCTTCTGTAAAAATTGAGGCAGATTCGGCGGACAGTGTCAGCACGGGGTTTTTAACTGTCACCGTACAAGTCGCGGGGCAGTCGCCGTCGTCTGTTTTGACCTCAATAACCGCCGTTCCCGGTGCCTTGGCATAAACAAGCCCCGTTGAGTTGACCTCCGCGACCGCCGTGTTGTATGACTTCCATGTGACTCCTTGGTCTGTCGCGTTTAGAGGCCAGACAGTGTGTATGAGCTGGTAATTGCCGTTGACATATATTGTTTGCTCACTTTTGTTGAGAGAAACTCCCGTCACCCTTACGGGGTTGAGAAGAATGTAATCAAACTCTTTTTGCTGCGCGTAGGCAAGACCCGCCGAATCACGATAAACAGAGAGCATAAAACCGGGAATCTTTGATTCGTCGTTGTATCCCACGGCAAAATCATGAAGTGTCGTGACGCTTTCAGGGATTGTGAGAGAAGTTATTCCGGCACAATTATTGATGGCGTAAGAATTGATGTCTGTCAGCCCGTCCGGCAAATTAAGCGACGTAATTGTGCTGCAATTATAAAAGGCGTATTGACCAAGGGACTTAACAGACTGCGAAAAAGAAACATAAGTGATGTTCAAGGCGTTTGCAGGGGCGCTAAAATAAAACAGCCATCCCGGAATGCGCTCCACAGTGCTGCCGATTGTCACAGAGACCTCCGGCTTGTTCACCTGACTTGAGCTTAGCATAAACACACCGCTTGACTCCGCGTCAAAGGCGTTTGCGGCGTTATAAACTATGCTTGAAAGAGACGAGCAGTAACCGAACGCAAGATTTCCGAAATATGTGACTCCGACAGGTATTGTAATGCTCGTGATGCCCGAGTAGCTGAACGCGTTCCTTTCGATTCTTTGAAGCGAGTTTGGAAGCGTCGCCGATGTCAGAACGGAACACTCACGGAAAGCAAAGCTGCCGACGCTCGTAATCCCGCTTGCGATTTGGACAGAACGAATCGAGCCTCTGTAAGTGCTCCACGGCGCTTTGTTGCCGCTGTTGTCAAAATTGTACATGCTGCCGCTGCCGCTTACCGTAAGAAGCCCGCTTGCCTGATAAAACTCCCACGTCGCGTTTGAACCGCAAACGCCGCCGTCGTCGGGGGTTGAGGCTGAGGCTGATAATGTTGCGGATAAGAGGTTAATTCCCGCAATTGCGGAAGCAGGCGCCGAACCAAAAAGAAGCAAAGCCGCCAGAACGAGTGATATAATGCCTTTGGTCTTTTTCATAATAAATTACCCCCAGTGTCACAGTTAGACCATGCCATCCTTTACATATTACCATGTCGGTGTATAAAAAGCAATAATTAAAACGTGTTAAATGAAAAAATATGTAAAACAAGAAAGCATTTGTCAATGTTTTGAAGCAAAACGGTGTACGGCGCTTTTGCAAATGTCTTTTTTAAAAAAACGGATACCAAAACTTAGCTTTTTATCTGCCCTTGCACGCCATGATATTAAGGTAACACCGCACAATGGTTGTTGCGCGGTGTTGCCTTAAGTATATTCAGCTCAAGCCGCCTTATTGCATAAAACATTTTAACGGCTGCCGTTGTCCGATTTGTGATAAACACCAAAAAGTCTGCCCCTCGTAAAACACGAAGGGCAGACTGCGCAAATTTAAATTTTAATCGGTCAAGCTATGCCTCTTTGGTCTATCTTTACTTTGAGGAGCCCTGCCTGGACAAGCAGGTTGTAGTCCTCGACATCAATTCTGCCGTCGTTATTTGCGTCTGCCGCCAGAAGCTGCTCGACAGAAAAGTAAGTTTCTTCAATCAAGTCGGCATTAAACGCGTAGACAAGGTTTGCGTCGGTCCCGTCCGCCTTTGAGTTGCCGTCAAGGTCGCCGAACACTATGACTGAATATTGCTCCAATATCTCTGATTCGCCGCCAACCAGTCTGACTATCGCACCTGTTCCGTTGCCGTTTGTGGGCGACTTTGTGATGTCCATAGAGCCTGCGCCGACAGCCGTGACAAATGAGTACAGCGCGGAAATGTTTTCTTTGAATCCCCAAAGCCTGTTATTTGATTTATCAAACACGACTTGTGTACTGTAAACTCTTTCTAAGTGCGGAATCGTGACTAACTCGTCAATGGCATCACGCAGGTCGTCTGCGGCGCCCATGATTATGTCGTCGTAGCTGCTGTCGTAATCGCGGTCGATTTCCCTGGCAATGTTGAGGTATATCAAAAGGTTGTCTATCGTGTCTTGGTAATAAGGGTAGGTGTTATGCACCACAAGCGCCGCCTCGGCAATGTTTATCTGCTGATCGAGGGCTATATAGCTTGTCGCGACACCTGAGAACAGCTTAAGCATCTTTTGCGCACTGACAAGCAATTTTCTTGCGTAGGTGATTTTTGCCTGCCGCAGCGTGCCGTCGTAGTTGCTAAGGTATTCTTCATATACGCTTTGCGCGAAGCTGTAGGCCTCCATGTAATATCTCCAGGAAACTCGTGAAAACTGGCTTGAGTTGCCCTTTGAGCCTTCGGCCTCGCCGTATTCACCGTAACCATATGCGGCGGCAGCCTTGACTCTCTCTTTTTGAAGCTGGCTTGCGTTGGCGTCTCTTAGTGAAAGCCTGTTGTAATAATAGTCTAACCTGTATGTGATATTTGTGATGTCATCGTCAGTTACGGGGTTGGAAACTGAACCCTCCCTGTATTTCTTTAACATCTTTATCGCGTCGTCGCGGACATCTTTATAGTTGTAGTATTTGTACATCGGTCTGAAATCTTCGCTTTCGATAAACACATATCCCGGTGAGTTGTAATTGACTACCTGCTCGTTTCCGGGCATATGGTTCGCAAGCATATTCTCAAGATCGATGTCGGAGAAGTATGTGCCGTCGGGTGCGTAAACCTCATAAGCGGAATCGTCAACCTTCGCAAGCGACCTGACGAAAAGCGGAAGCGCCGATGTAAGGATGTTGCTGTCGTATACCGTGAGCCTTTCGATGAGCTTTTCCGCCATCACTCTAAGGTTTGTCTTGTTGCTGTCGGACGTGTTGGACTTGTCGACAATAATGTCGTTCAGACAAGTAATCGTGCTGTTCATCACAAGCGTGCTGTCATTTGCCGGGTTGCCTTGGAACATCCCGTTTAATATACGCTTGATTGTTGTGATGAGGAATTTGTTTACGTTTTGGTTAAGTGCGCTGGCCGAGCTTGTGTTTGAACGGAAGATTGCAACGACAGACTCAAGGTTCCAGTCAAGAATCGCATAAATCAAATCGTCAAACAAAAGTGTCCTGGTGATGTTCCCGACAGACAGTGCTGAATATTTGTTGGGAAGAATCGTCACGTCAAGGACATTGTGCCAAAGGAGCCTGTCAATCTTTTCCCAAACAGTGCCCGTGAGGTTGTCAGTCTTTAAAAGTCCGCCCCATTGTGATATAGCCCAGTTGAACACCCATGTGATGGTCTGCTCAAATGTCAGACCCTGCGGGATGTCCATTGTCGTTTTGGCATTTAAGTAGTAATATGCCACGTCGGAAAGTACCACAAGCGCTCCGTCAAGCTTTGGCTTGATCTCGCCGCTCGCGATTCTTGCGTCGTAATCTATCTCCGGCAGCTTGTCGGTGATGTAGTTTATCAGAAGGTATGTGGCGACTTCTCTGATTGTCGTGACATTTGCCGGAATATCAACAAAGTCTATTATGCCTACAAGAACAGTCCTGATAAGATAAGCGACAAGCTCGCTCTCGTTGGTGATTGCGGCGATTTCACTTTCTGTTTTCTGCTCGACATTCGGGAAAAGGCTGAGGTTGGAAATCAGGCCCCTTGCGACTTGCAGCAGGTTTGTCAGAAGCGTGTAGAAGTCGTTTGTCAGATAAAATCCTGTCGCGTCAAGGACAATGTACTTCGTGAGATATCCATGCTCAAAGTCAATGAGACCGTCGACAACTTCCTCCGTTGAGAGGTCAAGCTCAATCTCAAGAAGCGAGTAAACCATGGTCTTAACCTGGTCGTCAAGCTTGTCGATAACGCCGGTCAGCGCGGGCTTTGCAAAGTCGAGCAAAGCCGAATTGAGGCAGCCGCGGAACAGCTGATATACGTTGAGGTTTTTCAAAGAAAATGTCGTTGTGAATGTGTATTGCCCGCCGGAAGTGCTGCCGTAGCTGTATGTGAAGTTGTAGCCGATGTCGGCAAGCGCCTCGGGAAGGTTCGGCAGCAGACCGTCCTCTCCGAAAAGCATGTTTGCGACGAAGTAATCAAGCATCTTGTCGGCGTCCGTTATCTGACCGGGCGAATAGCCGAGAGGCTTGACAAAAGCGTTATAAAGCGCGTCTGAAATGAGACCGTGAACATCACCGACTATTTCGTTGATGTCAATCCAGTTTTTGACGATGCCGCCGTTGTCCCAGCAGCTGTCAACAATCCTGCCGATGATGTTTTTGTTGTCGGCCAAAAACTGCGTGAGCGCATAGACAATCTCAAGGTCCGTCCTTCCGGGCGTCCCCCTTCTCGGCGAATTGTTTATCGCGGTTATTTTTATTTTCTCAAGGTCGCCGAGGTTGAGGATGTTCTTCGCATCCTTGACAAGCCCGCTGTTCATGATGCCTATGACAGAGTTCAGCGCGTTGTCAACAGATGTGAAGTTGTAATGCACGGGACTCCAAAGCTTCGCGTCGATTACACCGATCAGATCAGTCTCGCCAAGCACCTGATCAAGGTAATCCAGCAGCATGGAACCGCACTGCGCAATGCTGATATACGGATGGTCAAGCGAGTCGTATCCCGCCGGGCTTGAGTAATCGGCATATGCTGAGCTGACGCCGATTGTCATTCCGGAAAAGCCCATGACCATCGCAAGCAAAACACTGACGACTTTTAGCGATCTTTTCATAAGTGTTGCACCTCCATTAAGATTAACAGTAAAAAATGTTTACATTGAATGTGTTTAAAAGGCTGAGACTCGCTGACGCATACAGTAACCTACATTATTATCAATCATACTGCATCATTATTATATATGCAATCTGACAATATGTCAATGAAGTTTAAACAAATTTTCAAAACTTTGTATAAAACTTTGACACCCGTTTTTGTGTATTTTGCCAAAATTTACAGCGGCGGAAAAAGCTTCCCGCCGCTGTGGACATTTTGCCTCTGTTATTTGCCCTTTTTATTTGTATTCAGCCATTCCCTTAAAGATGCTTTCGTCGTAGACGTTGTTTTCATCTTTTGTGTGGTTTGTGTACCAAACCTGCGCGAAAAACGGGTTGACCCTTGCTTCCTCGTCATATTTCCACGGATAGGGAAGCTCCTCCGGGCACCAGTGCCCGCCTTTGAGGGCAAGGTTCGGCGTCATCATGAATTCGTGCCCGTGTGCGCACTTCCATTTGAGCGGCGTGAAAAGATCGCCCTTTTCCATGCTTTCGGACAGGCACTCCCCTCCCCTGAACTGCGCCGCCTTTTTCATGTCCTCTATGTCAAGCTCGTCCGCGGGCTTTGACTCGTCGTATCCGTGGTCAAGATTTGTGACTTCCTCGGACGGCCTTGTGATTTTAAAGGTGTCCCAGCCGCCGATCTTTTCCCACTCCTCTTTTGAGCCGTAATAGGCGGTTATCCTGTCCTTGTTGTTTGTTTTGATCCAGTTCATCGTGCCGAATATCTCCTTGTTTGCAAGAGGCTCCATTCCGAATTTCTTTATGAGGAACGGCGGCAAAACCTTTGCCAGCTTATAAAACTTCGGGACTGTGTCGGACAGGATTTTAAAGTATTTTTCAATCGGCATATTTTCTCTGAAGTGCAGATAGCTGTCAAGCAAATCGGAATCGGCGTACCACTGACCGTGGAAGTTTTTCAAAGTAAACCACTTCGGCTCAAAAATCTTTTTAGGGGAGCTTAAGCCTATGGCGTTGAGCAGATATACCTCAAATTCATAGTTGGTGATTCTGTATTCCTTGCCGCTGCCGATGTTGTAAAAGCGCCTCCAAAACTCCTCCGGAACGTCGTCGCCGCAAACATTAGCCAAAAGTCTGCCCGAATCCTCCACCGTCGCCCACTCGAGGACGCCGTTTATCGGAACGTGGAACATAATAGGGTCGTAGTTTTTCAGTATTCCGGGATAAAGTATGCCGGACTGGCGCAGGGACACCCAATATTTCAGCCCCGACTCGGCAAAATATCTTTCGGCTATTGTTTTGCTTATCGCATAGTGGTCGTAAATGCTGATTTTTATCGGATCGCCTGTCCTTGCCCAGTGGATAGGTGCGTTTCTGTCGCCTGTTTGAGCGACTGTGCCTATGTAGACAACCTTTATTTCGTCGCGGTTCGGCTGTGCTTTTACTGCCTCGACAATGTTTTTAGCTGCCGTCGTGTTAGTTTTTATTGTCTTTTTGGGGTAATAGTCGGCGGCGGGCGAAACCATGCCGCCTACGTGCAAAACGAAGTCCGAGCCTGTGACACAGCTTAAAACCTCGTCGTAATTCATCAAGTCTCCCCAGACAATTTTGACGCTCGGGTCGCTGTCATAGGGCTTGAACAGCTCTCTGTTCTTTTCGCTGTCCCTGATAAGAACAACAATGTTGAACTTATCCTTTTTGGCGTAAAGCTCCTTAAAGCCCGCCCAGCCCATATTGCCCGTCGCCCCTGTTAAAAAAACTGTTTTTTTTGCTGACATACTTCTTCTCCTTTATATTTTAATATTAATCTTTCTTAATGTCTGTCCATAAGCTGCTTTGAAGGCGCGTTATATCAGGCGGAAGATTTATGAAAATTTCCGCGTTGACAAGATCCTCATCCGGAGGATATATCGACCTGTTTGAAGTGATTGACGGGTCAAGCAGTGACCTTGCCTCCATCTGCGGCGTGGCGTAGCCTATCTCCTCGGCATTTTTGACCGCGATGTCTGTTCTGCACATAAAGTTTATGAACATTTCAGCCTCCGCCTTATGGGTCGATGTTTTGAGGACGCACATAGCGTCGGCGAACAAATTCGCTCCCTCCTTCGGGATATAGCATTCAATGTTCGGATTGTCAGCCTGCATAACAAGCAAATCACCGGCATAATAAGGAGCGATTAACGCCTCTCCGCTTATCATTTTGTCATATATCTGATCCATGACATATGCTTGAACAAGCGGCTTTTGCGCCTTTAGCTCGGCGGCGGCGGCCTCCCACTCGGATTTGTTTGTCGTGTTCATGGAATAGCCGAGTTTTTTAAGCGCAAGCCCGAACGCGTCTCTCGGATTGTCAAACATCAAAATTTGTCCGGAATATTTTTTGTTCCACAACAAATCTATGCTCTGCTCCGCTATGTCCTCGGCGTCAACCTTTGTCTTGTCGTAAAAAATGACTGTGTTCCCCCATGTGTAAGGGACTGAGTATTTGTTTTCGCTGTCGTATTCAAGCGATTTGTAGCTGTCGCCGATGTATTGAAAGTTTGGTATATTGTCGAAGTTAAGCTCCGCGAGCATATCCTCCTCAATCATCCTGCTTATCATATAGTCCGACGGAACGATTACGTCATATGACGCGGCGCCCGAGCTGATTTTTGAGTAAAGCGCCTCGTTGCTGTCATAGGTGGTGTAATTGACCTTTATGCCCGTCTCCTTCTTAAATTGCTTTATGACGCCGGGGGCGATGTATACACCCCAATTGTAAACATTCAGAACAGCCGACTTGCCGCCGCAGCCTGACGCCGCCGCGACGGTGAGCAAAACAAGCACACATAAAAGCGCGGACAAAACCTTTTTTTTCAACTTATCTGACCCCTTTCCTTTTATCTGACCCTCTTTTTTCACCTGCCGACTGCCTGGCGTTTACAACAACAAGCAGGAGCATGACAGAAATAAAAAGCAGGGTTGAAAGCGCGTTGATTTTCGGCGAATACGGGCGCTTTGTCATCGAGTAAATTGTCACGGGCAATGTCTGCGCCGTGGAGCCGCTGTTGAAGTAGCTTATGACAAAGTCATCAAGAGAAAGCGTAAACGCCATGATAAAGCCGGTTATGATTCCCGGCAAAATCTCAGGGATTACGACCTTTATAAATGATTTTGTCGGCGGGCAGCCGAGATCGAGCGCGGCGTGATAGATGTTGCTGTCCATGCCGCGAAGCTTTGGCAGCACCGACAAAATGACATATGGGATGTTGAATGTGATGTGAGCTATCAAAAGCGTGCCGAAGCCCATATTCAGCCCGTTTATCCTTGTGATAAAAAAGACAAAAAGCACCATCATCGAAATAGCCGTCACAATATCGGGGTTGACGACGGGGATGTTGTTTACAGTCAGGTAAGCTTTTTTCATCGCGCCTTTCATGCCGTCTATTCCGACGGCGGCGAATGTCCCGATAACGGTGGCTATCAGCGCCGAAAGCACAGCCACAACAAGAGAAATATAAAGCGATTTGAGGATTACGCTGTCGCTGAAAAGCTCGATATACCAGCGCAGGGAAAACGTGCCGAAATTTGTCCTGCTTTTTTCGGAGTTAAATGAATAGACGACCATCACGGCTATCGGCGCGTAAAGGAAGCCGAAAACAAGAAAGGTGTACAGCCTTGATAAAAACTTCATCCGACAATCCCCCCTCCTCCTTCTCCCATATCCTTGTCAAAATGATTCATAACTGTCGTTGAAATGAGTATAAGAGCCATCAGCACAAGCGAAAGCGCGGCGCCAATATTGTAATCTACGCTTCCCGTATTTCCGAGAAAATAGTTTTCGATGATGTCCCCTATAAGAAATGTCTTGCCGCCGCCCAAAAGCTTTGAAATGACAAAAGTGCTGACTGCCGGCACAAAGACCATCGTTATGCCTGAGATTATGCCCGGCACGCTCATGGGCAAAAGCACGCGCCTGAAAATGCTTGCTTTGTTCGCGCCAAGATCCTGCGCCGCTTCAATTGTGCTTTTGTCAATCTTTGTCAGCACAGTGTAAATTGGCAGTATCATATACGGCAAAAAGTTGTAAACCATGCCGAGAACAACTGCTCCGTTAGTGTTTATAATGCTGAATCCTTCGCCGCCGAACGCCCTTACAAGCCTGTTGATAAGACCGTTGCCCTCAAGTATTGTCATCCACGCGTATGTCCTGATGAGGAAGTTCATCCACATTGGGAGCATCACAAGCATTATTGTCGTCTGCTGCCTGCGCGCCTCAAACCTTGAAATCCCGTAAGCCACCGGATATGCCGCTAAAAGGCAGATTGCCGTTGAAAACAGGGCAAGCTTTATTGACATGAAAAAGGTCTTTCCGTAATCCGCTATTGATTTCATGTTCTCAAGTGTCAGCCTTCCGTGCCCGTCCGTAAAAGCATAATATATCACAAGCGCTATGGGAACCACGACAAATACAGACATCCACAAGGTGTAGGGAGCTATCGTGAGCCTTTTGCCGACTCCTCCGCTATTCATCGGACACACTCTCCTCCTCGTAAGATACGTCTGAAAGCAAATCAATTTCATCGCTGAACGAGCTGTAATCGCCGTACAGACCGGAATAGGCAGACTTTTTCATTGTGTGGATTGCGTCAGGCTCAATATAAAGTCCTATCACGCTGCCCACTTCCTCAAAGTCTGTCGTCTGCACCATCCATTTGAAGCCATTGACGTCCACAATGATTTCAAAATGAACGCCCTTGAAGGTGACGGAAGTCACGACGCCGGAAAGCATCGACTTTTCGACAGGCACGACATCGACGTCCTCCGGTCTTATAACCACATCCACCGGCTCACCTTTGGCAAAGCCTTTGTCAAGGCACTTAAAGCGGCAGCCGGCAAACTCGGCGCACAAATCCTTTACCATTATCCCGTCTATGATGTTGCTTTCGCCGATAAAGTCGGCGACAAACGCGTTTTGCGGCTCGTTGTATATGTCAAGAGGCGTTCCTATCTGCTGAATTATCCCGCCGTCCATAACAACGACGGTGTCTGACATCGACAGGGCTTCCTCCTGGTCGTGAGTGACATATATAAATGTTATTTCAAGGCTTTGCTGGATGTTTTTCAGCTCGACTTGCATGTCCCGGCGCAGCTTTAGGTCAAGGGCGCCGAGAGGCTCGTCGAGCAGCAGCACCTTCGGCTTGACTGCAAGAGCCCGCGCGATTGCCACTCTCTGCTGCTGACCGCCTGAAAGGGAGTTGACATTTCTTTTTTCAAAGCCCGCTAAATTGACAAGCCCGAGCATTTCTTCGACTGTTTGCCTGATTTCTTGTTCCGGCAGCTTACGAATCCTAAGACCGAAAGCTATGTTTTCAAAAACATTGAGATGCGGAAAAAGTGCATACCTCTGGAAAATGGTGTTTACCCTGCGCTTGTGCGGCGGTACGCCGTTCACTCTTTTGTCGCCGAACATGACATCCCCCTTGTCCGGCTCAAGGAAACCGCCTATAATCCTCAAGGTCGTTGTTTTGCCGCAGCCGGACGGACCTAACAAGGTGATAAACTCCTTGTCATTTATATAAAGATTCAGATTGCTAAGAATCTGCTCGCCGCCGAGCGAGACTGAAATATCTTTCAGGCTGATTAAATGGTTGCTTGTCAATTGGCAGTATTCCTCCGTTTCAAAAATCACGCCATGGTCAGAAATGCCGAGTTTAAGACAATAATACAAATATAGAGGTTTATACTAAAAATGTCAATGGATTTGCATATTATTCTATATTCTTTTTCGCTCCCCGTTTTTTTGGCAGCTCTTATTTGACAAAGGACAGTCAAAAGGTATAATATCAATCAAAAGATATATGAACGGACGGCGTGGGCGTGAGAAAAATCGACAACGACTTGCTCGGCGGATCTTTGTTTAAAAAATTATTCTTCTTTTCTGTGCCGCTTATTCTTTCGGGCGTTCTTCAGCTTATGTTTAACGCCGTAGACGTGATAGTCGTCGGCAGATATTGCGGAAGCGCGGCGCTTGCGGCGGTCGGCTCCACCGGCTCCCTCGTCAGCCTTACCGTGAATCTGTTCATGGGGCTGTCTGTCGGGACAAGCGTCGCCGTCGCCCAAAGCCTTGGCGCCGACAGAGCAAACGACGCGCGGGAGACTGTTCACACGTCGATAGCCATAAGCCTTATATGCGGAGTTGTTGTTTCGTTCACCGGTATTTTGGGCGCGCGCGGTATGCTCGGCTTAATGGGTTCCCCAAAAAACGTCATCGATTTATCGGCGCTTTATCTTCGCGTTTATTTCCTCGGTATGCCCGCGTCAATGGTCTTTAATTTCGGCGGCGCAATCGTGAGGGCGACAGGCGACACAAAGCGCCCTCTTTATATTCTCACCATTGCCGGAGCTGTAAATGTAGTTTTAAACCTGTTTTTTGTCATCACTTTCAAAATGGGTGTCGCCGGAGTTGCCATTGCAACAGTACTTTCACAGTTTGTCTCGGCCGCGCTCATTATTTTATTGCTCACAAAGCTCGGCGACTGCTGCCGCCTTGACTTGAAAAATATGCGGATTTACAAGGATAAGCTTCGTTTCATATTTAAGATCGGCATACCGGCCGGCATCCAAAGCATGATTTTTTCATTTTCCAATGTCCTCATTCAATCGGGAATTAACTCCTTCGGCTCGACGGCAATGGCGGGCAACGCCGCCGCCGCGAACCTTGACGGCTTTATTTACGCCTCTATGAACGCCGTTTATCAAGGCAGCCTTGCGTTTACGGGACATCATGTGGGCGCCAAAAAATATCATCGGATAAACAAAATTTGCGGCTATTCGTGCCTTATCGCCGTCATAATCGGGATTTCTGCGGGTGGACTTATGTTTCTTTTCGGAAAACCGCTCCTCGGCATATATTCACGCGACGGCGCCGTGATAGCGAGCGGCATGATTCGCCTTTCAATCGTCGGGACAACATACTTCCTATGCGGCATAATGGAGGTTGTGAGCGGGCAGATACGCGCAATGGGGCAATCCTTGCTGCCGATGGCCGTGTCAACATTCGGCATCTGCGTTTTGAGGATTATTTGGATTTACACCGCCTTTGCCTCAATTCACACGCTGCAAATTCTCTATCTTTCATATCCTATCACATGGATTGTAACTGACATCGCCCACCTCATCAGCTTTTTTGCCGTCAAAAAGAGACTTATAAAAAGCGACAGCGAATATGTCGCCCCCGCAAAGCCGGAGAAATAACAGCCCGGCATCTCCTGTTTTGATTTTTTTCCGCCCCGACTTTCGGATGTTAAAATCCCCCGAATCATGTCTGCACTGAATTTTTGTGTGTCGCGGGCAGTTCATCGCGGGCAGTTCTTTGAATCTTTTCTTTAAAAGCCCTTTAAAAAGTCGGGGCTTCTGTTTTCATTTGATATGTCCTTTTGGTAAAGCCGGCCATGAGGGCGTCTCTTTTTTATTTGCGCATATTTTGCTGTTCTGACTGAATTATACCATAAATTAAAGGTTTTGTCCTAATTTTCAAGTCTTTTCCTTTATCATTGTACCGAAACTCAAGCTTTGATTACTGGTTACTTAAAAAGCGGAGTTGTGAAATATCTTTCAGCCGTATCAGGCAAAACAGTAACGACGACCTTGCCTTCGCCGAGCTTTTCCGCAAGCTTAACTGCCGCGGCGACATTTGTGCCGCTTGATATGCCGCACATCAAGCCCTCATGCTTTGCAAGGTCTTTTGCTGTTTTAATCGCGTCTTCGTCCGTTATAATGCACACTTCCTCGTATATGTCCATATTTAATATCCCGGGAATAAGTCCGTCGCCGATGCCCATCTGGAGGTGCGTGCCGACAGTTCCGCCCGCAAGGATTGCCGCGTTTTGCGGCTCGACCGCCCATATTGTTATGTCGGGATATTGAGCCTTCAGCGCCTCGCCTATGCCTGTTATCGTCCCGCCCGTCCCTATACCTGAGCAAAAGCCGTCTATCGGGCCTTCCACCTGTTCCATAATCTCAAGCGCTGTGTGGTGGCGGTGCGCCTGCGGATTCGCCGCGTTTTCAAACTGCTGCGGGATAAAAACGCGCTTGTCCTCACGCGCCATTTTCTCGGCCGTTCTTATACATTCCTTTATACATTCGCCGATATTTCCTTTGTCATGCACAAGTCTCACCTCTGCGCCGTAATGCTTTACAAGCATACGCCTTTCCTCGCTGACAGAATCAGGCATAATTATTACTGTGCGATATCCTTTTACGGCGCCAATCAACGCAAGTCCGATGCCTTGGTTTCCGCTTGTCGGCTCCGCCAATATTGTGTCCCGATTTATAATCCCGCGCTTTTCCGCGTCGCACACCATGTTGTATGCCGTCCTTGTTTTAATCGAGCCGCCGACATTCAGGCCCTCAAACTTTACAAGGATTTCCGCCGCGCCGCGACGCGCTGTTTTATTAAGCCTTATCATGGGAGTGTGACCTATCGCTTCAAGTATGTTGTTGTATATCATAATATTATCTCTCCGAATTTCCAAAATTAATTTATTTTTGATAAAAAGAAGATTTACCGCAGATTATCCCTATCATTATATGGCGTCAATTTCATTTATGAGAATGTCTGCAAATTTAGTTTTAGATGCTCATACGGTTAAAGTTTACAAAAACATATAAATATTTTTGTTGACTTTTAATAGAATAAAGTGTATTATATACGCAGACGTTCACTGACACTCGGCGAGAGGATGAAGCATGCCGTGTTAAAATCCACACTGTCGTCCATATGGGGGCTTCTTGGCGGCGCCGCCGGTTTTTTCTTTTTGCGGCGCATTGTCGCAGGAGTGCTATCACATGAAAAGACAAACATTCTCTCTATTATGGCTTTTGTTTTCCTTCCCTTCGCTGTGCTGATTCCCGTCGCTTTTACGGCGCCGAGCGAAATTCTTCTTTGCGGAAGCTTTTTCGCCGGAGTTATCATCATCTCCGCGGTGATAAGCTTTTTGCGCGGCATCAATAAAACCAATTAAAGGATATGACTGTTAATGAAACCCCTTGATATCGTTCTTTTAACCGTTGCCGCCGTTGTAGCCGCAACGGGTTTCTTTACACGAATTCGTATCAAAACGAGACTGAAAAAGCCAAACATCTCTTTAAAAAAACTTAAAAGAATCAAAACTTTAAGCTCTGTTATGTCGCTTGCCGGCTCATGGCTTTTTGTTGTGCGGTTTCTTGCCGCCGTTTTCGGCTCAAGAAGCAGGGGCGAGTTCAGCGTTGAGCTCGGCGCTGAAAAGTGGAGTTTTTTCGGGCACAGCCTTAGCAGCACCGTTATTGTGACTTGGGCTATTATTATCGTGCTGCTTTTGCTTTCGCTGATTGTGCGGATTTTCATAATCCCTAAATTTTCCGATGTTCCAAAGGGCCTGCAAAAGCCGCTTGAAATAATTGTCGAATATATTGACAAATATACCGAATCAAACGCGGCAGGCATTGGTAAAAACCTTGGGGCTTATATTTTTACGGTTGCGGTGTTCATGATATCCTGCGCCGCCGCGGAGCTTCTGGGAGTGCGCTCACCCACTGCCGACCTTACGATGACAGCCGCCATGGCGCTCATTACATTTGTTTTAATAAACTATTACGGCATAAAGCACAAGGGCTTTTCGGGAAGGCTGAAATCACTTGCATCGCCGACACCTCTTGTTTTTCCAATCAGGGTTATCAGCGACTTTGCCATACCTGTATCCATGGCTTGCCGTCTGTTCGGCAATATGTTAGGCGGGCTTATTGTCATGGAGCTTCTGTATTATGCCCTCGGCAGCGCCGCCATAGGCATACCGAGCGTCGTCGGCTTGTACTTTAATGTCTTTCATCCGCTTATCCAGGCTTTTATCTTTGTTACTTTGACGCTCACATTTATTAACGAGGCGGCTGAAACAACAGAAACAGCTTAACAACGGGCGGTTAAAACCGCTCGAATATAAATTCGGAGGTAAAATCTTATGAACACAGGCAACATCGCTTTAGGGGCGGCACTTTGTCTATTGTCATCAACAGCCGCGGGGCTTGCAATGGGTCTCGCAACGGGAAAAGCTGTCGATGCCGTGGGGCGTCAGCCTGAGGCGTCAGGCAAGATAAGCTCAATTCTCCTGCTTGGTCTCGCGCTTACAGAGTCGACGGCAATTTACGGCTTTGTCACTGCTCTGATAGTCTTGTTCACTCTCAAATAAGGACGGTTGCTGATATGAATCTTGATCCGTTGGAAATCATAATACACATTATAAATATCATCGCGCTGTTCGCTATACTGCGGTTTTTGCTTTATGATCCCATCCACAGCTTCATGGCGTCACGCGCCCAAAACATCAGCTCGCGGCTCGACGAGGCCGACGAGGCAAAAGAGAACGCGCTTAAAGCAAAAGAAATGTACGACGCGCTTATATCTGATTCGGAGGAGGCGTCGGAAAAAAAGCTGGCCGAGATAATTATCAAGGCAAACGCCGACGCCGAGGCAATCGTTGAAAATGCAAACGACAGGGCAAACGCCATCATCAGCGACGCCCGCGGCAGCGCCGAGGCAGAAAGAAAAGATATCCTCGACAGCGTTCGCGGGGATATAACAGACATTTCTCTTAAAATTGCCGAAAAGATTCTTTCGAGAGAGATAAGCGAGAGCGACAACCGCAGGATAATCAACAGCTATTTTGACGGCAGGGAGTGAATCCGATGTCAAAGGCTTTACTGAAAATCGCAGGCTCCTTCAGCAGTGACGACATTGACAAGATAACAAAGGGCTTTGAAAAGCTTTTGGGGCGGCAGATAGATTTTGAAATAGTTGAGGACAGCTCCCTTATAGGGGGCTTTGCCGCATATATAAACGGCAAGGTATATGACTCAACCGTCGCCCTGCAGCTCAAAAACATCAGGCGCGGCTTTCTCAAGGATTAGGGAGTTTATATGGATAATGATTTTAAGTCTATAGGCACATTTCTGAAGGAAAAATTAAAGAAGTTTGAATACACTCCCAAGGAGTATGAATACGGCGTCGTCAAGAGCTGCGCTGATGAAATCGCGCGTATAGACGGCTTGCCGCGCTGCCGCTATGGGGAGCTTTTAGAGTTTGGCGGCTCCGAATACGGGATTGCGCTTGAGCTTCGTGAAAACGCCGTCGATGCCGTTCTGCTTAACAAAAGCGGCACAGTCGTTCCCGGCGAAATGGTCAGCCAGACCGGCAGAGTTGCACAGGTGTGTGTCGGCGACGGGCTTTTGGGAAGAATCATAGACCCGATTGGCAGGCCGTTGGACGGTCTCGGCGCCGTGCCGTCAGACGAGTTTCGCCCGCTTGAGTCGCACGCGCCCACCATCATGCAGCGGACAGGCGTAAACACTCCGCTCGAAACAGGAATCCTTGCAATCGACAGCATGATTCCAATCGGCAGAGGGCAAAGAGAGCTTATAATCGGCGACAGGCAGACAGGGAAAACATCCATCGCCCTCACGGCAATAATAAACCAAAAAAAGGACGATGTTTTCTGCGTTTATTGCGCAATAGGGCAAAAAGCGTCAAGTATCGCCCAAGTCGCCGCAAAGCTTAAAAGCGTCGGCGCTCTTGACAACACTGTAATTGTCGCCTCGACAGCAGACGACTGCGCGTCGATGCAGTATTTAACTCCTTATTCAGGCTGCGCGATAGCCGAAAAGTTTATGCGCGACGGCAGGGACGCGCTCATTGTTTATGACGACCTTAGCAAGCACGCCGCGGCGTACAGGGCAATGTCGCTGCTGCTGCGCCGCCCGTCAGGCAGGGAAGCGTACCCGGGCGATGTATTTTATCTCCACAGCAGGCTGCTTGAGCGTTCGGCAAAGCTGTCCGACGAATATGGCGGCGGCTCCTTGACCGCTTTGCCGATAGTCGAAACGATGTCGGGAGACATATCGGCATATATACCGACAAACGTCATCTCGATAACGGACGGTCAGATATATCTTGAAAGCGAGCTGTTTAACGCCGGAATACGTCCCGCCATAAATGTAGGGCTTTCAGTTTCCCGCGTCGGACGCTCCGCGCAGTATAAGGCTATGAGCGGCATTTCCGGCAACCTGCGCCTTGATCTCGCCCAATACAGGGACACAGCGATTTTCGCGCAGTTCGGCGCTGATATTGATGAGTCCACTGCTTCCCTCCTGCGCCGCGGGGAGCGACTCACAGAGCTTTTAAAGCAGGCAAGAGACATTGTTTTTCCGCTTTCACGGCAAGTCGCCGTCCTGCTGTCTTACAACAACAATCACTTTGACGGCATAGACTTAAATAAAGTCGCCGCCGCGCGCGACGGTCTGCTTGAAAGATTGGAAAGCAGCATCGGCGACACAATGCGCTCCATCGACGGCTCCGGAGAGCTTTCCGAAAACGATATGAATATTCTGACGCAGGCGTCGGGCGCTTTTTTTGAGGAGCTGAAAAATGCAAAACACTAATGAAATTAAATATCACATGAGCGCCGTCGCAGAAACAAGAAAAATAACAAGCGCCATGAACCTTATCTCCTCGGCTCGGCTGCAAAAAGTCATGAAGCACATATATTACAACAACGAATACCTTTCACGCGTCCAGTCGTCCATGAAGCATATGCTTTCCTCCCCGCGCCCCGTAGATCATTCCTACTTGAAAACAGGCGTCGGAAAACGCAGGCTCTATATTGTCGTCGCCGGTGACAAGGGCATGGTCGGCTCTTACAATTCCGATGTGCTTAATTTCGCTCTTAAAGAAATAGAGCCGTTTGACGACATCATGCTGGCGACAATAGGACTTGTGGCGGGCGACTTTTTCAGGTCAAAGGGCATAAAGCCGGACATAGAAATTCCCGGTCTTTCACAGAACCCGACACTTTATAACGCCCGTGAATTGATGCGGGAGATAGTCGATCTTTACTCGACTGACGAGGTAAGATCTGTTTATTTCATCTATACGACATTCACAATGGAGTCGGCGTCAAAGCCGGTGATTGACAGATTCCTGCCGTTAAGAATTCATGATTATGAAGACATAAAGCTAAGCGAACCAAATCGCGAGATATTATATGTTCCGTCGGCAACAGAGGTTTTTGAGAAGCTTGTGCCGCAGTACCTTGTCGGCATCATTTTCGGGGCGCTTGTCCAAAGCCACGCAAGCGAGCATTTTGCCCGCATGAGCGCGATGCAAAGCGCGACAGACAATGCCGACGAGCTTTTGAAGAAGCTCAAGCTCAAGTATAACACCGCCCGCCAATCGGCAATAACTCAAGAAATCGCCGAAATATCGGGCAGCCTTGCGGCAGACCGGGAGGTTTGGATTTGACAGAAGATAACACACCTAAGGGGAAAATTATTAAAATAAGCGGTCCTGTGCTTGATGTCGTTTTTATGTCGGGCAAGCCGAAAACAAACAGCCTGCTTGTCACGGCGGACGGCATTCACATGGAGGTTGTGGCGCACGTTTCAAAGGACGTCGTCCGTTGCATAGCGCTTGAGACTATCGACGGTCTTTACTGCGGCGCCGAGGTCGAGGACACCGGCAGGGGAATTTGTGTGCCTGTCGGAGAAGGAACGCTCGGCAGGGTCGTAGACGTGCTGGGGCGTCCCATTGACGAATTAGGCGAAATAGATGCGCCGAAATGGGACATTCACCGCGAATCGCCGAGGTTTTCGGAAATTAATCCGTCAACCGACTTTTTTGAAACGGGCATCAAGGTCGTCGATTTGCTCGCGCCTTACGCAAAGGGCGGGAAAATCGGACTGTTTGGCGGCGCCGGTGTCGGAAAGACAACTCTCATACTTGAGCTTATTCATAACGTGGCTTTGCGCCACGGCGGATATTCAGTTTTTACGGGCGTCGGAGAGCGCAGCCGTGAAGGCAATGAGCTGATTAACGATATGCGCAATTCCGGCGCAATCACAAAGGCGGCGATGGCGTTCGGTCAGATGAACGAACCTCCGGGGGCGCGTATGCGTGTCGCTCTCACAGGTCTTACGATGGCCGAATATTTCAGGGATGTGCTGAAAAAAGATGTTCTGTTGTTTATCGACAACATATTCCGATACGTCCAAGCGGGCAACGAGGTTTCCGCCCTGCTCGGGAGGATGCCGTCGGCAGTCGGCTATCAGCCCACTCTCGCCACGGAACTGGGTGAGCTTGAGGAGAGGATTGCCTCGACAAAAAACGGCTCCATCACATCCGTACAGGCAATTTACGTCCCTGCCGATGACCTTACAGACCCCGCCCCCGCCGCGATATTTTCACACCTTGACTCCACCACCGTTCTTTCAAGGCAGGTGTCTGAAATGGGCATTTACCCGGCTGTGAACCCGCTTGAGTCAAGCTCCAAAACTCTTTCGCCTGAAATTGTCGGCCGCGAGCATTATGAAACGGCGGAGCGTGTGCGCGAATGCCTCCAGCGCTACAACGAGCTGAAAGACATTATCGCGATACTCGGCATAGAGGAGCTTTCCGACGACGATAAAAACGCCGTCCACCGCGCAAGGAGGATACAGCGTTTCTTGTCACAGCCGATGAGTGTCGCGGAGATTTTTTCAGGCATAAAGGGGCGTTATGTCACTGTCAAGGAAACAGTCAGAAGCTTTAAAATGATTGTGGACGGCGAAGCGGACGAGCTGCCCGAAGCGGCTTTTTACATGGTCGGCGGCATCGACGAAGCTTTTGAGAAGGCAAAAACGCTATGAATAATTTTAATCTCAACATCATGACCCCGGAGCGTATGTTCTTCAGCGGCAAGGCAAAAGGGCTGATAATCACGGCGCCTGACGGAGAATTATGTATTCTTGCCGGTCATATCCCGCTTGTCGCGCCCATCGTAATAGGGGTTTTAAAGATTAATCTTAACGGAGAATGGAAAAGCGCTTTCTGCTCCGAAGGCTTTATTGAGGTTCTGCATAACAGTGTCACAGTCTTTGTTCAGGCGTGCGAATGGCCCGAAGAAATAGACATCGTGAGGGCGCGCAGATCCTTGGAAAGAGCGCGCGAGCATTTAAGGCAAAAGCAAAGCGTCAAGGAGTATAAGGAGTCAAAAATCGCGCTTTCCCGCGCCATGGCAAGGTTAAGGATTACGCGGCAAAATATTAACTCGGACTAAAACAGACGTGCGAACTTAAATCGGCTTTTTAAAGTCTGTTAAAATGAAGGCTTTTGCTTTTTTGGTTTGACCGGAGCTTTTGCCGCAAAGCAATTTCATATGATATTTTCATAAAAAAACAAGAAAAGACTTCCGGAAATTTTGCGCGGCAAAAAAGATTCCTGAAAAATTTGTGTGTTGACTTTATTATAAGAATCTGTTATTATTTCGTTCGTAATGGGCAAGGGGTTGTATATGCTGCGGAGTAGTGACCCGCATCGTATACATCTTCTTGCTTATTATTTTGTTTTGGCGCTGTTTGCAAAAGATTTTTAACTTTACTGAAACACATTAATATAAGAACTAACTGCGGAGGTGCGTTTGTGAGAATAGGGCTGGATGTCGGCTCGACGACAATAAAATGTGTCGTCATGGACGACAATGAAAACATTATTTTTAAAAGCTATGAAAGGCATTATTCACATATCGTGGAAAGCGCCCATAAGGTGCTTGGCGGGATTGTCGAAAAGTTTGGAGATTGCGAGGCATTCCTTTCAATTTCCGGCTCGGCGGGGATGGGCATGGCGCAAAAGTGCCGTATTCCCTTTGTGCAAGAGGTTTTTGCGACAAGAGTCGCCGCCGGGAAATACACGCCCGACGCCGACGTCATCATCGAGCTTGGCGGAGAGGACGCTAAAATCATCTTTTTGTCAAACGGCATGGAGGTTCGCATGAACGGCTCCTGCGCCGGCGGCACGGGAGCGTTTATCGACCAGATGGCGGCTTTGCTTGACGTTTCTGTCGAGGAGCTTGACGAGCTTGCCGCCACGAGCGAAAAGGTTTACACAGTCGCCTCCCGCTGCGGCGTTTTTGCAAAAACCGACATACAGCCGCTTTTAAACCAAGGCGCGCAAAAACGCGATATTGCCGCGAGCATCTTTTACGCCGTCGTCAACCAAACAGTCGGCGGTCTTGCTCAAGGCCGCCCAATCAAAGGAAACATTGTCTATCTGGGCGGTCCGATAACCTTTTTGCCGCAGCTTAAAAAAGCTTTTGACAAAACACTCGGACTTGAGGGCGTTTGCCCGGAAAACTCACTTTATTTCGTGGCGTGCGGGGCGGCGCTGTACTCTGACGAAAAGCTCCTTCTAAGCGACGCCGCGGACAGGCTTTCAAAATATGACGGCGACGCGGGTTTCAGCTTCAACGAGCCGCTTTTTAAAGACCGTGAGGAATACGACAGCTTTATAAAGCGCCATGACAAAAACAAGGTCGAGCGCGGCGAGATTAACGATTCAACCGGCGCGGTGCATATCGGTGTTGACGCAGGCTCCACGACTGTCAAATGCGCCGTTATTGACGAAGGCGGCCGCCTGCTGCTTTCAAGCTACCAATCAAACAGCGGCAATCCCGTTCCGCAAGTCAAAGCCTTTCTCCAAAACCTTTACAGCGAGCATCCGGGCGTTGAAATCGCTTCTGTGACGACGACAGGCTACGGCGAGGACATCATCAAAAAGGCGTTCCACGCCGATTTCGGCATTGTCGAGACAGTCGCTCATTTCACGGCCGCCAAAAAATTCATGCCCGACGTCGACTTTGTCATTGATATCGGCGGTCAGGATATGAAATGCTTTCAGATAAAAGACGGAATCATCACAAACATATTTTTAAACGAAGCGTGTTCCTCGGGCTGCGGTTCCTTTCTCCAAACATTTGCGGAGGCTTTGGGTCACAATGTCGAGGACTTTTCCGAGATGGGGCTTTTTGCGCCCGCGCCTGTCGAGCTTGGTTCGCGCTGCACTGTTTTTATGAACTCAAGCATAAAGCAAGCGCAAAAAGACGGCGCCACACCCGACAATATTTCGGCGGGGCTTTCGATAAGCGTCGTCAAAAACGCTCTTTACAAGGTCATAAGGGCGCAGGATCCGCATATGCTCGGCAGACATATAGTCGTGCAGGGCGGAACTTTCCTTAACAAGGCGGTTTTGCGCGCTTTTGAAAAAGAGCTTGACGCGCAAGTCGCCGCCCCCGACATCGCCGGGCTTATGGGAGCTTACGGCGCGGCTCTTTACGGCATGAGCAAAAGCCCCTCCGAAAGCGGCGTCGCCGACAAGGAATCGCTTGATAATTTTACTCACGACGTAAAGTCTGTTCGCTGCAGCGGCTGCGAAAATAATTGCCGCTTGACTGTAAACACCTTTTCCGGCGGCGGGAAATTCATCAGCGGAAACCGATGCGAGCGCCCCGTCACAAGCAAAAAGACTGACGAATCGCTCAATATATACAGCTTTAAGCGCTCACTGCTCGCCGATTACAAATCCTGCAAGGGTCCGCGCGGGACAATTGGGATACCGATGGGCTTGAATTTTTACGAAACTTATCCGTTTTGGCACACTCTTTTCACAAAGCTTGGGTTCGGCGTCGTCCGCTCCCCGAGGTCTGACAGAAAGCTTTACCTTGAGGGGCAATCAACCATCCCGTCCGACACAGTCTGTTTTCCCGCCAAGCTTCTCCACGGACACGTCGCGGAGCTTTGCAAGATGGACGAGGTTGACACAATTTTCTACCCGTGCATGACATACAACATCGACGAGGGCAAGGGCGACAACCATTACAACTGTCCTGTCGTTGCCTACTACCCCGAGGTAATAGCCGCCAGCATGAAGGAAGTGCTTTCAGGCAAGGTCTTTATTTATGATTATGTCGGCATTGATAAAAAACGATATTTCCCGCGCAAATTCACCGATATCCTCGCAAAGTATTATGACGGAATTACATATAAGGAAGTCAAGGCCGCGGCAAGGGAGGCCTATGCCGAATACGACAGGTTCCTTGAGCGTATCAGGGAAAAGGGCACGGAAATAATAAGTGAAGCGCGAAAGAAAAATATGTTGATCATTGTGCTGGCGGGCAGACCATATCACATTGACGAGGAGGTTTGCCACGGCATCGACACGCTTGTCGCGGGCTTTAACACAGCCGTCATTTCGGAGGACGCGATAAGTCATCTGACAAAAAAATTCAAAGCCGGTGTTCTTAACCAATGGACATACCACACACGGCTTTACTGTGCCGCTAAATATGTCTGCACACAGCCCGATATGCAAATCGTACAGCTGGTGTCGTTCGGCTGCGGCGTTGACGCCGTGACCACAGACGAGGTTCGCTCTATTCTTGAAAGCGGCGAAAAGATTTATACGCAGGTAAAAATTGATGAGATAACTAATCTCGGCGCCGTAAAGATAAGGCTGCGCAGTCTGTTGGCGGCTATCGGCTATTGACTTTTAAGAAAGGAACAAGCGCATGGCAAAAAACAAAAACCCGGACAGGGTTGAATTCACAAAGGAAATGAAAAAACAAGGCTATAATATCCTTGTGCCCATGATGGCGCCCATTCATTTCAAAATGATAGAAAAGGCGTTCCGCGAAAACGGATATCATTTGGTTTTGCTTTACAACAGCAGCAGAGCTGTCGTCGAGGAAGGACTTAAATATGTTCATAACGACACTTGCTATCCCGCGCTTCTTGTTATCGGGCAGATGATAGACGCTTTAAACAGCGGCGACTACGACGTAAACCGCACCGCCTTGATGATAACACAGACAGGAGGCGGCTGCCGCGCGTCAAACTACATACACCTGCTCCGCAAGGCCTTGAAAAAGGCGGGGTATGAGCAAGTCCCCGTCATAAGCCTAAACATATCAGGGCTTGAACGCAGCGAGGGCTTCAAGCTGACGCCGAAAATCGGGATTAGCTTTATGGCAGGGATTGTTTACGGCGACGTGCTGATGCTTTTGCACAATCAGACACGGTCATATGAGATTAACCCCGGCGAAAGCGCCGCTCTCGTTGAAACGTGGACAGACAAAATCGTGGCTCAGCTAAGCGGCGGGAAAGGCTGGCGCATGAAAGATGTAAAAGCTAACCTTGCGGCGATTACGGCTGATTTCGCGAAAATTCCAGTCAAAAGGACTCCAAAGGTCAAGGTCGGCGTCGTGGGTGAAATTTACGTCAAATATTCGAGCCTCGGAAACAACAATCTTGAGGACTTTCTCATCGCGGAAAACTGCGAGGTTTGCGTGCCCGGCATCATGGGCTTCGCTCTGTTCAAGGTTGATAACAGGCTTGAGGACATAAAGCTTTACGGCGGCAAATACGCCAAAAAGGTCATTGTCACCTTCCTGATGGATTATCTGACAAAGCTTGAGGACGTCATAGTGGAGGCTGTTGAAAAGCATCCGCAATTCATGCCGCCGGCGCGCTATTCTCACATCAAAAAGCTTGTTGACGGCTTCATAGGATACGGCAACAAAATGGGTGAGGGCTGGCTTCTCACGGCGGAGATGGTCGAGCTTGTGGACAGCGGGTTTGAAAATATTGTCTGCACACAGCCGTTCGGCTGCCTGCCAAATCATATTTGTGCAAAGGGAATGATAGGCAAGATAAGGGACAGCTACCAAAATTCAAACATCGTGCCGATAGACTATGACCCCAGCGCCTCCCCCGTCAACCAAGAAAACAGAATCAAGCTTATGCTTGCCGTCGCGAAAGAGCGGTTAAACGAGAGGGAGGAGCAAAAACAGCGCGAAAAGGACGCGGCTCTTGTCTGACTTTATTTCGATGGAGGTGTAAGTCCGCCGATGGAAAAGTGTTTTATCTTCGGGGCGGGCGAATATTTCGGCAGTCTGCCTGAAATTCCGCCCGACTGCTTTGTCATCGCGGCTGACGGAGGTTATTCACGCCTTGCGGCTGCCGGAATCGAGCCGGGGCTTATCGTCGGGGATTTTGACTCGCTCGGATATGTTCCCGCGTCTGACAACGTACTGAAATTCCGCTCCGAAAAAGACAAGACTGACACGGAGCTTGCAATCGACGAGGGGCTGAAGCGCGGCTGCCGCAAATTTTATATTTACGGCGGCACAGGCGGCAGGCTTGACCACACTCTCGCAAATATTCAATGTCTGGCGCGGCTTTCAAAGCTTGGCTTGCGCGGCTTTCTTTTTGGCGGCGGCTTTGCCGTCACAGCCTTGACAGACGGCTCCATCGATTTTGACAAAAACCACAAAGGATATATATCTGTTTTCGCGCACGGCGGGTCTGCCTGCGGAGTAGATGAATCGGGCTTTAAATATCGGCTCACAAACGCTACCCTTTCAAGCGACGCGCCCATCGGTGTCAGCAACGAGTTCACGGGGACAAAGGGCAAGGTTTCCGTAAAGCGCGGCACATTGATTATTGTTTATCAAAACACTTGACAAGCGGCTTTTGTTGATTTATAATCTTTATGACAATTGAATATGCCAAAGGGGTGCTGATGTTTTCGGCTGAGATTGAGGCTTACAGCCTCTGACCCTGTGAACCTGATGCGGGTAATGCCGACGTAGGAATTGTTTCGTTGTGCCGTCGGGTTTCCGATTGGCATTTTTCTTTGTTTGCTCAATGCGGCATTTGCGCTAAAAGCATCTGAAAGGAATAAGAAGAAATGAACGAAAAAATTCAGCGCCTCACAGTCAGCGGTATTTTTATCGCCCTTGCAACCGTCCTGTCCCTTTTGACAGTGGCTCAGCTTCCTTACGGCGGGTCTATAACGCCGTTCAGCATGCTTCCGATAGTAATGCTCGCTTATATTTACGGTGTCAGGTGGGGTGTTTTGTCCGGCTTTGTTCACGGGCTTATTCAAGCCGCTTTCGGCGCCGCCGTTTCGTCCGCTTTTGCCGGTCAAAGCGTCGGGGCTATAGCCGGCATTTTATTTATTGATTACTGCGCGGCGTTTGCCGTCCTTGGTCTTGCCGGAATTTTCAAAGGCAAGTTAAAAAGTCACGGCGCGGCATTTGTTCTCGGAACACTCGTATCAACGACCTTGCGCTACGCCGCGCACATCATTTCGGGCTGTATCTTTTTCGGCAGCTATGCCAATTGGTTTTTCAGCCAAGAGTCCGTGTCATCCTTCGGCACGGAAATTCTTGAGCGCTTCGGCGGCGCAAAGCTGATTTTAATATATTCGTCAATATATAACGCCACTTTCATGATTCCGGAAATAATCTTGACAACAGCCGCCGCGGCTCTCATAATTTCAGTCAAGCCCATAAGGCGTGAAATCATCGGCAAGTGAGATTTTCGGGGCAAATTAACAAAGCCGAACGCTTTATGATATCTCCAGTTTTGACATTTTTTATGTTTGTTAAAATTTCTTTTGCTTTCACTTTATGTTTCAAAAAGCGGTGATTTTAAAAAATATCACTGCTTTTTTTAATTTTTTTGCAAATCAAATCAAAAAACATCATTTTTTGATGTATTAAAGCTAAAAAGAGATTGACATAAGCGGCTGAATATTTTAAAATTAAACAATACTTTTATCGGGCGTGTGACTATGGGGAGTTTGTGTGTGCTTTCCGTGTCCGTTAAATCAAACGAAATCACGCCCCGCGGCGTAATCCTTTGCAGGATTACACGCAACTTAATTTTTGACGGAGGGAAGAGTACATGACTAATTCTTACAACCCATTTGAAAGCGCGAAAGCACAGTTCGACGCCGCGGCTAACATTCTTAATCTTAACGAAAGCACAAGAGAGCTTCTCCGCGAACCAATGAAGGAAATACATTTCACCATTCCCGTAAAAATGGACGACGGCTCGACAAAGGTTTTTAAAGCTTTTCGCATTATACATAACGATGCCCGCGGACCCGCAAAGGGCGGAATTCGGTTTCATCCACAGGAAACAGTGGACACTGTCCGCGCGCTGTCTATGTGGATGACATGGAAATGCTCCGTCGTCAACATTCCTTTGGGCGGAGGCAAGGGCGGCGTCATTTGCGACCCGCACAACCTCTCTTTGTCCGAGCAGGAAAGGATTTGCCGCGGCTATGTGCGCCAGTTAAATTCACTTGATCCTAATAAGGACGTCCCCGCTCCCGATATAATGACTAACGGACAGCACATGCTTTGGATGCTTGACGAATACGAGACAATAAAGGGCGGGCATTTTCCCGGAGTTATCACAGGCAAGCCCGTCGGCATGGGCGGCTCGCTTGGCAGGACGGAAGCCACCGGCTACGGCATAATATATGTTCTGAAAGCATTTCTTTCCGAAATCGGAATGCCCTTGGCCGACACCACAGTCAGCTTACAGGGCTTTGGAAACGTCGGCGAATACGCGGCGCGTATGTTCACCGATTTGGGCGGCAAGGTTATTGCTGTTTCCTGCTGGGATCAAAGCAAGGGCGAATCATTTACATTCAAAAAAAGCGAGGGGTGCGACATTCCACAGCTTGCTTCCTTTAAGGACGCTTACGGCGGCATAGACAGAAAAAAGGCCGAGTCGGCGGGATATGAAGTTTTGCCGGGCGACAGCTGGATAAGTCAGGATGTCGATATCTTAATCCCCGCGGCTCTCGAAAACCAAATTACACCCGACATAATGCCGAAAATCAGCAAAAAGGTCAAAATCATATGCGAGGGCGCTAACGGCCCCACGACCCCCGACTGTGACCCGCTGATTAAGGAGCGCGGCATAGAGTTGCTGCCCGACTTTTTGTGCAACGCGGGCGGCGTGACTTGCAGCTACTTTGAGCAGGTTCAAAGCAATATGAATTACTTTTGGAGCAAGACGGAGGTCTTGAGCAAGCTTGAATATTACATGACAGAGGCATTCCACGATGTTTACAGCCTTTCAAGGTCAAACAATCTATATATGCGCGACGCGGCTTATATCATAGCCGTCAGCCGTGTTGCCGAAGCTGTCCAGCTGCGCGGCTGGGTATAATCAGGCTTTCCGCGCCGCGCCGATTCGTCGGATCGGCGCGGGCGCGCGGGATTTAAAGCCGAAAGCCCGCATAGTAATTGAATGCCGCCCCCTTTGTGTGTGGTGTCATATTTATGTCAGGGCGTCAAGGCGGCAATCCCCCTATTATTCCGCCCCCTCACACTCACCCTGTCTGCCCACTTTTACCCTGCACTTTCGCCCCCACCCTGCCCTCCTGCACTCACCGGAAAAGGCAATTTTCTTTGTTCCGAAGCAGCCTGCAAAGCGCTGTTTAAATCTATACTTATAAAATATAAGGGGAGAAAAAAATGAAAAAGTATATGTGTATTCCATGCGGCTACATTTATGACCCTGAAATCGGCGACCCCGACGGCGGCATAGCGCCCGGCACTTCTTTTGAAGATATTCCGGACGACTGGCAATGTCCCATCTGCTTTGTCGGCAAGGAAGATTTTGAACTTATCACAGAATAGGAGAATCATTTAAATGAGCATGTTTTGTTATCAGTGTCAGGAGACAGCCGGAGGAAAAGGCTGCACCATTCGCGGCGTATGCGGCAAATCCGAAGAAGTCGCAAAGCTTCAGGATCTTCTGATTTATTCTCTCAAGGGCGTCGCGGAAGTCGTCGTAAAAGGAAAGCTTGACGTCAAAGAGCTTGGCGAGGCAAATTTTGGCACGCTCACAGGCCTTTTTATGACAATCACCAACGCAAACTTTGACGATGAAGCTATCGAAAGTCACATCATAAAGACGCTTGCCGTCAGGGATGAGCTAAGAGCGTCTGTCAAAGCGGACGATTTGCATGACGCCGCGTTATTTACTGTGGATTCAAGAGCGTCCATGCTTGAAAAAGCCGCTCTTGTCGGTGTGGCGTCCACGGAGGACGAGGACATACGCTCCCTTCGTGAGATGATTGTTTACGGTCTCAAGGGCATGGCGGCTTATGCGGAGCACGCAACAGTCGCAGGCAAGGAAGATCTCGATATCAACGCTTTTATATATGAGGCTCTTGCCGCGACGCTTGACGATTCTTTGTCTGCCGACGATCTTGTCGCTTTGACGCTTAAAACCGGTGAACACGGAGTTAAGGCAATGGCTCTCCTTGACGAAGCCAACACATCAAAATACGGAAATCCGGAAATAACACAAGTCGATATCGGCGTCAGGACAAATCCCGCGATCCTGATTTCGGGGCATGATTTTGTCGACCTTGAGCAGCTGCTTGAGCAGACAAAGGGTGAAGGCGTCGACGTTTATACACACGGCGAAATGCTGCCCGCGCACTACTATCCCGCCTTTAAAAAATATGATAACTTCGTCGGCAACTACGGCAACGCGTGGTGGAAGCAGATTGATGAGTTCGGTCCCTTTAACGGTCCGATTTTGTTTACCACCAACTGCATTGTTCCGCCGAGAAGCGAAGAAATCAGGAGCAGAATTTTCACAACCGGCTCGTCCGGCTATCCCGGCTGCAAGCATATCAACCCCGGCAAGGACGGCAAAAAGGATTTTTCTGAAATTATTGCGCTCGCCAAAACTCTGCCCTCGCCGAAAGAAATCGAAACGGGCAGCATCGTCGGCGGTTTCGCGCATAACCAAGTCTCGCTTTTGGCCGACAAAATTGTGGATGCCGTAAAGTCGGGCGCCATTAAAAAGTTCTTTGTTATGGCGGGCTGTGACGGGCGCATGAGGTCGCGCGAGTATTACACCGAGTTTGCCCGGAAACTGCCGCTCGACACAATAATCCTCACGGCGGGCTGCGCTAAATACCGCTACAACAAGCTCAAACTCGGAGATATCGACGGGATACCGAGGGTTCTTGACGCCGGGCAGTGCAACGACTCTTATTCTTTGGCAGTCATAGCGCTCAAGCTCAAGGAAGTGTTCGGGCTGGACGATATTAACAAGCTTCCGATAGCCTTCAATATCGCGTGGTACGAGCAAAAGGCCGTCATTGTGCTTCTTGCGCTTCTTTATCTCGGCATAAAAAACATTCATCTCGGCCCCACGCTGCCCGGATTTTTGTCGCCAAACGTCGCTAAGGTTCTTGTTGAAAAATTCGGCATTGCGGGGATAGGCTCAGCAGACTCCGATATCGAGCTTTTTATGTCATAAAACCGCAAAACTACAGCCTGTGATCAAAAACAAACAAAGGTGGGTTCGTTATGAGCGATTGGATTTATCGGGCGCGTTTAAAGATTATTCCTCCCAACAAAATTGCCGCGGCGCAAAAGTTCTTTTCCGTTCTCGGCGGTTTTTTCGGCGGCGGCTCCGCTTCCTCGTTGACAAAGCTTGTAGCCTCCCTTGTCATTTTAGCCGAGTGTCTCGGGTGCGTCCTTTTTGACACGCCGGTCACGCCCTCGGGCGAGTGCCTCGACCTTGCCGGATATGAGCTTGTGCTGAGCGACGAGTTTGAGGGCGACAGGCTCGACACCGACATTTGGTCTTACCGCGCCAACGGCCCCCGCCGCTGCGGCTTTAATTTGGGCGACCAAAACAGCGTCGAAAACGGCAAGCTTGTTATGACAGCCGAATATAAAGACGGCGTCTATGGCGAGGGATGGTATTCCGCGATGATACGCACAAAAGAAGAATTTACATACGGATATTTTGAAATCCGCTGTAAAATCGGCGACGGCGACGGCTTCTGGAGCGCGTTTTGGCTCAATTCGCGCGGGATGGAAAGCGCCGAGGCCTCCGACGGCGGAAAGGGCGGCGCCGAAATAGATATTTTCGAGTCGAAAGGCGCCGCGGAAAACAACAGCGTCTACTCCACCGTCCATGCGGGCGGCTACGGCGACGGGCTTACCTCCCGCACAGTCGGGCGCTATAAGGTCAAGGATATACACAGCAAATACAACACATACGGCTTGAAGTGGACGCCCGACGAATACATTTTTTACATAAACGGCGTCGAGTCGGGCAGGCTTTCGGAAGCTGTTTCACAGTTTTTTGAATATGTCATAATTTCTCTTGAGCATCCGTCCGCCGCTCCGTCCGACACTGACCTTGTCGTCAAGTACTATATCGACTATGTGCGCGTATATCAGCTTCCCGATCAAGCTTCAAAGCTAAAGCTTGATTAGCTGATTCGGCAATCAACTGCCTGCATTTTGTGCAAACTTCGCGCCCTCCGCCATCAAGGTGGCGCGGGCGCTTTTTTTGAAAATCGGCTGTTATTGCTGTTGTTCTGATTTTTATACTTACTTAGCGGTCTTTTTTGTCGGCTTTATTAAAAGTTTCTGTTTCGGCTTGTTTAGTTTTCTGAATAATGCTATAATATTTTTATTAACAAAAGAAGCTTTTTCGCGCGGCACGCCGGGGGCTTTGAGCAACCGGCATTTTAAAGACTGTTCCGCGTTTTGTTAAATCCGTTAAAAAGGAGATGTCTGTTTGAATGCAATTGTTTCAAAATTAAAAGAGTCATTGTTTTCTGTGCTTCCTATCACGGCAATCGTGATACTTCTTCACTTTACACTGACCCCGATAAGCGTGCCGGAGCTTATCCGATTTATTATAGGGTCTGTTTTAATAGTCGTCGGCCTGACTGTCTTCCTGCTGGGCGTCGATATATGTATTACGCCTATCGGTAAAACTGTCGGCGGCGCAATTGTCAAATTTAACAAGGTTTGGATTGTGGTCGTCGCGGGGCTTGCGCTCGGCTTTTTTATCTCAATCGCCGAACCCGACCTGCACATTTTCGCGGGTCAAGTTCAAGCCGTCACATCGGGGCTGATTTCAAAAAACATCCTGGTTGTCGTCGTCTCTGTGGGCGTTGCGATACTTATATCAATCGGTCTTGCAAGAATCGTTTACAGCTTTCCTCTCCACATAATGCTTTTTATACTCTACGGCGTCATACTTGTCCTTGCGCTGTTTTCCTCGCCGGAATTTTTGGCGTTTTCCTTTGACGCGTCCGGTGCGACCACCGGGGCTTTGACAGTTCCGTTTATTTTGGCGCTTGCGGCAGGTGTGTCGAACTTGAAGAAAAACAGCAAATCCTCAGAAAACGACAGTTTCGGTCTTGTCGGAATCGCGTCGGGAGGAGCTATTGTTGCCGTTTTGTTTATGAGCGTAGTCTCAAAAAGCGATAAAATAACAGGCACCTTGCAAAGCGCAACCTCATCATCCGAATCAATTTTTCTTCCCTTTTTAGAGAAATTGCCTGTGATTGCAGTCGAGGTTTTAATTGCCTTGTCCCCCATTTTAATCTTTTTCCTTATCTTTCAATACGCGTCTATGAAAATGCCGTGGACGACTGTGCGAAAGATATTGTTCGGCGCGTTGTTCACGTTTTTGGGGCTTGTCGCCTTTTTGCTCGGAGTGAACGCGGGCTTTATGAGTGTCGGGAGCGATGTCGGATTTAAGCTCGCGTCAATGGACAACAAGCTTTATTTGATTGTCGTTTCTTTCATAATAGGTTTGGTGACAATATTGGCGGAGCCGGCCGTCAGCGTTTTGACACACCAAGTCGAGGACGTCACGAGCGGCTATGTAAAAAGAAAGCTCGTCATGGCGACTTTGTCTTTGGGCGTGGCTTCGGCTATCACTATGTCAGTTTTAAGGATACTTGTTCCGCAAATAAGCCTTTGGCACTTCCTGCTTCCGGGCTACATTATTTCAATTGCGATGACCTTTTTTGTTCCGAGTCTTTTTGTCGGAATAGCCTTTGACTCCGGCGGCGTGGCGTCGGGTCCCATGACCGCCACCTTTATTCTTGCATTTACACAAGGTGCCGCAGGCGCGACACAGGGCGCCGATGTCGTCGCCGACGGTTTCGGTGTAATTGCTTTAGTCGCCATGACCCCGCTAATCGCGCTGCAAATCCTCGGATTAATATATAAGATAAAAACAAAAAGGCAGGAGATAAAAAATGACACCTGACAAACCCGGACAAAGCGAGCTTATCTGCGCCATAATCAACCAGGGAACAGCCAGCAAATTGATAAGATTCGCGAAGCAGCACGGCATATACGGCGCGACAGTCGTTATGGGAAAAGGGACTGTCGGCGGCAGTGTTTTGAAGTTTTTAGGTCTTAGCGAAACAAGAAAAGAAATTGTGCTGATGGTGGCTGAGAAGTCCGCCGCCGACTCCGCGCTCGAAATGATAAGCAAAGAGTTTGAGTTTCATAAACCTAACCACGGGATAGCGTTCACATCATCATTGTACGGCGTTTTGGGGTCAAGTCACATTGCATGCGGAATAAATCTATCAGAAGGAGAGGCTGAAAGCACAATGTATAACATCATCACAGCTATTGTAGAAAAAGGAAAAGCGGAGGATGTCATTTCCGCCGCGGCGGCCGTCGGCTCAAAGGGCGGAACAATTGTTAACGCGCGCGGCTCGGGCATACACGAAACGAGCAAGCTTTTTTCGATGGAAATAGAGCCGGAAAAAGAGATTGTTTTAATCCTTTCGGAGCATGATATGACAGAGTCAATCGTCAAGTCAATAGGCGAAAAGCTTAAGATAGACAAGCCCGGAAACGGCATTATATATGTACAGAACGCTAATAAAACATACGGCATTTACAAATGACACGGGCACTTACCGTGGCTTTGCGCGGCTTAAATAAACGTTCTTTTATTATTTAATTTTCAATGCCGCCTTCTGTCCCTGATTCAAGCGGCAAAACATATCACCTCAAAACAGTGACTTTAAATCAGCCGCCGCGCCCATTGCTGTGGCTCTCCCTCTCTCGTGGCTCTCCCTTTGGGAGAGCTGTCGCGAAGCGACTGAGAGGGAGTTTTTCTTATTACAACCTCTCCCGCAAGAACCTCTCCGTCTCCGCTAAAGCGGAGCCACCTCTCCTAAAGGAGAGGCGATATTACAACCAAATGCTTGGAGCGGCGAAGAAATATTTCTTCGCCGCTCCGTGTGTTATTTGTTTTATATGCTCTTACAATATCTTAAACATTTCAAAAAACATCCGTATCAAATGCCACCAAAACATCAAGGTTTTAATAATCCACTGTCTGAAAGTGAGTTTAACTGTCACAGTGCAGGTGTCGCTGCGGATGTCGCTGAAATCCGAGAACTCGACAATTGCCGTGATTGTCGCCGTGCCCCTGCCTGTCGCGGTCACTTTGCCGTCCGCGTCAACAGTCGCCACCTTCTTATCGCTTGATAACCATATGATATTTTGGTTAGTCGTGTTATACGGTTCAATAACTGCGGAAAGGGTTGCCGTGTCCTCACATATCAGCTCAAGAGTTTTGTCGCTGATGGTGATCTTTTCAGGCTCGATAGGAAGAATGTTAAACGTCACTGTTTTCGTTCCTTCAAAGTTGCCGATGCCTGTGATTATGACCCTTGCCGTACCTATATTAATATTGTCTTCGTATCCCACTGTGTAATCTATGCCGAGTGTGAGCGTCTCGCCATTGAATTTGACTCCGACTGTCGGCGTATGCTCGGCGCCGGTGTATTTCGGATTTTGAATTCCCGTTACTGAAAAGCTGCTCGCGCTTGCTTCCGTGATTGTGAAATTCGCAATCTTATCATTCTCAAATCTATCGATGCCCGTAATTGTCACTGTCGCGGTGCCGGCGTTAATATTGTCCGTGTATCCCACTGTGTAATCTGTGTTGAGTGTGAGTGTTACGTCGCCAAACTTGACCTCAACCGCCGGCTTAATTTCGCCGCCCGTGTATATCCGGTTTGGAATATCAGTCACCGCAAAGCCGCCCGCGTCATTCCTCTTGACAGTCACCTCGTATATGTCCGTAAATCCGCCGTCAATGGCCGTGACTGTGATCACCGCTGTGCCGGGGGAAACAGCCGTAACAAGGCCGCTTTTTTCGTCTACACTTGCGATATCTTCGTCGCTCGAGCCCCATTCGATTGCTTTGTTTGTCGCGTTAGAGGGGCTTATCTTCGCTTTAAACCGGTGCGTAGTTTTTGAAAAAAGAAATAAAACAACTTCTTCGTCTTCCGGTAATATTTCAACAGATGTTACATCAACTTTTTGAAGCACATAAAGCTCGGGATATTCATAATCCGGGTCGCCGTTTATTGTCCATACATCTGTAAAGTCCCAGTTTGCGAAGCTGTTCTGATTTTTCATTTGGGCATCTGTCAGTGATTCTGCTTGTCCCCCAATGTCAGCGCTGTCAATACCGCCCGTAGCTTTTCCGGAGAGATAATAGCAATCGGCGACAGCTCCGTCAGAGTTTATACCCGCCACGCCGCCGACATAGCTGTAGCTGCCTGTCCCCGTCACACTGCCTATGTTGTAGCAGTTGCTGACTGTGCCCTCGCTGTTGTTAAGTCCAACCACACCGCCGGTTCGGCCCGGTCCTGTCACACTGTCCGTGTTGTAGCAGTTGCTGACTATGCCCCGGTTCTCGCCCACAATGCCGCCGACATTTTCTGACCCCTTCACAATTCCTGAGTTGCGGCAGTTGCTGACTATGCCCCAGTTCTCACCCGCCATGCCGCCGATACGGTCTGACCCTGTCACGGTGCCTTTTTTGCTGTGACAATTGGCGATTGTGCCTCGGTTGACACCTGCCACACCGCCGACACGGCTCCCGCCTTTGATATAAGAGCTGATAATTCCTAAATTCTTGATTGTGCCATCGGACACATACCCGAACAGTCCCTGGAAATTTTCTGTCTTGTTAATATATATTCCGCTCACTGTGTGGCCGCCGCCGTCGAACGTACCTTTGAAAGTATTATCATAATTACTTCCAATCGCCGTCCACTCATTAGGCGTTTTGCCCGCAGCTTTGCCTGTGACATTTCCATTCTCTTCATCGTCCCCGTCATAAGTGAAAACGTCCGGCGAATTAAGGGCGATGTCATTCACAAGCTTAAAAAATTTATTTTCATAAGTCTCCCCCTTATTGTTCACCGATGATGCAAGAAACGCGAGATGTTCCGCTGTTTCTATAATATAAGGATCCGTCTCGATACCGCTGCCTTCTCCTTTCCACTCATCCTCCGTCGCGTTCGCGCTGAACGAAAAAGGGCTTTCCAGCCAACGGGGCAAGCCGAAATCCAAACTTGCCAGCGCTGCCGCCGTAGCGCCGCCGAAAACCATGATAAACGCCATAAACAGTGCCAGACCTGATTTAAATGACCTTTTCATTTTAAAATTCCCCTTCTTTTATGTTCACTTATTAAGACGGTTTGGAATCGTCAAATCATTCGAGTTTTAAAGGTTTTTGATATAAGTAACTCCCCCAAAAAATCCGATAATTTACCCAAACGCAATCCCTAACGAAATTATTCTAACACATATCTTTCTGCTTGTCAACTGTATTTTTGGAAAGGTTTTACTGCCCTTTCTCTACAGTTACAGCTCCCGCTTTGGGAAAACCTCCCCACACCGCGGCTTTCCCTCACCCGCGGCTCTCCCTTTGGGAGAGCTGTCGCGAAGCGACTGAGAGGGGGCTTTTTTATTACAACCTTTCCCGCAAGAACCTCTCCGTCTCCGCTAAAGCGGAGCCACCTCTCCTAAAGGAGAGGCAGTGCGGGGAGACTGAGAGGGCGACTCTCTTTTTTTAATATACTGACCTTACAGAAAAAACACCTGTGCTGCTATTGATTGTTCTAACATTTAATGGTAGAATATATTTAAATAAGCCGTTTTAGGAATAATTAGAAAAATTAGAGTGGATAAAGTGCAATATACAGCTTAGATGCGATTGCTCATACTGAATATTTTAAATCTGCAAACCGTAAGGATTAGTTTGCGGCATAACCACATAAAGCAAGGATGAAATCTGCGCGAAACGGCGATTAAGTCTGTCGGGTTGAGTTGTCCGTTTTTGATTCACAGCGTGTATTTTTTAAAAAAAGTTCAGACAACCTCAACCAAACGCGTCTCTCGATTGTCTTATAAGTGAAGGCAGAAGGGAGGCGGTACGCAATGATGGGGAAATCATAAGGGCGGCGCTCACCGAATCTGCACGCGAAACGGAGTTAAGCGCCAAGGCATCAAGACAATTGCTTAAAAGGATAAGATGCAATAAGCGTTCCGACAAAGCGATGCTGTGGAGGTGGCAATGTTGGAAAAAGAAAGAGTAGCCGAGCTTGTTAAACTTGTACTTGAGGGCGACAAAAAAGCGTTTGAGGCTTTGTATGCCGAAACAAACCAAAACGCTTATTTTGTCGCGTTAAAAATCACAAAAAACGAGCAGGACGCGCTTGATATCTTGCAGGAAAGCTATATTAAGTCGCTCGAAAATCTCAGCCAATTAAAAGAACCTGAAAATTTTGTCGCGTGGTTCAAAAAGATTGTCGCAAACACAGCTAAAAATTACATAATCAAAAGACGAACGGCGCTGTTTAAAACAGATGAGAGTGAGCAGATGTTTACGGAACAGCTGACGGAAGATGACGGTGAGTTTATACCCGAAAAGTCATTTGACACAAAAGAAACACGCGCGATGGTGACGAATATTATCGACAGTCTGCCGGAGGACAGGCGCCTTTGTGTGCTGATGTATTATTTTGATGAAATGAGTGTCTTTGAGATCGCCGAGACGCTTTCGGTATCGGTGGGGACTGTCAAAAGTCACCTTTATTACTCAAGAAAAACCATACGGGAAAAGGTTGAATCCATGAGTGCCAAGGGCGTCACGGTTTTGGGCGCGGCGTCAGTGCCTTTCTTCGCGTGGCTGCTCAAAAAAGGCACGATTGCCGCACGGCTGTCTGAAAGCTCGGCTGCCGCGGTGCTGTCAACGGTGGAGGGCGCTTCCGCCTTGCTTTGCGGCGCAGTGGCAACGGGTGCGGCAGGAGCAGGCGCGGCTGCGGGCGGATCGGCGTCGGCTGGAGCGGTGTCAGGAACGGCGGCCAAAATCATTGCCGGTATAACAGTGCCCAAAATCATTGCGGCAGGCACCGCGGCGGCTGTAATGATCAGCGGTGTGGCGGCAGGAACAAGCCTTATCAGGCAAAACGCTGAAACAAAGGCGGAATTGTCAAGTGATTTTGCGGCTGTTGAAGCGATGGCGACAACAGAATCAGGCGCGTTCGGTTACGGAACAGAAATATATGAAGAAACGGAGAGCTTCGGCGATAGTCCGAGCGGCATTGAAATGTCTGAAAAGATTTCGGACATTGAGAAAAACGGCACTGAAAAAGCACCGGGCGCGACAGAAAAGCCATCACAAAGCGCGGCAAAATCGCTAACAAACCGTGCTTCGGTTCCCGCAAGCAACGAAAAACCGCAGACTGTCACGATAAGCCCGACTGCGGCGGCAACAAAGCCTGTAACGACCGCCACCAAGCCGACAACGACCACAACAAAGCCGACAACGACCACAACAAAGCCGACAACAACCGCAACAAAGCCGACAATAACCACAACCAAGCCGACGACAACCGCAACAAAGCCGACAACGACCACAGCCAAGCCGACGACAACCACAACAACCAAGCCGACAACGACTAAAACCACATCGGCGATTGAAAACACATACACAGCATCGGACGGCAACGTCACGATTACAGGTTACACGGGCAGCGGCGGCGTGGTGACGATTCCCGACAAAATAGATGATAAAATTGTGACGGCTATAGCGGCATACGCGTATGAGAATAAGACGTCGATAACAATTGTAAAGATTCCGGCGAGCGTGACAAGCATCGGCGCCGGTGCTTTTTCCGGGTGTACGTCGCTTGAAAAAGTCGAGCTGCCGTCCGGACTTTTAAACCTCGGCAATTTGGTTTTTAAGAATTGCACAAAGCTTAGCGGCATAACGATACCGCCCGGAGTAACATCTATAGGCAACGGGACATTCCAAGGCTGTTCCAAGCTTCAAAGCGCATATATTCCGGCGGGTGTGACAACAATCGGCATTAACGCGTTCGCGTCCTGCCCCGATCTGACAATTTACTGCGTGGACGGGTCGGCGGCACACAGCTACGCCGTCACATACGGGATAAACTGTGTGTTGTCATAGCATCTACTTTTTAGTAAAGGTGGCACGCGATAGCGTGACGGAGAGGTTATGATGAAAAAGTCCCCTCTCAGTCGCTTCGCGACAGCTCTCCCAAAGGGAGAGCCACAGTGGTGGAGAGGTGGCATACGCAGCGTGATTGAGAGGTCTTTTAACAAGATTTTACAAAAAATAAAATAATTTTCAATAAACCTCAACCAAACAGCAAGCTCGACTGTCTTATAAGTGTAGGGTATGCTAAATCGGTGTAATATAAGCCGTTGCGGTATACGATGTTACGAAAACATGAGTTCTTAGGAGGGAACAGAAAATGAAGCGGATTATAAAAAAGACATTGGCTATCATGCTTGCGTTCATTATGGTGTTTGGGAGTGCGCCGCTTGCAGGATTTACCGGAATTACCGGTTGGTTTGGCGGTCTGACTGCAAACGCTGTAGAGTATGCGGGCGTATGCGGCGAATACCTGACGTGGACACTCGACACGTCAACAGGCATCCTAAACATAAAAGGCACGGGTGATATGTATGACTGGGCAGATATCAGCACGGCACCATGGTTTCCTTACAAGTCACAAATATTAAGCGTCACAATCGGAAGCAACGTAACGAGCATAGGGAGCCTTTCCTTTTTCTCTTACAGCAATATTGCAAGCGCAACAATCGGAAACGGTGTGGCAAGGATAGGTGGTTATGCATTTTATGAATGCGTCAATCTCACATTCGTCATATTTGGAAACAGTCTGATAAGCATCGGAGATGCGGCATTTGCACATTGTGAAAGGTTAGCAAGCGTAATAATCCCGAACAGCGTGACCGGTATCGGCATTGGCGCGTTCGCGTTTTGCGCCGAACTCGAAAGTGTCATAATCGGAGACGGTGTGGAAATTATCGGAGACGAAGCTTTTAAAGAATGCACCGGTCTCACAAACCTCACAATCGGAGAGAGTGTGGAGAGCATCGGTACCTGTGCGTTTAGTAACTGTATCAGTCTTGCAAGCATTGCATTTCCGGAAAGTGTCACAAACATAGGTGAGTTTGCATTTTCCCGTTGTATCAGTCTTGAAAGCATTGCATTTCCGGAAAGTGTGACAAGCATAGATAGTGCAGCGTTTCATAAATGCACCGCACTAACAAGTGTAATGATTCCGGAAAGTGTCTCAACCATAGGGTATTGTGCGTTTTGTCAGTGCGACGCTCTTGAAAACATAACAGTTGATGATAAAAATCAGCATTACTCGAGTGACGAAACAGGTGTTTTGTTTGACAAGAACAAAAAGACGTTAATTCAATACACAATCGGCAACACGAGTGAAGCATATGAAATTCCCGGCAGTGTACAGCAAATAGAAGATTATGCTTTTTGCCAGGGAATGAATCTCACGAAAGTCACAATGCCGACAAGTTTAATAGGAATAGGACAGTGCGCGTTTGCCAGTTGCGAAAATCTTTCAGACATCACAATCCCGGGCGGCACAAAGAGCATCGGTTTGGAAGCTTTTTATGGCTGCATAAGTTTTGTAAACATCACAATTCCAAGCAGTGTGACAAGCTTGGGAGGAGGTGCGTTTAAAAAATGCACCGGTCTTAAAAAGGTCACAATCGGAACAGGTGTGCAGAGCATAAAAGGCAATACATTTTATGACTGCACCAAGCTTTCAGACGTCAAAATCGGAACAGGTGTGCAGAGTATAGAAAGCAATTCGTTTTATGGCTGCTCCAGCCTCATGGGCATCACAATCCCAAGCAGTGTTACGAACATAGGGGGAGGTGCGTTCACACGCTGCATCAAACTTTCAAGGATAACGGTCAACTCCGCGAACCAACACTATTCAAACGATTCATACGGCGTATTGTTCAACAAGAATAAAACATACTTGATTCAATACCCTGTCGGAAACTCACGGAGAATCTACACAATCCCCGACAGCGTGACGAGCATATGGAGCAGTGCGTTTTCTGAAGGCGGCAATCTGACAAGCGTTATAATCCCCGACAGTGTGACGAATATACAGATGCGCGCGTTTTATGACTGCTCCGGTATTATAAGAGTCACAATCGGACGCGGCGTGACGTACATCGATATTCATGCGTTTCACGGGTGCGCCGCTCTCACAGACGTATATTATTGCGGCACAGAAAGTCAGTGGAACGCAATCACAATAGGCTTCGGCAACGAGCCTTTGACATCCGCGACAATTCATTTCAGCAGTGATATTACGGAAGGCTTATGCGGAGACGACCTGATGTGGGAGCTCGACACGTTAACGGGGAGTTTAGTTATAAGCGGCACCGGCGATATGTATGACTGGAGCTATGATGCGGGTGCGCCGTGGAGTCATCACAGCTCGGAAATAGAAAATGTGACAATCGAGGACGGTGCCACGAGTATAGGGAGTTACGCGTTTTACGGTTGCGACGGACTTGCGAATATTACCATTCCTGCCGACGTAACGAAAATAGAAGATTATGCGTTTAACGGGTGCGCCGCTCTCACAGACATATATTATTCCGGCACAGAAAGTCAGTGGAACGCAATCACAATAGGCGACGGCAATGAGCCTTTGACATCAGCGACAATTCATTTCAGCAGTGATATTGTGGAGGGCTTATGCGGTGATAATTTAACATGGATGTTTGATGTTTCAACAGGGGAACTGGATATAAGCGGTGTGGGTGACATGCATGACTGGAGTTTTTACGACAGGCCACCCTGGTTTCCTTACAAGCAACAAATTGAAGAAGTAAAAATAGACGATAGCGTGACAAACATAGGGTCATATGCATTTGGCAACTGCTTCGGGCTCACAAACATCACCATCCCGGACAGCGTGGCAAGCATTGGTGATTATGCCTTTTTTGACTGTTCAGCTCTCATTGACATCACCATCCCGGACAGCGTGGCAAGCATGGGACAAGGAGTGTTTAATTGCTGTTTTGCACTCACTGACATAACAGTCGACAGTGCAAATCAACATTATTCGAGCGATGAAAACGGTGTTTTGTTCAACAAGGACAAAACAATTTTGATTCAGTATCCCACAGGCAAAACAAACACAACCTTTTATATCCCTGCTGATGTGACAAGAATAGAGGGATGGGCGTTTAGCAATTGTATCAGTCTGACAAGCATCACAATCCCTAACAGTGTTACAAGTATGGGAGACTGTGTTTTCAGCGGTTGTACCGGTCTCACAAACGTCGTAATCGGAAACAAAATAAAATATATAGGAGAGGGAACATTTAACGGCTGCACCGGACTTGCGGACATCATAATTCCTGATAACGTGTTAAGTATCGGAGACTGGGTGTTTAGCGACTGTGACAGTCTCACAAGTGTCATAATCGGAAACGGAGTAGAAAGCATAGGAGAAGGTGCCTTTTGCGGATGTGACAGCCTAACGAGCATCACAATCCCCAACAGCTTAACAAGCATTGAACGTCGGGTTTTTTGGGGTTGTACCGACCTCACAATAGTCACAATACCTGACAGTGTCACACAAATAAAAGAGTATTCATTTTACAACTGTGTCGGTATTACAGATGTATATTATTCCGGCACAGAAAGTCAGTGGAACGCAATCACAATAGACGACGGCAACGAGCCTTTAACATCAGCGACAATTCATTTCAATAACGTCGTGCATGTAACGGGCGTTTCCCTCGACGAAGAAAGCCTGTCGCTCACTGTTTCGGAAACTTCACAATTAACAGCGGAGGTGCTGCCGTCCGACGCGACGGATAAATCAGTCACTTGGGATTCAAGCGACACAGACGTCGCGACTGTGGACGAAAACGGTCTTGTCACAGCCGTCGCACCCGGCACGGCGACTGTCACAGTCATGACAAACGACGGCGGCTTTACGGACACTTGCGAGGTGACAGTCAAAATACACATACACACATACATCTCAAATGTCACTGTCGTGCCGACTTGCACCACGCCGGGCGTGATGACTTATACCTGCACAGAATGCGGCGATAGTTACACGGAGATTATCCCCTCCATCGGTCACGACTGGGGCGATTGGATTTCAGACGGAAATGAAACCTCTCACACAAGAGTGTGCGCCAGCGACGAGTCTCATACAGAGACAGAGGCCTGCACATGGGTCGAAACAGACCGCCAAGAGCCTACAAGTAGCGAAGACGGCTGGATTGATTACGAGTGTTCAGTCTGCGGTCAGACGAAGCATGTTGTTATTCCGCGGA
>JAAYIY010000025.1 GCA_012523185.1 Clostridiales bacterium
AGACTGTCAACATTTTCGCCCCAAAGCTGCCGATATTATGTCGGCGTTTTTAAGCGTGTCGATTTTAAACTGCTGAAATGCCGACAGCATACCTTCATTCTTAATTCGGAGCGTGCAGATATGGAAATCAGATTATGAACAGAGAATTTTTTGTGTTATATGCGCTTAACTAACTATGGCGCAATCGCACAACAATCATTGTGCGGTGTTGCCCAAGCTTTTTTAAACAAAAAGTGATTTGTAAAAGGCACAGTGTTCCTATGCCCGTATTCTGCCGCGTATGACGTCTTTTGCCCGGTTGTTTATAATTTAAAATTAATTCAGTAAGAAAATATGTTATCATAAATGGTGGCTGCGCGCCGCCGTATTAACAGGTGGCGGCTTCGATACCGACAGTGCAAGCTTTATTTTCAAAACAGAGCGGGAGGAAAAATCATGCTGAAAGATTTGCTTAAAAAAACAAGAACCTTCAGGAATTTCGACAGGACAAAAAAGATTGACAGAGAGACTCTTTTAGAGCTTATAGCTCTGTGCAGGTACACGCCCTCGTCAGCGAACAAACAGCCTTTAAAGTTCGCGTTTGCATATAAGCAAGAGGACTGCGCCAAGATTTTACCGCTTCTTGCCTGGGCGGGATACCTGCCCGAAAACAAGCCGCCATACAAGGGAAACGAGCCGACGGCATACATTCTTGTTTGCTACGACACCGACATATCAAAGAACGCTCCTGAAATTGACATCGGCATATGCTCACAGGCAATTGTGCTTGGAGCGATGGAAAAGGGGATAGGCGCGTGCATGATAGGCAGCATGGACAAAGGCAAAATGTCAGAGGTTTTTTCACTCCCCGCCAACATAATCCCGCGCCTGATAATCGCGCTCGGCGCGCCGAACGAAAAAGTTGTTTTGACAGATGCGGAAAACGGCGATATAAAATACTACAGGGACGCGGACGACACGCATTTTGTTCCGAAGCGGACGCTTGGCGAGATACTCCTTCCGGAAATTTAAGTTTGGGGACGTTAATTTATGCACGATCCGATAAAAATAATTCTTCTCGTTTTCACGGCGCTGGCGATAGCCGCCGCCTCAATGTTTTGTGTAAAAATGAAAAGCTCAAGACGCTCGTCAATAGCTCTTGTGACTGCCGTGTCGCTTTTTTTCGCCACCATCTTTTTTTATTACGGCTACAGCGATATGCCGGAAATAGAGCTTGTCGGCGGCAGTGATGTGACTGTCGAGGTTTTCGACAATTATAAAGAGCCGGGATATACGGCGCTGTTTAACGAGGTCGACATAACAAAAGACGTAAAAGTTTCGGGCGATGTAGACACGGAAAAAACAGGCGACTACACAGTCAGATACACCGCAAACATGCTTTTCGGACGCGCGGTTAAAAGGCGTACCGTCCATGTCGTCGACACTGTGGCGCCTGTAATCGAGCTTTTGGGCGGCGAGGAAACGTGGATGATATATGACCCCGACGAAATTGACTTGGGCAATTTTACGGCATATGACAATTACGACGGCGACATAACGGCAAAAACAGTTGTTTCAACGCACAGAAACGGCGACTGTATTACAGTCAGCTATCTTGCCGCCGACTCCTCAGGAAACGAGGCGCACGCGACAAGGACATTTGAGGTCGGACATTTGGGAATCCCGAAGATTTACCTCAAAGGCTACAGCTCCATAACGCTGCGCAGGGGCAGCCCGTACACGGAGCAGGGCGCGACGGCGTTTGACAGCGCCGGCAGAGACATAACGGACAAGATTTCCATTTCAGGCAAGGTTGATTCAAGCGACACAGGGATATACAGGGTGACATACTCCGTATCAGACGCACAAAACAACGAAGCGTCGGTGCTGCGCATCATTAATGTTGTAAGTGATGATTACGGCAGGGGCGACATGGTCTATTTGACGTTTGACGACGGACCGAGCAGAAACAACACACCTAAAATTCTTGACATATTAAAAAGATATTCAATTAAAGCCACCTTTTTTATAATAAACTTTTCTGATGACGAGGGCGACATAATCAGGCGTATGCTTGACGAGGGACACACTGTCGGAATTCACGGCTATTCTCACAGATATACGAACATTTACGCGTCGGAGGACGCTTTTATGGAAAACGTTAAAAAGCTTGAGAGCAGGATTTATGACGTTTCAGGCGCAAAAGTGAAGTTTTTGCGTTTCCCCGGCGGCAGTTCAAACGTTGTCAGCAGCTTTAATCCCGGCATAATGTCAAGGCTGACAAAAAAAATGACGGATGAGGGCTATGTTTACTTTGATTGGAATGTTGAAAGCGGCGACGCCTTGGCAAAAGTCGCCGACAAGGATGTCATAGTCAACAACGTCATAAACGGGCTGGAGCACGGCAGAGAAAATGTTGTGCTGTTTCACGATTCGATGGAAAAGACAACGACAGTAAAGGCGCTGCCGGAGATAATCGAATATTGCCTTGACCAAGGCTATACTTTTGCCTCAATAACAGATATCACAGTGCCGGTTGTTCACCGGGTAAAAAACTGACAAGTAAAAGCGAATGGAGTGATGATGCTTGAACAGCAAACACAAAATCAGCTTTTTTTCACTGCTCATCGCCGTTTTGATATGCTTGTTTCCCGCGTCCTCATGCATTTCACACACCGCGGCAAGGGAAAACGGTTTCGGTGTGATAACACGCGTCAAAAAAGTGTCCTCCGGCGGATACACAGAGGAGATTTACATTGACGAGCAGGGGAACACGATAGAGATGATGTCGTCAAGCGGCAAATCAATTTGCCGAGGAGCGGCGGGCGCATTGCCGACAGCTTTTGATTCGCGCGATTGCGGCGCTGTCACAGCCGTGAAAAACCAAGGCGAGTCGTCTTGCTGCTGGGCGTTCGCGGCGATGGGCGCCGTAGAGTCGTCTATGATTAAAAAAGGACACGCCGATTTAAATTCCGCTGACTATTCGGAATCGCATCTGATATGGTTCGCGAACAATCAGCGCACATCCGACACGTCCGACACCACATACGGCGACGGCGAAGATTTTGAATCGCCTTTTGACAGGGGCGGCAACTGGTTTGACGCGACTTATGTTTTGGCAAGGGGTTCGGGCGCGGAGCTTGAGACAAACAAGCCGTTTTACGGGAGAAGGCAAGATTTCGGCTTGATGAGCTGCGGCGAATCCGACAGATATGTTTCATACGCGAGGCTTACCGATACAGACATCCTTGCCCAAAGAAACGAGGATATAAGCGATGAAACAGTCAAGTCGGCGATAATGGACGGCGGCTCAGTCGTCGGGTCTTATTTTCACAACGCGGCGAGATACTGCTACGGCATCGGTTACACCTCTTATAATCAGTCGACAGAATCGACGACAAATCACGCCGTGCTTATAGTGGGATGGGACGACGGCTATTCGGCGGCACAATTCAACTCCGCTTGCAGTCCGCCGGGGGACGGCGCCTGGCTTTGCAAAAACAGCTGGGGCGAGAGCTGGGGCGACGACGGATATTTTTGGCTGTCATATCATGAGCCGTCTTTAAAAAACATTGCAAGATACACAGCCGCCGCGCCTGACAAGTTTGACAACATATATCAATACGACGGCGCAGGATGGGGGCAGGCGATTTTTGTCTCCGGATTTTCAACGGCAAAAACGGCGAACATTTTCACATCGTCAAAGGACGAGCTGCTGACACACGTCGCTTTCAGCACGTCGATCAACACCCCTGTCAGATATGAAATAAACATATACATAAACGTCAAGGGCGCGACAGACCCGACAAAGGGGACAAAGGTCGTTTCAGCGACGACTTCCGGAGTTGCCGACTTTATGGGATTCCACACGGCGGAGTTGTCCGAGCCTGTGGAGCTGACAGGCGGACAAAGATTTTCGGCGGTTATAATGATGACTGACGAGACGGGCGAAAATATGCGTGTTCCCGTCGAGGGAAACAGCTCCGTTTACAGCAGCGCCGCGGGTGTCAGTTTTTTCGGCGCAGGCAGCACTTGGTATGACACATCGCAGAGCGGATTCAACAACACCTGCGTCAAGGTCATGACAAGGGATTACCATGAGGAGATTACAATAAGCTCGGCAGAGGGCGGCGGCATAGTCATAGACGACGAAAACGGATATATTTACGGAATTGAGCCGGGGACTGCTTTCGGCGCGCTGTCAAGCTTAATAACAGTCAGCGGCGGTCACATAGAGCTGGGCGACGGCGTAACGGTGGGCACGGGTGTGGAGCTGAATGTCATATCCGACAACGACGGCAGTGTCTTTTGCACCTATATTTTAGTAATTTTCGGCGACATTAACGGGGACGGCTACATTTCTGCGACAGATCTGACATTGTTAAAAGCTCATTTGTCGGGTCAAAACCCGATAGCGGCAAATTCCGCACACGGCTTTGCCGTTGATTTGAATCGCGACGATGTCATAACACAAACTGACTACACATTGCTGAACTCTGTCATAAACGCTTTGACATCAATAGATCAATCGACCGGAACGGTGTTTTAATATGCTTCATTTTATTTTAGGCAGAGCCGGTTCAGGCAAAAGCACAAGAATCAGGTCTCTTTTAAAAGAATATGCCGACGCCGGGGTAAAAGGTATGACGCTTATAGTCCCGGAACAGGCTTCGTTTGCGTCAGAGCGTGAAATGCTTCGCCTGCTCGGGCCGCGAGATGTCGAAAAAGTCGATGTTCTCAGTTTCACAAGGCTTGCCGAAACTGTTGTTTCGCACAGTGCCCGCAAGAAGCTGCCGAAAATTGACGACGGCGGCAGAGCGGTGCTTATGAGCATGGCGCTTGAAAGCGTCGCCGAAAGGCTTAATGTATATAAAAGGCACGGCAAAAGCCTGTCTGTCGTAAAAGAGCTTTTACAGATTTCGGAGGAATTTAAAAGATGCGCTGTCACAACTTTCGACCTTTTAAAGGCGTCAGGCGCGATGGAGCAGTGCCTGCTGAAGGACAAGCTTTATGAAGTGTCTGTCATCCTTGAAGCGTATGACGCGCTTATCGCACAGCGATTTGAGGACGACCGTGACCTTTTGACGCTGCTTTGCGGAGAATTGCCCGAAAGCGGCTTTTTTAAAGGCTCTGTCGTCGCGATTGACGCGTTCAGCGGGTTCACACGCCAGGAATATATGGTAATCGAGCGTATGCTTTCACAGGCAAGCGAGGTGTATGTTACGCTTTGCACAGACGATATCTTCGGCGGCAAGGGCGGCGCGTTTGAATACATCAAAAGCACAGCCGCAAAGCTTATTTCGGCGGCAAACCGCGCGGGCGTTCCCGTCGCCGCTCCTGAAAAGCTTTCTAATGACGACTTTTATAGCAAGCCGGAGGAGCTTGAGGCGCTCGACCGCCGCCTTTTCGCCGCGGACGCGAAGGTTTATGAGGGATGTGCCGACGCCATAACTGTCTGCTACGCCGACAGCGTATATGACGAGTGTTCATACATCGCCGCCGAAATCAAAAGACTCCTGCGTGAGGAGGGATACCGCAGCCGCGAGATAGCCGTCATAGCCCGCGACGCGGGCAGATATGAAGCGGAGCTGAAATCGGCAATGATGAAATGCGGCGTGCCTGTTTTTGAGGACAGGCGCCAGCCGATTGTCAATCAGCCGCTGATAACCCTCATACGCGCCGCGGCAGACATTGCTGCCAACGGGTATAATTGCGACAGGGTAATGCGCTTTTTAAAAACTAATCTGACAGGCATACCCGAAGAAGATATATGCGAGCTTGAAAACTACGCCCTTATGTGGGACATAAGCGGCGACAGATGGGTTTCGGACTGGGACGACCATCCGGACGGATTTGGCGTCGAAACGACGAGTGAGAGCCTTGATAAAGTCGAAAAGATAAACAAAATCCGCTCAAAAGCGACAGCCCCTGTCGATAGATTAAGAAGGTCAGTTTCCGACGCGGACGGCAAAGAGTTTTCGGCGGCGATATACAAAATGCTTGAGGAGCTGGATGTCGGCGAAAACTTAAAAAAGCTTGCCGTATATCTTGAGGAAATAGGCGAGCCGGTGCTTGCGCTTGAGCAGGAGCGCGTGTGGGAAATGGCGATGGATATGCTCGACCTAATCTTTACGACAGTCGAAAAGTCAAAGCTGCCGCCAAGGCGGTTTGCGGAATTGCTCGATATAATCATAGGCACAAAGACATTCGGAAGCATACCGCAGGGGCTTGACGAAACAGCGATAGGAAGCGCGGACAGAATTGTCACGTCGTCACCGAGAGTTGTTTTTGTCGTGGGTTCAAATGACGGTGTTTTCCCGAAGGACCCGGTTATGAGAGGCATTCTAAACGACGCGGACAGAAAAAAGCTTCAGGATGTCGGGCTTGAGCTTTACGACTTTGGCGAATACAGAGTCGTTTCGGAGCGTTTTCTTGTTTACAAAACACTTTGCGCCGCGTCCGAAAAGCTCTACGTCACATATCCGCTGGCAGATTTCGACGGTTCCGCCGCCGCCCCGTCTGAATTTGTTCTGCAAATAAAAAGGCTTTTTCCGAACGCCGCGCAGCACAGCGCCGCTTTGTCGGCTCAAAACTCATTGCCCGAGGGCGTCGCCCCGGCGTTTGAATATATGTGTCTTAACATGAAAAGCGGCGGCGAGGTTTACACAGCCGTCAGGAGTTGGCTCGGACTAAAAGAGGAATACGGAGCAAAGCTTGCGGCGCTTGAAAGAATCGCCGAAAATCAGCCGTTTGAAATATCTGACACAGATGTTTCAAGAAAGCTTTTCGGCGACAATTTATATGTTTCCGCCTCAAAGATTGAAACATATTTCAGCTGCCCTTTCAAATATTTTTGCAAATACGGCATTTTTGCAAAGCCCGACAAAAAGGCAAAGTTTGATCCGTCCCAGCAAGGCAGCGAGATACATTTTGTTCTGGAAACGATTATACGCGCCTGCGGCAAAGACGGGCTTTTGAGCATGACGCCCGACGAGCGCGCGTCCGAGGTGTCGCGGCTTCTCAACGAATATCTGTCAGACCGTCTTTCAGGCGGTGAAAAAAACAAAAGATTTGAGTATCTTTATCGGCGGCTTTCAAAAACCCTTTGTGAGGTTCTTGAAAGGCTTGTCCTTGAGTTTGGTGTGAGCAGCTTTGAGCCGGTGGATTTCGAGCTGAATATTAACAAATACGGCGACATTGAGCCTTACGAAATTAAGCTTGACAGCGGCGAGACTGTGTGCGTTACCGGCCGCGTGGACAGGGTGGATAAATTTGACGACGGTGACAGGCGCTATTTAAGGATTATCGACTATAAGTCCGGCGGCAAAACATTTTTGCTCTCCGACGTGCTTAACGGGCTTAACCTACAGATGCTGGTTTATCTTTTTGCAATCTGGAAGAACGGCGAAGGAAGATATGGGGGAAAGGTTGTTCCGTCAGGCATACTTTATATGCCCGCCAAAGCCGCTTTCAAGAAAGTGGAAAGAGACGCCGAGGATGATGAAATTTCGCTTCAAAAGGCGAAAAGTCTCAAGATGGACGGCATGCTCCTTAAAGATGAGCTTGCGATAACGGCGATGGACAATACAGGCGGCGGCGTTTTTATTCCCGCTTACTTTACAAAGACAGGCATTCTGAAAGGCACGCTGATAACGCTCGAACAGCTTGAAAGATTAAGGGCGGCGGCGGACAAATTGATTTGCGAAATGGCGTCCGCGCTGCACGGCGGGCTAATTCCCGCGTTGCCCGCCAAGATAAAAGGAGACGAAAAAAGCGCCGCGTGCGCCTATTGCGAATATAAAAGCGTGTGCAGGCACGAGGACGGCTTGCCTGTCAGGGAAATCGACGGATACAATCACGAAGAAAGCCTGAAGATTCTTGACTCAAAGGAGGCTGAAAAAGATGTGGACGACTGAGCAAAATCAAGCCATCACGGCGCGGGGCGGCACGCTTCTTGTCAGCGCGGCCGCCGGCTCCGGCAAAACAAGCGTCCTTGTCGAGCGTGTCATAAGCCTTCTCACAGACGAGCAAAAGATATGCCCGGCCGACAGCCTTCTGGTCGTCACCTTTACAAAAGCCGCCACGGCTCAGATGAAAAGCCGCATAACGGAAGCGCTTGCCAAACGGCTTTCCGAGGAGCCGGAAAACGCACACCTCCGCCGCCAACAAATGCTTTTGCCGTTTGCGAAGATTTGCACGATTGACAGCTTTTGCAACGATTTGGCGCGCGAAAACTTTCATGAGCTTGGAATAGACCCCGACTATAAAATCCTTGACAATCATGAGAGCATGCTGTTGAGGGAAGAAGCGGCCGCCGAGGCGCTTGAGGAGATGTACGCAAAATCATCGCCGGAGTTTGAGGAGCTTGTAGAGCTGCTTTTCAGGGGGCGCGACGACAGGGAACTGACGGATACGATTTACACGCTTAACAATATCGCGGGCGCTTACCCGTTTCCGGAGGAATGGCTTGACTCACTTTATGAGCCTTTCACAAGCGGAACGCCGCTCATGAAAAGCGGCTGGGGGAAAATAATAGCGGAGAAGTCAACGGAAGCGCTGAAATATTGTGTTTCTGTCACAGAAAGCCTCATAGAAAAAGCAGGTGCGGAGGAGGAGCTTGTAAAAGCATATGTTCCGACTTTGGCAAGCGATATAATTCTTTATGGCGAGCTTATGAAAGCGCTGAAAAAGGACAATTGGGACGATGTGCGCGAAACGATGTTAAAAGGCATTGTCTTTAAAAGTCTCGGCAGAGTTCCAAGAGGATACGAAACACCGTTGAAATCAAGTGTCATTAATTCAAGAGATAGACTTAAAAAGACAGCAAAAAAGCTCGGCGAATATTTTTGCGTTTCAGAGGCGGAAAACGATGAGGACATGGAATATTGCGCGCCGATAGTTAAAAAGCTTGCAAAAACTGTTTTGCTTTTCCGAAAAAAACTTGCCGTTTTAAAATCGAACTCAAACTCATATGAATTTTCAGACATCAGCTCGTTCGCGCTTTCTCTTTTAATAAAAAAGGACGGCGGAAAAAATAAAAAGACAAAGCTTGCCGCCGAGCTGTCAGAACGCTTTACGGAAATATTGATAGACGAATACCAGGACATCAACGAAGCGCAGGATCTGATTTTTCAGTCAATTTCAAATGACGGCAAAAATCTTTTTATGGTCGGCGACGTCAAGCAAAGCATATACAGATTCCGCCAAGCGATGCCGGAGCTTTTTCTTAAAAGAAGGGGCGAGACGAGCCGGTTCGACGGCGTCAGCTTTCCCGCGACAATAAGGCTTGACAAGAATTTCCGCAGCCGCGACGGTGTGACATCCGCGGTAAACTTTATATTTAATCAGATAATGAGCGAGCGCGCCGGTGAAATAGATTACAAAAACAAAGAGGAGCTGACTGCCGCCGCGCAATATCCCGAAACGAATCATCCATGCGCGCAGGTGCATATTGTGGATATGTCCGAAGCGGAGCAAGGCGGCATAAGGGATGAAGCGGCGTATGTCGCGCTGATGATTGATGAAATGCTGGCGGACGGGCTGACAGTCGGCACGAATGACAATGTCAGGGCGGCGACTTTTAAGGACTTCTGCATACTTCTGCGTTCCGACAAGGGGCGTGCCGCCGTCTTTACAGAGGAGCTTTTAAAGCGGGGAATCCCGGCGAGCGCCGAGGTCTCCGGCGGGCTTTTGTCCGCTCCGGAAGTCATGTTTATCATCTCACTGCTGCAAGTCATAGACAACCCCGCCCGCGATGTTCCGCTGATTTCAGTTATGCTGTCGCCTGTTTTCGGCTTTACGCCCGATGAAATTGCAAAGCTGAGGATAGACGACAGGGTGTCAAACATTTACACATGTCTTCGCGGTGCAGAAAACCAAAACAAAAAGGCGGCTGATTTTCTCGGTGAGATAAGGCGATTCCGAAGTCTTTCGGCAATGCTGCCGCCCGGTGAGCTGGTGCGCAGGCTCTTTGAGGAAACAGGGTTTCTTGCAATAGCCGGTTCGATGAGGGGCGGTCAGGGGAGACGGGCAAACCTCCTGCTTTTTCAAAATCTTGCGGCAAAATACGATGAATCGGGTCATAACGGACTGCCGGGATTCATGCGCTTTATCGGCAGGATAGCCGAAAGCGGAAAGGATATTGACGCAAGCTCGGCAATCTCGGACACGGCGGACGCCGTCAAGGTCATCACAATACACAAAAGCAAGGGGCTGGAGTTTCCTGTTTGCATACTTGCAAACTGCTCGGGCAAGATTAACGACAGCGACTTAAAGAAAAACTACATAATCCACCAAAGGCACGGCATCGGCATAATAAGGCGCGAGCCGGAGAAGTTTATTCAGTACAACACCGTTTCAAAGTTAGCCGTCAACATTGCCGCCGAACAAAGCGCGAAAAGCGAGGAGCTGCGGGTGCTTTATGTGGCGCTGACGAGGGCAATGGAAAGGATAATCATTGTTTCATCGCTTAAAAATCCTTCCGCCAACCTCCTGAAGCTTTCGGCAAACGCGGTCGGCGACTCTGTGCCGCCGTTTGCCGTCACCGGCATGGGAAATTACGCTGATTGGATACTGTCGGCAATGCTGCGCCACCCGGACGCGCAGGCATTCAGGGAAGCCGCCGGTGTGGATTTGCCTGTTTTGCAAAGCGGCGGCAGAATAAAGGCGGTTATCTCAAAACCGCCCGCCGACGGCGTTAAAGCCGCTTCGGAAGACAAAAAAATCCGGCCGCAAGTGTCTCCCGAGCTGTTAAGCGAGGTTGACAAGCGGCTGTCATACAAATACCCTTACGAACCGCTGTCGGCTGTCGTCGCGAAGCAAGCCGCCTCACAAATTGACTCGAAGGGAATCGACACTGAATTTTTTGCCTCGTCACGCCCCGCGTTTATGAGCGGCAAGGGCATGACCGGGGCGCAAAAGGGAATCGCGTTTCACACATTCATGCAGTTTGCCGACTATGGCAAAGCATTTAAAGGTGTTGGAAACGAAATAAAACGTCTTGTGGCGGAGGGCAGGCTGACGGAGCGCGAAGGGGATTCCATAGACGTCAAAAAGGTCGAGACCTTTTTCAAAAGCCGGATAGCCGTGAGGATGCTTAACTCCGGAAAGATTTTCAGGGAAAAGAGGTTTACCTTTTCAAAAAAGTCCGGAGAAATGTATGAGGGTTTGGCGGGGGATTCCGCCGATGAGGAGATAATCATACAGGGCATGGTCGATTGCGCCTTTGTTGAAAACGGCAAGCTTGTGATTGTTGACTACAAGACTGATACGGCGCCGACGGAAAAAATAAAAAGTCAATATTCGGCGCAGCTCGGCATTTATCGCGAGGCGATGGAGAAGGTCACCGGGCTGAAAGTAAAGGAAGCGGTGATTTATTCGTTTGCCCACGGCGCCGAAATTCAAACACCATGATTTTGTCCGTAATAAGCGCCTTTGCCGTGCTTTCGGAGAAAATGCCTGTCGATAAGCGCCTGCGTCACGCTCGATTTCGTGTTTTGCGGCATTGACACAGTATGCCATGCCATCATGGCGACTTCCTCAAGGGCGGCGGCGTTATAAACGGCGCCGCCGCAGTCTTTCCCCCATGCAAACGCGCCGTGTAAACGCACAAGCGCCGCAGGAATGTCCATGGGGTCAGTTTCGGCAAAGGCCTCGGCAATGACGGCGGCAGTCTCCTTTTCGTATTCGCCGCGTATCTCCGCAAAGGTCATCTCTCTTGTGCATGGTATAGGACCATAAAAGCAATCGGCGTGAGTCGTGCCCAGGACAGGTATCGAAGCGCCCGCCTGTGCCCAAATTGTCGCCCATCGTGAATGTGTGTGGACGATGCCGCCGATTTTCGGGAAAGCCTTATAAAGCCCGCAGTGTGTCGGCGTGTCTGAGGACGGGTTAAGCGCCCCCTCGACTTTTTCGCAGCCAAGGTTCATGACAATCATTTTTTCGGGGCAAAGCTCGTCATACGGCACGCCGGACGGCTTTATTACAAACAGTCCCTTTTCGCGGTCTAAGCCGGACACATTGCCCCATGTGAAAACCGAAAGCCCCAATTCCGGCAGCTTTTGGTTCGCCTTGCAGACACGTTTTTTAAGTTCTTCAAGCAAATCTTCCACTCCGTAACAGATTGAATTTGACGGCTTTGTTTTTGAATCTGTGCAAGCGTATTGCCGCCGAAAAAGAGAAAAGCAAAACACCCGCCGCTTGTTCAAAGCATTTTATCAGCCGTCTGCGTGCCTTCGCTCGTTCAGCTCTTTCAGGATTCTTTCATGCTCTTTGTCTGAAAGCGCATAGTTCCATGTCGGCAAGACAGAAAGTATGCAGCCGATCGCTGGCGGAATGGACACAAGAAAGAACATAATCATCATAAACGGCTCAAATTCGGGGTTGTCTCTTGCTATGCCCACCTGCATAAATTGGACGACGGCCTCTCTCTTTTCTTTTTGGAAATCAACAACAAAATAAGCAATCGAGCTGATGATTGTCGCGATGCCTGTCGAGAGCTTTGTCACAAACGATTGTCCCGAAAAGAAAACGGCGTCGGGGCGCAAGCCGCTTTTATGCTCCTCATAGTCGATGCAATCGGCAATCATATATGACTGGAGGATGGATGTGGCGCCGATTGAAAGACCGGCGAAAGTGAACATAACGGAATAAATTGTGAGAAAAAACGCCGATGTCACGTCGTGGTTTTGCGCGGCTTCGTAACAGACAAAAATAAGAGCAAAAGGAATGGCGCTGATAAGGTTTGACCAATTATAAACATGCTTTTTTTCAAACTTTTTAATAAGCGACGGCATAAACAGTATCACGGCGAACTGACCGATAAAAAGTCCCACGCCGAGAATGGCGTAATATTTAAAAATCTGCCCGGAATCGTTGTTTGCGTAATAAAAATTGACCAACGTCAAGGCGACAAGCATTATAAGGTTTTTCGGGCTGTTGAGGATGCCCGATATGAGCAGCTGGCGAAAAGGCTTGTTGCTCCACATAAGCTTAAAGTTTTCGGCTATGCCGTTTTTCTTTTCGCTTGCCGCGATGCGTTCACGCGTAAAAATCCCGACAAGCTGGAAAAGTATGCTGCCGATTATGCCGAATGCCACCGCAGCCACAAGAAAACCGTAGCGCTGACCTTGATTGAGCGCCTGTGCCGCGGGGAGGTGGCTGAAAACTTTGGATTGCAGCGTTTTCCCGATTTCGATGCCGACAGGCTGGATGGCCAAAAGCGTCACGCCGCCGCCGATGCCGGCAAACACTCTGGCAAGTGAAAGAAGCTTGTTGCGGTGCTTGTCGCTTTCGGTCATAACGGCGGTGATGCCCCACAACGGTATGTCGCCGACGGTGTAGCACATTCCCCACATGACATAAGTAAACGCCGCCCACGCGATTATTGCCGTGTGATTCGCGCCCGGCGCCGTGTAAAATCCAAAGCTTG